>CAXUJE010000404.1:0-5138 GCA_964251035.1 uncultured Acetobacteraceae bacterium
AGCTGATCAGCCGCCAGCCCTCGGCGTCGTCCCAACCATCAACCTGACAACGCCACCGGGAAGTCTCCCTCGAGTCGAGCCAGTCCGCCCGAGACGATTCGGACAGACCGGAAAGCGGTCATGGGAGAGGTTCACTCGCTCATGCTCTGCTCTGGGCTACGTTGGTGTGGCTGGCTCGGACCCACACAGCGGTCAGGACGGCTGCGATCGCCAGCAGAGGGAAAATAACCGCGTTCAGCTCCGCCCAGCCAAACTGCTCCAGCACCGGCCCGGCGGCCAGCGTCGCCACGGCGGTGAAGCCGTAGCGGATGAACTCGGCCACGCCCTGCACCCGGGCGCGTTCATTCGGCAGGTGGGAGGAGGCCAGCAGCGTGGTCCCGCCCACGAACATGAAGTTCCAGCCGACGCCGAGGCAGAGCAGCGCCAAATAGAAAGCCACGAGGCTCGTCGAGGCCATGGCGATCACGCCGCATAGCGCGCTCAGCGCCATTCCCGTGAACAGGATCGCCGGCATTCCGAACCGGGTGATAAGGCGGCCGGCAAAGAGGGACGGCGCGAACATGCCGACCAGATGCCACTGGATGATGTTGGCGCCATCGTCGATCGAGTGCTGGCACCCGACCGCGGCAAGCGGCGCCGCCGTCATCACGAACATCATCACGACGCCGCCAATGACGTTGTTGGCCAGGGCCGCCAGCGAAATTGGCTGGCGAAATGTGGCCCATAGGCTCCGGACCGGGCGTTCGATCGCGTCGGCGCTGGCGACCGGTGCTTCCGCATCCCGATAGCCGATCCCAATCAGCAGCGCCGAAGCGAGGCCGAGCGCGAACACCATGAGGTAGGATCCTGCGAACAGGACGGGGAATAGGTTCTTGCTCCAGGCTACGAGCGCCGGGCCGAGCACGGCGGCGATCACGCCGCCGGCCAGCACCATCGAGATGACCCGGGCCTTGCTCGCCGCGTCTACCGAATCGGCGGCGGCCAAGCGGTAGTACTGCGCGAAGGCCTGGAACACGCCCACGGCCGCCGTGCCCAGGCAGAACATCCAGAAGGCGTCGTGGAACACCGCCCAGACGGACACCAGACCGCCTACCGCGCAGGTCGATGCGCCGAGCACGAAGCCCCAGCGCCGGCCGATACGCTGCATCAGCAGGGACGCAAACAGCGTCACAAGGGCGCCCGCCACGGTGATGAGCGCGAAGGGGAGGGTCGCGAGGGACTTGTCCGGCGCGAGCTGGTGGCCGGTAAGCCCGGTCAGCGTCAGGTCGATGGAGACGGCCGCGGTGAACAAGCCCTGGGCGACGGCGAGGACGAGCGCGTTGGAGCGGGCGGGGGACTTTCCGGTCGCCCTTGGTTGGTCCCGCCTCACGGTTCGGACGCTGGAAACGCGGTCTGCCAGGGCATCGGCACGAAGCGATAGGACTTGGCTTCGGTGCCGACCTGGACGTGGCCGAAGGCGGGGAAGTCAAGGTGCATGCCAGCGATCAACACGCGGTCGGCGGCAACCATGGCCATCGTGCGCAAGCGCGTCGCGGCAGCGGCATCCATGTCCACGTCGAAGGCGATGCCCCATTCCGGGCGCGCGAATTGCAGCGCGGGCGCATGCACGATGTCGCCCCAGATTAGCAGGTCGCGCCCATTGCTGGCGACGCGGTAGCCTGTGTGCCCGGGGGTGTGGCCCGGCAACGGCAGAGCGGTCAGGCCCGGAATGACCGTCTCGCCGGTGCGGCTGAGGAGGCGGGTGCGCGTGGCGTATGGTGCGATGCCGGTGCGGGCAGCGTCGAAGAAGGGCTGCAACCCAGCGGGCGTGCGGGCGCGGGCGCCATCGTCGGTCCAGAAGGCATGCTCGGCCGCGTGCAGCACCAGCTCGGCGTTCGGAAAGGCAGCCTGGCCACCTGGCGTCAGCAGCCCGTTCACGTGGTCAGGGTGCAGGTGCGTCATGGCGACGACATCGATGCTGGCCGGGTCGACGCCGGCTGCGGCAAGGGCCACAGGAAGGCGTCCCAAGCTCGGTCCTAGGCCGGTTGCGGCGCCGGTATCGATGAGTACCGTCCGCCCGGCCTGCTGCACCAGGAACGCGTTGAGCGCGGCGCGGACCGGCATCTGAGCAAACTCCCGCTCCAGCACGGCCGCCGCCTCGGGTTGATCCGTTCGGGGGAACAAGGCAAGGGGCAGGTCGATGCTGCCGTCGAGTAGCGCCGTGACGATGGTATCGCCAAGTTTGAGGCGCAGCACGCCTGGAGCTGGGTTGGTGGGCCGGGCCGACACGTTGGCAGGGAGCCTAGGATCGGTGGCATCGCGGGTAAAAAGCTGAATGGACACGGCAAAGCTCCTGACAACTGGATTGGCTGGGACGGCTAGACGCTGGCGTCCATGATCCGCACACAGGTCGCGGCGAGCTCCTGCCCGAAGGCGGTCAGCGCCGGGTTTCCGTAACGTGCGAGGGCGCCGACCGGGTTGACCATCCGAAGCGACACGGTGCCGTCCGGCAGTTCCAGCAAGGCCAGCTTCGGCGGGGCCTCAACGATGGCGCTCCAATCCGTCTCGAGCAGGCGGTGAAGCAGGTCCGGGTGGAAGAAGAACACGAGGCGGGCTGACCCGATGGTATGGCCGAAGGCTTGCAGGGCAGCCTGCGGATCGATCTCGTGCAGGACCTTCATGCCGGCTGCGGCGATCTCGTTGCGGACCGATTCCAGCACGTGCTGGAACGGACGGGCAGTCGTCCGGATCAACTGGAAAGTTTCGGTTCCGGTGCCGGGTTGGCCGAATTGGACGTTCATGACAGCGCTCCTGGTTCGTCGCAGGAGCATCTGCGGCAGGCTTCGGAGAGCTTCAACGGAGATGGCAAGATTGGTGGGTACAATGTCGTTGCTGCCACGGGGTCAGTGGAGGATCATCCCATTATGGCCGAACTGATCCAGTCCGATCCGCTTCCGCCGCGACGCCGCCGGGTCTTGGTCCTGGCGATGTCGCCAGCGCAACTCCTGGACATCGCGGGGCCAGCGGAAGTGCTGGCGCAGGCGGGACGGCTGCACGCGATCGAGCATGGCGCTGCCTTGTCTTGTCGCTCTCCCATGCTCTACGAGGTCGCGCTCCACATCGTCGGCGGCACTGCCACGTCGGCGGGGTTGGCGCTGGCTTCGACCATCTCGGAACGGGCGCTGCTCACCGGTCCGCCCATCGACACGCTCATCGTGGTGGGTGGCGAGGGTGCCCGGCGGCATGCGACCGAGCCGACGCTGCAGCGGCTAGTGCGGCATCTATCGCCGCGGGCGCGCCGGGTCGTCGGCGTTTGCACCGGCACCTTTATCCTAGCGGCGGCCGGGCTGCTGAAAGGCCGCTCGGTAACGACCCATTGGCGCTGGTGCGCCGAGCTCGCCCGCCGCCATCCCGACATGACGGTGCAGCCTGACCCCATCTACGTCCGTGACGGTCGCATTTGGACATCGGCCGGCATCACTGCCGGCATGGACCTCGCTTTGGCGCTCGTCGAAGAGGACCATGGTCACACGCTGGCGTTAGCGGTCGCGCGCGAACTGGTGTTGTTCCTGCGCCGGCCCGGCGACCAGAAGCAGTTCAGCACCGTGCTGTCCGCCCAGACCGGACCGGCGGCTCGGCTGGGCGATCTGGTGGCCTGGATCGAGGAAAACCTGAACCATTCCCTTCCGATCGATGTACTGGCCGCCCGCGCCTGCCTCAGCCCGCGGCAGTTCGCCCGCGTGGTCCAGGAGGAGACCGGGACCACACCGGCTCGGCTGGTGGAACGCCTGCGGGTCGAGGCCGCGCGGCGACGGCTGGAGCAGGGCCGGGCAAGGCTTGCCGCCGTTGCTGCATCGTGCGGCTTCCGAACTGAGGAAACCATGCGCCGGTCGTTTCTGCGGCAGGTCGGCGTCGCCCCGGGCGAGTATCGCGACCGGTTCCGCCGAGCCGGAGTATCCTACACTTTCAAAGAAGCGCACACATGATCGACCCAGACCACGCTGTCAGCAGGTCCACCACGCCGCTTTTCCACGGGCTCTCAGCCTTCCCCATTACCCCAGCCGACGCAGCCGGACGTGTCGATATTCGCGCGCTGGCCACGCTGCTGGCGCGGCTAGAGGTCGCAGGGGTGGACTCGGTCGGGCTGCTGGGCAGCACAGGTAGCTACGCCTACTTGACCCGGCCGGAGAAGCGGCGGGCGATTGAGGCGGCGGTCGATACGACGGGAGGCCGCGTTCCCATCATCGTCGGCATCGGCGCACTTCGCACCGACGATGCCATGAACCTGGCGAAGGATGCACAGGCGGCCGGAGCAAGCGGAGTGCTGCTGGCGCCCGTCTCATACACGCCGCTCGCCGACCAGGAGGTGTTCCAGCACTTCGCTGCCGTGGCGGATGCGTCAGACCTTCCGCTGTGCATCTACAACAACCCGGCCACGACGCATTTCAGCTTTAGCGATGAACTGATCGTACGATTGGCCGAGGTGCCCCGTATCGTTGCCGTGAAGAACCCTGCCCCAGCCCCTACCGAGGCGAAGGCAAAGGTCGCGGCTCTGCGCGCGCGCCTGCCGGCCGATTTCGCTGTCGGCTACAGCGGGGATTGGCAAGCGGCGGATGCGGTTCTTGCAGGCGGCGTTGCTTGGTACAGTGTGATTGGCGGCCTGATGCCGCATCCATCCCTCGCTCTCATGCGTGCCGCCCAAGCGGGTGATGCAGCAGAAATCCGCCGTCTCAATGCGTCCTTCGCGCCTCTTTGGGCTCTCTTCAAGCAATATGGCAGCATTCGGGTGATCTACGCCGCGGCGAACGTGCTGGCGCTGACGGACGCTCAGCCGCCCCGCCCGATCCTGCCGCTAGGCGGGGGCAATCTGGCGCATGTCGAGAGGGTGATTATGGAACTGAGTGAGGCACGGCGGTTGGGCAATAATCCGGAGCGGATTGGTTGACGATGGTTTTGAAGAAGCGTCCGCTTTTGCACGCCAAGGGTCGGCATCCAGATTGGCCGCTTCCCACCGAGGCTGTGTCAAAACCCTGAGAAATCTGTACCCAACCGAGTGTTAAGCTGGCAGACTCGTCCCGCTTCGATTGGTGGAGAGTGGCGATCATCATGGCACGCTACGTAGAAGGCCGGAACCGGTCGCAAAGCTTTCTCTTGCCCGA
>CAXUJE010000405.1:0-5126 GCA_964251035.1 uncultured Acetobacteraceae bacterium
GTCCTGCACGAGCCGGGCCGGCAGCGACGCGCGGAGCTGCTGCGCCCACCAAAGAAGGAATTCGTTCACCATGCTGCGCTAGTGCCGCCAACCGACGAGATGCTGCAAGTGAATACTCTCAGGCGCCGCAACGGATGCGCGCCGGCCATCTGCGCCGCATCATACGCCCGCCGAGCGCTCCCGGCGAGGGCTTGCGATGATGTCCGGCCAGTGCCGGCGGTCGCCCGGCGGGAACACGACCCGCAGGCGGATCACGGCGGGAAGCTCCTTGCCGCTCCAGGCGCTCGCCCAACTGGCCCCGGCATCCCGGCCGAGGTAGCTGAACTCGACGTGGTCCACGTCGCGCAGCAGCTCCTCCTCGACCGGCAAGGGCGGCGGGCCGAACGGCCTGCCGGGCGAATGCGGCGTGGCGCGCAGCACCAGCCGGCGCGCCCCGTCGAGGCCCAGCGCGATGTCCGCGTGCCGGGTGGGGAGGCCGCTCGCCGCCGGCAGCTCCGACACGAAAACCAGCCGCCCGGCGCTGCCCCCGAAGCCAGCGCCGTCGCGGGCGGTGCCGGGGTCCATCTGCTCGATCAGGCGGCGCAGCGCCCGGTCCACCGCGTCCAGCTCCGCCCGCTCCGCGAGCGTCCGGGCCTGCGTGTCAGCGGCGCGCAGGCCGTAGCGCACGCCCCCGCTCAGCCCCGCCAGGACGAAGCCCAGCACCACGAGCGCCACCAGCAGCTCCAGCAGGGTGAAGCCATGATCGCCTTGCCGGGTCACGGCTGGTCCGGCGGCGCCATCTCGACGCGCTCGGTCGCCAGCGCCACCTGCCGCTCGCCGCCATCCATGTGCCAGGAGATGCGGACGGTCACGCCCAGCAGCACGGCGCGCCCGGGCCGCATGGGGTCGACGCCCTCCCGGGCGCGCCCGCCGGTGGCGAGCGGCACGACGCGGACCTGCCAGGAGAAGCCGCCGCCGTCATCGCCACCCTGCTCGCCCGGCGCGGGCGTTCTCAACGAGGCGAGGCGGGACCGGGCGCGGGACAGCGCCTCCTGGTAATGCCCGGACACCCGCGCCGATTGCAGGCCGCCGGCGGCGCCCTGGCTCAACGCGCCCAGCGCCAGGGCGGCGATCACGAAGGCGACCAGCACCTCTAGCAGCGTGAAACCCTGCTCCCGCGTGTCGGGCTTATAGGTCATCGGCCACGGTGACGCGCCCGGTCATCCAGTCCACGCCGACCCGCGCGTGCCGCGCGCCGCGCGCCAGCTCGACCCGGCCGCCGGAGGAGCTGCCGTCCGGCTGGAAGGCGATCCCCGCCGGCGCACCCGCGCCCGCACCCACCAGGGCGGCCGTCGTGACCACGGTCAGCGCGGTGCCCGCCGGCAAGCTCCGCGGCGGGGCAGCGCCGACGCGCAGCGTGCCGGCGCGCGGGTTGAACACGACGGTCACCGGCCGGTTCGACATGATGGCCTGGGTGCGCGCGACCCGCATCGCCTGCGCCACGGCGCCCGCCGCCGCGCGCATCTCCAGCCCGGCGCTGCGCGGCGCCCCCCGCGCCAGCACCAGCCCGGCGACCAGCCCCAGCACCGCCAGCACGACGATCATTTCTATCAGTGTGAAGCCAGCCTCGTGACGGCTCTGCGGGCTAACTCGCGGCAAGGTCGTTCAGGCCCAGCATCGCCAGCAGCAGGGACGACACGATCCCGGCGATCACCAGCCCCATGACCACCGTGATCGCCGGCACCAGCAGCGCCACCAGCCGCTGCACGCCGAGCCGGGTCTTCTCCTCGTGGATCTCCGCCGCGCGCAGCGCCATGGGGCCAAGCTGCGCCGTTTCCTCGCCGAGGCGCAGCAGGTAGATCGTGCGCGCCGGGAACACGCCGGAGTCGCCGAGCGGGCGGGACAGCCCGGCGCCCCCTTTGGCGCTGGCCGTCGCGCGCTCCACCGCGGCGACGCCGGCCCCATTGCCGATGGCGTCCTGAACGATGCCGAGGGCTGCGATCAGCGGCACCCCGTTGTTCAGCAGCGTGCCGAGCGTCCGGGTGAAGCGCGCGGCGATGACTTCCCGCGTCAGCCCGCCCACCACCGGCAGGCGCAGCAGCAGCCGGTCCCGCAGCATCCGCGGCCGGGGCCGCTTCAGCATCTGCATGGCGGTGAACGCCAGGGCGATGACGGCCAGCAGGGCGTAAAGCCCGTAGGCGGACACCGCGTCACCGGTGGCGATCAGCAACTGCGTCGGACGCGGCAGCGCGGCGCCGCTCTGCTCGAACAGCGGCACGAACTGCGGCAGCACCTCCGTCAGCAGCAGGGTAATGGACCCGACCGCCGCCAGCAGCAGCAGCCCCGGGTAGATCATCGCGGACGTGATGGTGGAGGCCAGGGCGCGCTCCCGCTCCAGCAGGTCGGCCAGGCGGTCCAGCGTCGGCGCCAGCGTGCCGCCGGCTTCGCCTGCGCGGACCAGGCCGACATACAGCTTCGGGAAGCTGCCGGGATGCGCCGCGAGCGCGGTCGCCAACGAGCCGCCGTCGCGCACCGTCTTGCGCAGGCCCTCCACCGTCGCGCGCACCCGGGCGTTCGGCGCGGTATCGACCAGGAAGCGCAGGCTGCGGTCCAAATCCTGCCCGGCGCCGAGCATGATCGACAGCTCCCGCGTGAAGTTCGCCACATCCTGCCGCCCCATGCCCCGGCGGCCGATGTCGCGCTGCAGCAGGTCGCCCAAGCCCCGGCTGCCTGCCGGCTCCGCCCGCATCGGGATGCTGCCCTGGCGCTGCAGGTGGCGGACGACCTCGGCCTCCGTCGCCGCGTCCATGGTGCCGCGGACCGTCTGGCCCGCCGGGTCGATGGCGGTGTAGCGGAAGGCGGGCATCCGGCCGCGCCCTCCTCTACGCTTCGGCGCGGATGCTGCGCACGACTTCCTCGATCGTGGTGGTGCCAGCCAACGCGGCATCGAGGCCCGCGTCGAACATCGTCACCATCCCGGACGCCACCGCCGCGCGCTCGATGTCGGTATGCTCGGCCCGGGCGAAGATCAGCCGCTCGATCTCGGCGTTCGGCGCCAGGAACTCGGCGATGGCCTGGCGTCCGCGGTAGCCGGTGTTGCGGCACTTGTCACAGCCGACCGGGTGCCACAGCCGCACCGGGCGGCCCTCCGTCCGGCGCTCCAGGCCAAAGCGCCGCACCAGCTCCGGCGCCGCCTCCCCCTCCGCCGCGCAGTGGGTGCAGAGCCGGCGCACCAGCCGCTGCGCCAGGACGCCGCGCAGCACGGCGGTCATCAGGTAGTCCTCCAGCCCCATGTCGCGCAGGCGGGAGATGGTGGCCGCCGCCGAGTTGGTGTGCACGGTGGACAGCACCAGGTGCCCGGTCAGCGCCGCCTGCACCGCGATCTGCGCCGTCTCGATGTCGCGGATCTCGCCGACCATGATCACGTCCGGGTCCTGGCGCAGGATGGAGCGCAGGAGGCTCGCGAAGTTCAGCCCGATCTGCGGCTTCACCTGGATCTGGTTCACGCCCGCGAGCTGGTACTCGATGGGGTCCTCCACCGTCACCACCTTGCGCGCCACCGAGTTCAGCGACAGCAGCCCGGTGTACAGCGTCGTCGTCTTGCCGCTGCCGGTCGGCCCCGTGACCAGCACGATGCCGTTCGGCAGGTCGAGCGCCGCGTTGACCTTGGCGATCACCGGCGCCGGCAGGCCAAGCCGCCCGTAATCGAAGGCGACGGTGCTGCGGTCCAGCACGCGCAGCACCACCGTCTCCCCATACAAGGACGGGATGGTCGAGACGCGGAAGTCGATCTCCGTCCCGCGCACCGCCAGCTTGATGCGCCCGTCCTGCGGCAGTCGGCGCTCGGCGATGTCGAGGCGGGACATGATCTTGATGCGCGACGTGATGGCGGCGGTGAGGCGGGACGGCGGGCTGTCGGCCTCGTGCAGCACGCCGTCGTAGCGGTAGCGGATGCGGAGGCGATCCTCGAACGGCTCGATGTGGATGTCGGAGGCCTGGGTCTCCACCGCGCGGGCAATGATCTGGTTGACCAGGCGGATCACCGGGGCTTCGCTCGCGAGGTCCTTGAGGCGCTCCGCGTCCTCCTCCGACGGCTCGGCCGTCCCTTCCGGCGCATCGGGCGCCGCGGGCGCGTCCGAGTACAACCGGTCCAGCGCCGCATCCAGCTCGATGGGCACGCCCACCAGCAGGGACACCGGCAGCCCGGCGGCGGACGCGATGGCGGCCGGGATGAACCCGTCCAGCGGGTCGGCGACGGCGACCAGCAGCCGCCCGTCCTGCTCGGCCACCGGGAGCGCCCGGGCGCTGCGCAGGAACCGGGTGGACAGCCGGTCGGCGAACAGCGGCTCGGCCGCCGGGTAGCGGTCCGGGGTGGCGACGGGCAGGTTGAGCAGCCGGGCGTAGGCCTCCGCCAAGCCGCGCTCCGTCACCAGGCCGAGCTGCAAGAGCACCTTGTCCAGCCGCTGCCCGCTGTCCCCCGCGACCCGGCGCCCGCGCTCCACCGTGCGGGCGTCGCATTGCCCGAGCTCGATCAGCAGCGCCGCCAGGCCCTCGACCAAGGAGCCTGCGTCGGCGGGCCGGCTGCCGGCCGCGCCGGGATCGACGGCGACCGGCTGCTTGAAACTATGGGCGTTCATCCCGTGGCGATCCCGGTTGTGGCGTGACTGGTCGTCCTATACATGGTTTTGCGGCGTGCCGGGAGAAGGCCGCGGGATTCGGGAGCGCGTTTGGACGGGCTGTTGCCGCTGCTGCTGTCCCCGTTCATCGGCAGCTTCCTGGGCGTGGTGATCCGCCGGCTGCCGCTTGGGCGGCCGATCGCGGTGGCACGGTCCGAGTGCGAGGGCTGCGGCCGGGCGCTGCTGGCGCGGGACATGGTGCCGTTGGTAAGTTTTGTGATGTTGCGCGGGCGCTGCCGGTTCTGCCGGGCGGGGATCGCGCGCTTCCATGTTTGGGTGGAGCTGGCGGCCGTCGCCGTGGCGGCGTGGGCGGTGCTGGCGTTGCCGGATGCGGAGGCCGGGGCGGTGTGGGTGGATTGCGCGCTGGGGTGGTGGCTGCTGGTTCTGGCTTGGATCGATTGGGACCATCTGCGGTTGCCTGACGTGCTGACGTTGCCGTTGGTGGTGACGGGGCTGTTGGCGACGTGGGGG
>CAXUJE010000406.1:0-5124 GCA_964251035.1 uncultured Acetobacteraceae bacterium
GGCCGCACCCGCGTGCCGTGCGCCTGGGCGTCGCGCACGATCTGCGCCGGGGCGTAGAAGCCCATCGGCTGGCTGTTCAGCAGCGCCGCCGCGAACACCGTGGGATGGTGGCGCTTCACCCAGGCGGAGGCGTAGGCGAGGTGCGCGAAGCTGGCGGCGTGGCTTTCCGGGAAGCCGTAGGAGCCGAACCCCTCGATCTGCTTGAACATGCGTTCGGCGAGCGCCGGGCCGTAGCCGCGGCGCACCATGCCGCCTACCAGGCGGTCGCGGTAGACGCCGACCCCTTGCGTGTACTTGAACGTCGCCATGGCGCGGCGCAGGTCGTCCGCCTCCTCCGGCGTGAAGCCCGCGGCGACGATGGCGACCCGCATCGCCTGTTCCTGGAACAGCGGCACGCCGAGGGTGCGCCCCAGCACGCGCTCCAGCTCGCCGGCGTCGCCGTGCTCGGCCGAGGGCTGGGGATACTCCGGCTGCTCCAGCCCCCAGCGGCGCCGGAGGTAGGGATGCACCATGTCGCCCTGGATCGGGCCGGGCCGCACCAGCGCCACCTGCACCACGAGGTCGTAGAACGTGCTGGGCCGCAAGCGGGGCAGCATGTTCATCTGCGCCCGGCTCTCCACCTGGAACACGCCGAGGCTGTCGGCCCGGCGCAGCATGGCGTAAGTGGCGCCGCAGTCGCGCGGCACCCCGGCCAGGTCGAGGTCGAGCCGCCGGTAGCGGCGCAGCAGGTCGAAACCGCGGCGCAGGCAGGACAGCATCCCGAGCGCCAGGACATCGACCTTGAGCAGCCCCAGCGCGTCCACGTCGTCCTTGTCCCACTCCAGCACCGTCCGCCCTTCCATGGCGGCGTTGCCGACCACCGCCATCTCGGTCAGCCGCCCGCGCGACATGACGAAGCCGCCGACGTGGGTCGCGAGGTGGCGCGGGAAGTCCTGGATCTCCTCAGCCAGTTGCAGCGTCAGCGACAGGCGCCGGTCGGACAGGTCGAGGCCTTCGGCTTCGGCGATCTCCGCCAGGTTCTGGTCGCGCCCCGGCCCCCAGCTCGCCCTGGCGAGCCGGCCCGTCACGTCCTCCGACAGCCCGAGCGCCTTGCCGACCTCGCGGACCGCGCTGCGGCCGCGGAAGCGGATCACCGTGCCGACGATGGCCGCGCGGTCGCGGCCGTAGCGCTCGTAGATGTGCTGGATCACCTCCTCGCGCCGCTCGTGCTCGAAATCCACGTCGATGTCGGGCGGCTCGCCGCGCGAGGCCGAGACGAATCGCTCGAACAGCAGGTCATGCTTGGATGGATCGACCGCGGTGATGCCGAGCACGTAGCAGACGGTGCTGTTCGCGGCCGAGCCCCGGCCCTGGCACAGGATGCCTCTGCGCCGGGCGTAGCGCACCACCTCGTCCACGGTCAGGAAGTAGGGCGCGTAGTCCAGCTGCTCGATGAGCTGCAGCTCGTGCGCGAGGCGCGCCCGGATGTCGGCCGGGACGCCTTCCGGCCAGCGCGCGGCCGCGGCGGTCCGCACCCGGTCGGCCAGGGTTTGCAGCGGGGTGCGGCCCGGCTCCAGGATCTCGTCGGGGTATTCGTGCCGCAGCTGGTCCAGCGAGAAGCCGCTGCCGGCCTCAAGGACGCGCAGCGTGTTGGTCAGGGCGTCCGGATAGCCGCTGAACAGCCGGGCCATCTCGTGCGGACTCTTGAAGCAGCGATGCCCGTTCCGCTCGGCCGCCGCGCCGATCGTGTCCACGGTGCGCCCGAGGCGGATCGCGGTCAGCACGTCGGCCAACCGTCGCCGTCCCGGTTCGTGGAAGCGTGGGTCGGTGGTGGCCAGCAGCCTGGTCCCGGCCGCGCCCGCCACCGTGGCGAGGCGCTCCAGCCGGTGCCGGTCAGCCCCGTCCAGCAGGACAGGAGCCGAGCACAGCAGCGGCAGCGACAGAAGGCCGCGCAGCGCCGCGGCGTCGGCCTTCAGCCGCGCTGCGAACGCTGCGTCGGGCAGGGCAGGGGGGATCGCGGCCATCGCCCAGCCTGCGGCATGGCCGATCAGGTCCTCGCGGCCGATCTGGCACGTGCCCTTCGGCGCCCGCATGCGGCCGAGCGACAGCAGCCGGGTCAGCCGGCCGTAGCAGTCGCGATCGGTGGGCCAAGCGAGGTAGCTGGCTCCGTCATCAAGCATGAGGCGGGCGCCGACGATCGACGGCAGGCCGATCTCCTTCGCCGCGACGTGGGCGCGCACCGCCCCGGCCAGGCTGTTCCGGTCGCACACGCCGATGCCGGCATGGCCGAGCGCCTTGGCCGTCGCCACCAGCTCCGCCGGGTGCGATGCGCCGTCCAGCAGCGTGTAGTTGGACCGGGCGCCGACTTCGGCGAAGCCCGTCACGGCAGGTAGCCGTGCAGGAACCAGCGCGGCGGCTGGCCGGGGCGAGCGGCCGGCGCCCGCCCGATCCACAGCCGGGCGCCGGAGGTCAGCGCCACCCGATAGTACTCGCGGCCGGGCCGGTCTTCCCGCTCGCGCCACCACTCCGCTTCTAGGCAGTCCGGCCCGTCCGCCCACAGCACCGGATGCACCGCGCCATCGTGACGGACGCGGGCAGGCGGGCCATCCGGCACCGCCGCCACCACCATCAGCGGCACCGGCCGCTCCAGCAGGCGCACCGGCTGCGGCAGGCCCGGCCAGGACCGGGCCCGGGGCACGGCCTCGAACACGTCGATCGGCCGCACCACCCGCTCCGGCCAGTGGCTGTCGGTCGGCGCGAGGCGCCAAACTGTCAGGCGCTGTCCGAGGCGGTCGAGCAGCTCGCCCAACGCCTCCTGAGCGCGTTGCCGGTCGGAACTGACGGCGGCGATGCCGTCCTGCCCGGCGATGAAGGGATCGGTCACGCCCGCCTGCAAGGTGATGCGCTCGAAGCCGAGGTCCGGCTCCAGGCGCTCCAGCACCTCCGCGAACAGCCGCCGCAGGTGCGCCGGCGTGCGCGTCGGCAGGCCGGTGCCGATCACCAGCTCCTGCACGTCGCGGTCGACCCGGAACGCCCGCAGCGTCACCTCCCGGGCGCCCCGGCCTGCTTCCGTCAGGATGCGGCAAAGCTCGTCGAGCAGCCGGTCCAGCGCCCGCTCGATGCCGGGCCGGGTGACGATCGGGTCGATGAAGTGGCCCGCCACGCTGAACTCGGATGGGGGACGTGCCGACGTCATCGGTCGCGGCCGGTCGCCCTCGACCGCATCCAACGCGTCGAGCAGCACCCGCCCGAAGCGGCGCGCGAGCGGGGCACGGGGTTGGCGCAGCGCGTCGCCGACGCGCTGCAGGCCGAGCCGGTGCAGTCCGGCCAGGCAGTCGGACGGCAGGCGCAGCACAGATAGAGGCAGGCCCTCGACCATGGCGCGGTCTCGGCCGGACGGCACGAGAAGGCCATGCTGTCCGGCACGGGCCAGTGCCGCTGCGGCGTCCGCGATGTCCGAGACGACGGCGCGGGCGGCGATGCCGCCCCGCGCCAGACCGGCGCTGACCCGCGCAAGCATCGGGGCTTCGCCGCCGAACAGCTCGGCACACCCGGCGATGTTCAGCACCAGCCCGTCGGGTGGGTCCATCGCCGAGGCCGGCGTGAAGCGCAGCGCCCAGAGCGCCAGCCGCTCCAAAAGGGCGCGGTCCGCGTCCGGCTCTGCCGGGCGGAGGAGCAGCTCCGGGTGCATGGCCTGGGCATCGGCCAGGGCCTGGCCGGCGTGCAGCGTCGTCCCGGGCGCATCCACCGCCGTCAGCAGCCGGCGGTTGCCGATCGTGGTCCAGGCCGCGAGCGGCTGGCCCCGCAACGCAGGTTCCGCCTGTCGCAACCGGTCCGTGGCCAGCGTGGGCAGGTGCAGCACCAGGAAGCGGTGCCTATTCATGCCAGGGCTGCGGCGGGCAGGCTCGCGCGGCAGGCGGCGAGCGTGGCCGTGTCCCGTTCCCACACCACCGGCCACGCGCCAGGGCGGCCGCCGCTGCAGCGGAGCAGCGTCAGCTCCCAGCATGGGCGTTCCCGGTCCTCGACCGCCGCGGCGCCGACGCGCCAGCGGGTGCGGGCGGGGGAGGGCGGCGTCCGCACCGTGTCCGCCAGCAGCAGCAGGCCGACGCCGCCGCCGGCCTCGGCTGCCAGCTGCAGGCGCCGTCCCGCCACCGTGCCGGGCGGGGCGCCGCACACGGCCAGCACCGCGCCCGTGACGGCCGGCGAGCGCAGCGCCTCCTCGAAGGCCCACAGGCCATCGGCCGGCCGCTCGGCCCGCCCCCTCACCCGGTCGGCCGGGGCCAGCCCGCAGGTGGCCACGCCGGGCGGCCAAGCGTCCGGGGTGGCGCTGATCCACACCACGGACCCCGTGGCTCGCGCCAGGATCAGCGCACAGAAGGCTGCTGCTGCCCCCGGGTCGGCAGCGAGCACCTCGTGCAGCGCGCCACGGGCGAGTCCGCCACCCGGCAAGGCGGCGTCGATCTCGTCGCACAGGGACAAGGTGCCCGCGTCCGCCGCCGCGCCGCGCTCCATGCGCGCGATGCGTGCCCGAAGGGCACGGAAGACCGCGGCGCGATCGATGGGCTGGTCAGCGGCAGCCATTCCGCACCGTCTCAGCCAGCGCTGTGCGGCCGCGCGCCGCGCGCCTTCATGACGACGTAGCCGGCGCGGCGGAGATGCTCCACGAGCCGCTCGGCGGCGATGCCGGCGGCGAACTCGCCGCCGCCACGTCTCGGCTTGCCGCGCTCGTCGTAGCGCAGCGCGTAGGACAACGCCTCGGCGATCTCCTCCGGGGAGGCCGCGGTCAGGCCGGTTCGGTCCAGGTCGGGCGTGCGAGGGTCGGGCATGCGGGCACGCTACGTCACGCTGCCCGAACAAATCAAGAACATAGCATCGTGAAAGTGCGTGAAATCCGGGACGAAACCCCTGAAGCGCAGGGCCTTTGACGTTTCCTGATGAGGAAAGCGGCCCCAGCTCAGCGTGTTGCGGCGCGACGTTGCCGCATCTGGCGAACCCTCACGAATTTCGGCGCTGCGGGCGAGGTCCCCAGTCGTGCTTGCTCGCCTTCACGGTTTCGGAGGTGTTGGCCCGCTCCTGACACCGACGCCGGTGGCGAAGTTCGGCCTTGGTGCCCTGCCTGCTCCGCGTATTTGCACTCGCGTCCGC
>CAXUJE010000407.1:0-5106 GCA_964251035.1 uncultured Acetobacteraceae bacterium
GCATTGCGAGGCCGATCAGGCCCAGGCCAAGCGCCAGCCCGACGGCGCCGCGGTTCTTGTTGGCCCACATCTGCGCGCTGGTGCTCAGGCTCTCGCTGTCGAACGGCCCGTGAGTCGAGGAGGGCCGCTGGCCGGGGCCGTTCAGGTTGGGGTCGCGCACCGTCACCGCGCCGTCCGCGTCCGACTGCTGCGCCGTAACCCCGAACCTGCCGGCGAAGAAGTCCAGCAGGCTGGGCGTCAGCTTGTTGGCAATCGCGAAGCCCAGGGTCGAGCCAGTCACCTTCACCTCCCGCCGGCGCGTCGTCGCCGCGAGGTAGATGGCGTCGGCCACGATTTCCGGCTGATAGACCGGCGGCGGCGGGCGCACCGGCTTCGGCATGTGGGACACGGCATGGTTGTAAAACGGCGTGTTCACCGCGGGCGGGTGCACCATGGTCAGGTGCACCGCGCTGTTGTCGTTGGCCAATTCGGCCCGCACCGCCTCGGTGAAGCCGCGCAGCGCGTACTTGCTGCCGGAGTACGGCGATTGCAGCGGCACGCCCCGGTAGCTGATGGCCGAGAGGATCTGCACCACCGTGCCCCGGTTGCGCGGCAGCATGCGCCGCAGCGCGACGCGGGTGCCGTTCACCGTGCCGAAGTAGTTGACCTCGGTCAGCCGGCGGAACTCGTCCTCCGTGATGTCCATGAACTTGCCATAGACGCTGACGCCGGCGTTGTTCACCCACACGTCGATGGGGCCAAGCTCGCCCTCGATCTGCGCCGCCGCCGCTTCCAGCGCCGCGCTGTCGGCCACGTCGGCCACCGCGACCGAGGCCGTGCCGCCGGCGCGCGCCACGTCCTTGCGGGTGGCCTCCAGGTTCGCGGCGCTGCGGGCGATCAGGCCGACGCGCCAGCCATGCTGGCCGAACAGCGCCGCGGCGCTGCGGCCGATGCCGGACGACGCGCCGGTGATGACGACGACGCCCGGGGCGGCGGCGCCGACGGGGACGGCGCTGGTGGACGAAGGCAGGGTGCTGACGGACATTCGGTCCTCAAGAATTGAAAATGTTCCGGCCCAACGCGGCCGGACCCCAAGGTTTCCTGGCCGGATAACCGGGACTGGGCACTTGGCGTCGCCATCTCCCGCGCTGACCCTTATGGTCCCCGCACACCATCGGGAGAACCGTCATGCCCACAGCACTCATCATCGGCGCGTCGCGCGGGCTTGGCCTCGGCCTGGTGCGCGAACTCGCCAACCGCGGCTGGATCGTGACCGGCACCGTGCGCGCCGCGGCCGACCGTGCGGCGGTAGAAGCGGCTGGGGGCACGGCGGCGCTTGCCGACGTCACGGACGCGGCCTCGGTCGCGGCGCTCCCGGATGCGCCACTCGACCTGCTGTTCATCAACGCCGGCGTGTCAGGCCCGAAGCACCAGGACGCGGCGGAGGCGACGGTGGAGGAGATGGGCGCGCTGTTCATGACCAATACCGTCGCCCCGGTCGCCGCCGCCCGCGCTCTGCTCGGCCGCGTGGAGGACGGCGGCGTTCTGGCCTTCATGACCTCTCGCATGGGCAGCGTGGCCGACAACAAAAGCGGCGACATGGAGCTGTATCGCGCCAGCAAGGCGGCGCTGAACTCGCTGACCCGCAGCCTGGTGGCGAAGCTCGACCGCCCGCTCGCCGTGCTGTCGCTGCATCCGGGCTGGGTGCGCACCGACATGGGCGGGGACGCTGCGCCCCTCGATGTCGGAACTAGCGCCCGGGGCTTGGTGGACACGATCCTGGCGCACCGCGGGGAGCCGGGATCGGCGTTCTACGACTACAGCGGCGCGGCGCTTCCTTGGTGACGGGCAGGCTGGGACGTGTTCATGCGCCGCCCCTTGTCACGGGGGCGTGGTCGAGGCGTCCATCCCGAGATCGTAGATGATCGTGAAGTGCCAGAGGCGGATGACTTGTTTGTCCACGTCGGAAACGTGCCGAGCCGCGATCCTGACGTGGCTCGGGTCCGTCCACCGCACCTCGGGGTCATCGCCATCGTAACGGAGGACCAAGCTGTAGCTCCTGTCCGGTTGATCCGTCCGATGCAGGTGGATGCAAACCACCGAGTCTTTGCCCAGCGTGTCGCAGTCCGTCCGATGGCCAGTGATTACCCACCCATCCCCGTTCGGCACAGGCGGGAGGACCGTATTCAAGCACGAGAAGTTAGATCCACCCTGCGAGTCCCATCCGTCGCCGAAAGCGAAGAGGTTGGAAACAAACCAGATCAGGAAGGCGAGCAAGGCAGAGCCCACGACGGCACAGCCCAGCCTGCGCCGCGACGGCATGGCCGTTCCCGCCAAAAGCTTTGTTAAACCCGCTCCACCCCGCACCACCCGGCGATCAGCAGCGCCAGCACCCGGGTCACGTCGTGCATGGCGTCCAGCCCCACGCTCTCGTCGATGCCGTGGATGTTCTCGGCGTCCGGGCCGTAGCAGGTCGCCTGCGTGCCGCCATGCAGCGCGTAGAACCGGGCGTCGGTCAGCCCGGTCGCGCTGTAGTGGCGCAGCGCCCCGCCCGTCACCTCCCGGTGCAGCGCCGACACGCCCAGCGCGATCGGCTGCTCCGGCGGGAACACGCAGCCGTCGGCCATGAAGCCCTTGAACTCGACCGCGAGCCGGGCGCCGCGCAGCCGGGGGTCGGACGCCGCGTCCTCGACCAGGCGCTCGATCTCCGCCCGCACGTCCTGGCAACGGTGGCCCGGCATGACGCCGACGCGCACGCCGAGCCGGGCGCGGGTGGCGACGCTGCTGTTCCACTCGCCGCCGGTGAGCGTGCCGAAGTTGACGTTGATCGGGTGGTTGTCCCCGGCGAAGGCCGGGTGCCGCCGCTCGGCGCGGTTCATCGCGTCCTCGTAGGCGCGCAGCCGCTCCATCAAGACGTAGGCGGCCTCGATGGCGTTCACGCCCGCCTGCATCTCCCGCACATGGGCGGGGCGGCCGGTGATCGTGACCCAGGCCCAGACCACGCCGACCTCCGCCACGTACAGCGCGGGGAAGCCCGGGCCGGGTTCGGGGATCAGGCAGGCATCCGGGCGCGGCAGCGCGCGCATCACCGCGAGCGCGCCGTTGCCGGTGCATTCCTCCTCGATCACGGCGGCCAGTTGCAGCTCCGCTGCCGGCTGCAGCCCGGCCCGGCGCAGCGCCTCGCAGGCCATGACGACCGACACCAGGCCTGCCTTCATGTCGCCGGCGCCCCGGCCATACATTCGGCCGTTACGGACGCTCGGCTCGAATGGCGGCGTGGTCCACAAATCGGCCGCACCCTCCGGCACCACATCGACGTGGCCTTGCAGCATCAGGCTGCGCCCCCGCGCGTCGCGCGGCCGGTGCACCGCCGCCACGTTGTCCCGCCCGGCATAGGGGATCAGCGGCGGCGAGAAGCCCGGCACGCCGGCCAGCGCCTCCGCATCGACCGGCACCCGCTGGGGCGCGAGGCCCAGGCCGGCGAATGCGTCGGCCATGGCGTCGAGGCAGCCGGCCTCCTCCCCCAACAGGCTGCGGTGCCGCACCAGTCGGGCCAGCAGCGCCGTCGAGTCACTGGCGAGGCCGTCCACCGCCTCAAGGATGGCGCGGCGGGCGCCGGGGTCAATGGGGAGCAGGCCGGCGTCGGGCATGGAGAGGTTCCCCGTGTGGGTGCGAAGCCCAGTGTAGTCCGCCCGTCCCTGCCCGTGCTAGACAGCCTCATGCTCCGCCCCGTGCCGCAACCCGACCGCACGCCGCTCCCGCGGGTCCGCCTGCTGTCGGAGGGCATGGTCAACCGCATCGCCGCCGGCGAGGTGATCGAGCGCCCGGCCGCCGCGGTCAAGGAGCTGGTGGAGAACGCGCTGGACGCCGGCGCCGCCCGGGTCGCGGTGACGCTCGCCGGCGGCGGCATCGAGCGCATCGAGGTCGAGGACGACGGCCGCGGCATGGACGAGGCCGACCTCGCCTTGGCGGTGCAGCGGCACTGCACCTCCAAGCTCGCCCCGGACGGCGGGGACCGCGACGCGCTGGTGCGGATCGCGACGCTCGGCTTCCGCGGGGAGGCGCTGCCGAGCATCGGCGCGGCCGGCCGGCTGCACATGACCTCCCGCCCGCCGGGTGCTGCGCACGCGCACGCGATCCGGGTGGAGGGCGGGCAGGTCTTCGGGCCCGAGCCGGCGGCCGGGCCGCCCGGCACCCGCGCCGTGGTCGCCGACCTGTTCTACGCGACGCCCGCGCGGCGCAAGTTCCTCAAGAACCCGCGCACGGAGGCCGAGCACGCCGAGCACGCCGTGCGCCGCCTGGCGCTGGCCGCCCCGCACGTCGCCTTCCGCTGCGTGACCGAGGGCCGGGTCGCCTTCGACCTGCCGGCGCAGGACCGCGCCGCCCGGGTGGCGGTGCTGCTGGGGGCGGAGGCGGCTTCGGCGCTGCTGCCGCTTGACGAGGACCGGGGCGACCTGCGGCTCAGCGGTTTCGCCTGCCTGCCCACGGTCACGCGGGCCACCGCAGCGACGCAGAGCCTGGTGGTGAACGGCCGCCCGGTGACGGACCCGGTGCTGCGGACGGCGTTGCGCGTGGCGTACCGCGAGGTGATCGCCGCCGGGCGGCACCCGGTGGCGGCGCTGTTCCTCGACCTGCCGGCCGACGCGCTGGACGTGAACGTGCACCCGGCCAAGACCGAGGTGCGCTTCCAGGACCCGGGCGCCGTGCGGTCGCTGGTGATCGGCGCCGTGTCCCGCGCCCTGGCCGGCGGCCCCGTCGGCCTGGTCATCGGGGCGGTGGCCGGCGGCCTCGCCTCGGCCGGCGCCGTGGACGTGGTGGACAAGCACGACCACGACTACGCCCAGACCGCCCACGGCGCCCCCGGCCCCGGGGCCCTCACGGCCACCGGCGACGCCGCCCCCGCCGCCCCGGGCGACGCGCGGTCGCTGGTGATCGGCGCCGGGTCCCGCGCCCTGGCCGGCGGCGCCGGCGCGGCGGCGCGGCGGGTGCAGTTCGCCGCCTGGCCACCGATGCGGCTCGTCCCGCCCCAGATCCAGGGCCACCGCCCGGGACCGCGCTATGCGGGCTTCGCGGAGGCGCAGCTTCCGCTCGCGGCACCTCCCGCCGCCCGCGCGCCCCTCCCGGCCC
>CAXUJE010000408.1:0-5085 GCA_964251035.1 uncultured Acetobacteraceae bacterium
ACAGCCAGAGCACCGGCAGGCGGGCGGCCCGCCCGCCTGCGCGGCGCTGTCGTGCCTTGACCCCGCGCGCCCATGCGACAAGCCTATGGTCCATGAACGTCCCCCCGCCTCCCTCCGGACCCAGCGTGCCACCCAATGTGACTGGGCGCCTGCGCCAGATCCAGGCCCGCATCGCCGAGGCCACGGCGAAGGCCGGGCGCGCCCCTGGGTCCGTCACGCTGGTCGCGGTGTCCAAGACGCACCCCGTTGAGGTGGTGCGGCAGGCGGCGGAAGCCGGGCAGGCCGTCTTCGGCGAGAACCGCGTGCAGGAGGCGGCAGCCAAGTTCCCGGACCTGCGCACCGCCTTTCCCACCCTCGCCCTGCACCTGATCGGCGGCTTGCAGACCAACAAGGCCCGCGACGCCGTGCGCGTGGCGGACGTGGTCGAGAGCCTGGACCGGCCGCGCCTCGCCGAGGCCTTGGCCGACGCCGCCGACAAGCAGGGACGCCTGCCCCGGCTGCTCGTGCAGGTGAACGTCGGCGACGAGCCGCAAAAGGCCGGCGTGCCCCGGGCCGAGGCGGACGCCTTCATCCGCGACTGCCGCGCCCGCTTCGGCGACGCGCTGGCCGGGCTGATGTGCATCCCGCCCGCGGAGGGCGATCCCGCGCCGCACTTCGCCTGGCTCGCCGCCTGCGCCGCCCAGCACGGGCTGCCCCTGGTGTCCATGGGCATGTCCGGCGACTTCGAACGCGCGATCGCCTTGGGCGCCACCCACGTCCGGGTCGGCAGCGCCATCTTCGGCGCCCGGCCCGCGCCGCCAGACCGTTGAACAGGGTTGAGGGAAGGCAGGATGAAGTGCCGTGCCGCTGTCCGGGTTGGCCGGGGCTGTCCTCATGCTGTCGGCCCTGTGCTGCGGACCCGGCGCCGCGCGGGCGCAGCCGGTCCTTGAGGCCGCGTCCGTGCCCAACCTGTCCGCCGAGGGGCGGGCCTTCTACGGCCGCTTCCTCGCCACCAACCTGCCCCGCGCCTTCGCCCTCGCTGGCGGGCCGCCGTGCCCTGAT
Source organism: uncultured Acetobacteraceae bacterium (assembly GCA_964251035.1). GTDB lineage: Bacteria > Pseudomonadota > Alphaproteobacteria > Acetobacterales > Acetobacteraceae > CAHJXG01. Next base: position 1,042 of record CAXUJE010000408.1, read on the forward strand.
CGAGCGGCTGCGCGGCCGGCTGGGCGACCTCTTGGTCCTGGATCAGCCCGAAGGCTTCGCCGGTCACTTCGGCGGCAACACTGCCCTGTTCGCGCAGCGCTACGGGCAGTGCCTGCTGCGGTTCGCGACCGCGCCCCAGCCGGGTTCGGCGTGCTGAGGCCTCTTCCAAGCCGGCTTGCCCTTTGCAGTTCGGCAGGCCTATGCCATCTTCCCGACATAGTCAGTCTTCCCAACGTAATCAGTGCCACGGCGTCCACCTGATGCCGGTCTCGCGATTGATGGACACCGAATGATTTCCCAGCGCTGCGCGGCAGCCGTGCCCTCCGGACCGGGCCTGTGAGCCTAGCCGTCGAAACCCTCCCCAGCGTCGCCCGCCGCCCGCTGCGCGCCGCCGCGCTGCTGGCCGTGCTGGGCGTCGTCTATGGCGACATCGGCACCAGCCCGCTTTATGCGCTCAAGGCCAGCCTGGTCCACTTCAGCGACGTCGGCATCACCCGGCTCGAGATCCTCGGCATCCTTTCGCTGATCTTCTGGGCGCTGATCCTGATCGTGACGGTGAAATACGTCCTCTTGGTCATGCGCGCCGACAACCACGGCGAGGGCGGCATCCTGGCGCTCATGGCGCTGGCGCAGCGCGGGACGGTCGGCACGGCCATGCGGACGGCGCTGGGCCTGATCGGGGTGGGCGGCGCGTGCCTGTTCTTCGGCGACGGGGTGATCACCCCCGCCATCTCCGTCCTTTCGGCTGTCGAGGGGCTGGACGTCGTGTCGTCCGCCTTCAAGAGCTTCGTCCTGCCGTTGTCGATCGTGGTCATCGTGGCGCTGTTCGCGGTGCAGATACGCGGCACCGCCAGCATCGGCCGGGCGTTCGGCCCGGTGATGGCGGCGTGGTTCATCGCCCTGGCGGCCATGGGCCTGTTCCAGATCGCCCGGAACCCCGGCGTGCTCATGGCGGTGTCGCCGGTCTACGCAATAGAGGTCTGCCTCAGCCATGGCTGGCTGGCCTTCGTCACCCTTGGCTCCGTCGTGCTGGCCGTGACGGGGGCGGAGGCGCTGTACGCCGATATGGGCCATTTCGGGGCGCAGCCGATCCGGCTGGCCTGGGTGTTCTTCGTGCTGCCCTGCCTCGTGCTCAACTACTTCGGCCAGGGCGCCCTGGTGATGGCCGACCCGTCCGCGCTGGCGAACCCGTTCTACCTGATGGCGCCGGAGAGCCTGCGCCTGCCGCTCGTCGTGCTCGCCACCGCCGCGACGGTGATCGCGAGCCAGGCCCTGATCTCCGGCGCGTTCTCGGTCGCCCGGCAGTGCATGCAGATGTCGTTCCTGCCGCGCATGGCGGTGCTGCACACCAGCCACTCGGAAGAAGGGCAGATCTACGTGCCCCAGGTCAACACGGCGCTGCTGGTCGGCGTGCTGATCCTGGTGCTCGCCTTCCGCAGCAGCGACGCGCTGGCGTCCGCGTACGGCATCGCCGTCACCGGCACCTTCCTGTGCACCTGCGTGCTGGCGATGGTGGCGTTCCGGCGTCAGTTCGGCTGGCCGCGCGTCCTCGCCGCCGGGGTGTTCGGCTTCTTCTTCGCGGTCGATCTCGTGTTCTTCGCGGCCAACGCGCTGAAGATCCCGGAGGGCGGCTGGGTGCCGCTGCTGCTCGGCCTCGGGCTGATGGCGATGATGACCTCCTGGAACCGGGGCCGGGAGCTGATGCTGGCGCGCTGGAAGCAGGACAGCCTGCCGCTCGCCTCCTTCCTGGCGCGGCTGCCGCAGTCCCGCACCGTCCGGGTGCCGGGCATGGCGGTGTTCCTGACCGGCAACCCCGACTACGTGCCGGCCGCGCTGCTCCATAACCTGAAGCACAACAAGGTCCTGCACGAGCACGTCCTGTTCGTGACCGTGCAGAACATGGACACGCCACAGGCGCCCGCCGACGCGCGGATCGAGGTGTCAGACCTGGCGCCCAACGTCCACCGGGTCGTGCTGCGCTACGGCTTCATGGAAAGTCCCAACATCCCCCGCGCGCTTGAGGAACTCAGCACGCACGGCGTGGCCTACAACCCCATGCAGGCCAGCTTCTTCCTGGGCCGCGAGGTCCTGGTGCGCGCCATGGTGCCGAAGCTGCCGGCCTGGCGGCTGTTCCTGTTCCTGTTCATGGCGCGCAACGCCGTGCCGGCGACGGAGTTCTTCCGCATCCCGAGCGACCGGGTCGTCGAGCTGGGCGTCCGGGTCGCGATCTGACGCCCCGCGCCCTTGGGCGACACCCGCGGAGCCTTCCGCCATACGGCCGCGCAACCGAGTGCAATCCGGGCCGGCTTGGTATATGCTGTGCGCTTTGGACCATGGCACCGAGGACGGCCACGCGCGTTGACCTCCCATGGATGCGTTCAAGGCGAGGTGATGGCGAAGCTGACCATGGTGCTGGCGAAGGGGCCTGGGCGTCCCGACGGCGACCTTGACGACCGGCTCATTGTCCGGCTCGTCCTCAACCGGCAAGGCCAGATCGACCCGTCCGCCTACGCGGACGACCCGACCCCTTGGCTCGCCATCCGCAGGCGGCCCGGCATGGACGACAAGCATTCCGAGCTGATCCGCCTGGACGAGGGCTGGGCCTTGCAGAGCATGGCCAGCGAGGACGATCCCCTTTGGACCTTCGAAGGCTTCGTGTTCCGCCCGGGCGACCTGGTCCGCCTGGGACGGCCTGACGGCGAGGGCCTGCTGTTCCGCATCGTGGCGAGCACGCCGGACTGAGGGCTTCGTGGCGGTCCCCCGCGCACGGACGCGCGTCAAGGTGGCGCTATGGCCCGCAGCACAGCGGCGAAACCGGTTGCCAGCAGGCCCGAACTCAGCAGAAGGAGGATGGCGGCGACAGCAGCCGCCATGCCGGCCCCCGCAAGCATCCAACAGGTCGAATGCCGGTTCGGCTCGCTGATCGGAGCCTGCCGCGTGATGTGTTGCTCCCGGCTCTTGCCGTTGCCGCCACGTTCGAGCAAGCCCTTCTCATACGCGGCAAACTCCAGCGCCGCTTCGGCGCCGCCTGGAAAGGGCACGGGATCAAGATCGACAGAGGACGGGCGGCGCGGCGGGGGCACCCGGGACTGCGCGGCGCCGCGGCCTATGGGGCGCCGCGGCGGAGGAAGCTGCACCGCCGGGCCATCAGCGATGGTGGAGCTGAGCGGGATCGAATCGCTGACCTCCTGAATGGCATTCAGGACGCTGGCCTCGCGCGGGCTGCCTGGTTTGCTGCCTACCTGAGCGAATCACTTATGTTCCAACGCCATAATCGGATACTCCTGACAGACATGGAGATGGCTAGCCGGTCTTAGCACGTTGCCGCGCGGACACAGGACGGGCGCGGCGATGGCGCAAGTGCTTTCGGAAAAGGTGATGGGGACGTTGTCGCCGCCGGCGATGGGCAACCGGGTCTGCGACGACACGGAAGTCCGGGGTTTCGGCGTCTGGGCCACTTACGCCGGCGCGCGGAGCTTCGTCGTGAACGACCGGGCGCGCGGACGCGAGCGGAGAGTCACGATCGGCTCGCATCCGGACTGGTCGGCGCAAGCCGCGCGCGAAGAGGCCGAGAAGCTCAAGCGCGCCGTCGATGTCGGCGAGGACCCAACGGAAACGCGGCACGCCGGGCGCGGGGCACCCACGGTGGCGGAGGTAGCGCGGCACTCCTTTCAAGGACATGTGATTGCCTTGAGGCCGAAAGCCAGGTCCGAATACGAGTCCATGCTTCGCGGCTATGTCCTGCCCGAACTCGGCGCGTTGCGTCTTGCTGCACTGACCACCAACGACGCTAAACGGTTGCACGACCGCGTCAAGATCCGGTGCCCATGCCGTGCAAATCGCTTGGTTACGCTCGTTGCGTCTCGACTTTGGCCATATCACCGGCCACGACCGCGATCGTCTCGACGCCCAGGACGTCCTTCGCCGGCTTGGCGGTCTGCGTCAGCATTCCCATGTCGACGACCTGGTTGGCGACCTGCTGCTCCACGATCAGCTTGTGCTTGGCATCCACCGCAACCTGAACGTTGTAGCCCACGGCCACCC
>CAXUJE010000409.1:0-5064 GCA_964251035.1 uncultured Acetobacteraceae bacterium
CGATGTCGACGCTGCCCATCCGCTCGCGGATCGCCCGCTCCATGCGCAGCAGGCCGACGCGGTACTGGTTCTCCATCAGCTCGCCCACCGAGCGCACCCGGCGGTTGCCGAGGTTGTCGATGTCGTCGATGGTGCCGCGGCCGTCCTTCAGCTCGCACATGATCTTCACGGTCTTGAGCACGTCCTCCTTGCGGAGCACGCGGACGCTGTCCTCGGCGTCCATGCCGAGGCGCATGTTCATCTTCACCCGGCCCACGGCCGACAGGTCATAACGGTCGGCGTCGAAGAACAGGCCGCGGAACAGCGCCTCCGCCGTCTCGGGCGTCGGCGGCTCGCCGGGGCGCATCACGCGGTAGATATCCACCAGCGCGTCGTCGCGGTTGCCGTTCTTGTCCACCGCCAGGGTGTTGCGCAGCCACGGGCCGTTCGACTGGTCGATGGCGAGCGTCGGCAGCCGGTCGATGCCCTCGTCCTCCAGCGCGGTCAGCCGGGCCTCGGCCAGTTCCTCACCCGCTTCCGCGAAAATTTCGCCGGTTTCCTCGTTGACGAGGTCGACGGCGACGAAGCGGCCCAGCAGGTCGGCGCGGCCCACCAGCACGGTCTGCGTCTTCTCGGCGATCTTGCGGGCGCTGCGGGCGGTGAGCTTGCTGCCCGCCTCCGCCACAGTCTCCCCTGTGTCCGCATCGACCAGCGGCTCAGCCAAGGTGATGCCGCGGTAGGCGTCCGCCTCGAACGGGCGCGCCCAGCCCTTCGGCGTCCGGGTGAACACCACCTGGGTGTAGAAGTAGCTGAGGATTTCCTCGGCATCCATGCCGCGGATTTCGCCGATATCGACCGTCTCCCCTGCCGCCTCGCGGGCCGCGCGCAGCGCCTCGGTCGCCGCGCCCTCCAGCGCATAGAGCAGCGTCGTCACCGGCAGCTTCCGCTTGCGGTCGATGCGGACGTAAACTAGGTCCTTGCTGTCGAACTCAAAATCGAGCCACGAGCCGCGGTACGGGATCACCCGGGCGGTGAACAGGTACTTGCCGCTGCTGTGGGTCTTGCCCTTGTCGTGGTCAAAAAATACGCCGGGGCTGCGGTGCATCTGGCTGACGATGACGCGCTCGGTCCCGTTGATCACGAAGGTGCCGTTGTCCGTCATGAGCGGCATGTCGCCCATGTAGACCGGCTGCTCCTTGATGTCGCGGATCGAGCGCGCGCCGGTGTCCTCGTCCAAATCCCAGACGATCAGCCGCAGGATGACCTTGAGCGGCGCGGCGTAGGTCATGCCGCGCTGGATGCACTCCTCGACGTCGTACTTCGGCTCTTCCAGCTCGTAGTGTACGAACTCAAGCCGGCCGCGCCCAGCGAAGTCATCGATCGGGAACACCGACTTGAACACCTCCTGCAGGCCCGTGGGCGTCCGGCTGTCCGGCGCCACGTTCATCTGGAGGAATGCCTCGTAGCTGGCGCGCTGCACGTCGATCAGGTTCGGCATCGGCGCCACCTCGGGGATGCGCCCGAAGCTCTTGCGGATCCGCTTCTGTCCCGTGAACGATTTGGTGATCGCGTTCATCGCCCGTCCTTGACCAATTGGTTTGCACGTCCGATGGTGGCGTCACACGCGCCGGACTTCGTCACTCGGCTTGACATGTCGTTCCCCAAGGGGCCGGAACGCCCGACATGCAGCAATAGCTGAGCGGGCGGAGACCGACCCCGGCCTCCACCCGCTTTCCTGCTCAATGGCCTGACGCCGTCATGGACAGCGCCGGCTCGGCTTGGTTACTTGATCTCGACAGAAGCGCCCTGCTCTTCCAACTGCTTCTTCAGCTTCTCGGCCTCGTCCTTGTTCACGCCTTCCTTGACCGGCTTCGGCGCGCCCTCGACCAGGTCCTTGGCCTCCTTCAGCCCGAGGCCGGTGATCGTCCGGACCTCCTTGATGACGTTGATCTTCTTGTCACCGATCTTCGCCAGCATGACGGTGAACTCCGTCTGCTCCTCCACCGGGGCGGCAACCGCGACCGGACCGGACGGCGCAGCGGCGGCAGGGGCCGCGGCGGACACGCCCCACTTCTCCTCCAGCATCTTGGACAGCTCAGCCGCCTCAAGCACCGTGAGCGCCGACAGCTCCTCCACCAGTCTTGCCATATCAGCCATTTCGTACCTTCCTTATCTAGCCTTTGGGCGGTTCCATGCAAGCCCGATGCCGGGTCTTGCGTTCACATCAGCTTTTGCTCGCGCAACCGTTCCCGTGTGGGATCAGGCCGCGTCCGCCTCTTCCTTCCTGGCATAGGCCCCGAGAACCCGGGCGAGCTGCCCGGCCGGCGCCGCGAGCACGCCAGCGATCCGGGTGGCGGGGGTCTGGATCATCCCCACCAACCTGGCGCGCAACGCATCGAGCGACGGCAGGTCCGCCAGCGCCTTGATCCCATCCGCATTGAGCATCTGGGCGCCAAGGGCGCCGCCGATCACGACGAACTTCTCGTTGGCCTTGGCGTAATCGACGGCCGTCTTCGCCACCGCCACCGGGTCCTGCGACCACGCGAGCGCGGTCGGGCCTTTCAGCATGGGCTTGATGCCGTCGAACCGGCTCCCTTCCAAGGCGAGCACGGCCAGCCGGTTCTTGGCGACCTTGTAGGTCGATCCCGACGCCCGCATCTTGCGCCGCAGGTCGGACACCTCTGCCACGGTCAGCCCCTTGTTCTGGGTGACCACGATCATCGACGTCTCCGCGAACACCTGGCCGAGCGAGGCCACGAACTCCCGCTTCTCCGTACGGTCCACGCATTGAACTCCTGTTGGTCCCGGCGCGTTTGGACCGCGTCGGAACGGGTTTCCCGGCGTGGCCGGGCGGCTACGCCGTCACCCCTGTCCGGAACCCTGTGAGCGCAGGCGCGCCGTGGGCCCTTCAGCCGGAACCGCCAGGGCGTCGGGGCGGGCATGCCCGCCCCGGATCATCTCGGCTTCCCCGTCTCCTGCGCGCGGGCCTGGGCCCTTTACTGTCCCTTTCGGGACGACGTGCAGTCTCGGACAGGTTCGGGACGGCTCGCGCCGCCCCTAGCCACCGGCCCCGAAAGGCCGGCGAATTCTTCAAGCGGACTTAAGCCGCGAGGCTGGACACGTCGACGCGGACGCCGGGGCCCATCGTGGAGCTGACGGACGCCTTCTGCACATACGTGCCCTTGGCGCCGGCGGGCTTCGCCTTCTGGATGGCATCGACGAAAGCGCGGATGTTTTCGACCAGCTTGCCTTCCTCGAAGCTCGCCTTGCCGATCCCAGCATGGACGATGCCGGCCTTCTCGGCGCGGAACTCCACCTGGCCGGACTTCGCGGCGGTCACCGCCCCGCGCACGTCCATCGTCACCGTGCCGAGCTTCGGGTTCGGCATCAGGCCGCGCGGCCCCAGGATCTTGCCCAGCCGGCCGACCAGCGCCATCATGTCCGGCGTCGCGATGCAGCGGTCAAAGCCGAACTCGCCCGCCTGCACCTTCTCGGCCAGGTCGTCCGCGCCCACCACGTCGGCGCCGGCGGCCAGCGCCTCCTCCGCCTTGGCGCCGCGGGCGAACACCGCGACCCGCAGCGTCTTGCCGGTGCCGTTCGGCAGGCTGAGCAGGCCGCGCACCATCTGGTCCGCATGGCGCGGGTCGATGCCGAGGTTCATGCTGAACTCGATCGTCTCGTCGAACTTGGCCCGGGCGTTGGCCTTGGCGAGCTTGATCGCCTCGTCGAGCGTGTAGGACTTGGCTCGGTCGAACGCCTCATAGCCCGCCTTGAGCCGCTTGCTGTGCGCCATGGTCAGCCCTCCACCACGCTGAGGCCCATCGACCGGGCGCTGCCGGCCAGCATGCGCATCGCGGCCTCGACCTCGTTCGCGTTCATGTCCTTCATCTTGGTCTCCGCGATCTCGCGCAGCTGCGACGTGGTGACCCGGCCGACCATCGCGCCCTTGCCGGGCGTGGTCGTCCCCTTGGTGATCCCCGCCGCCTTCTTCAGGAAGTAGGTGTTGGGCGGGGTCTTGGTGACGAAGGTGAAGGTGCGGTCGCCGAAGGCGGTGATGACCACCGGAGTCGGCGTTCCAGGCTCCATGCCCTGCGTCGCGGCGTTGAATTCCTTGCAGAACGCCATGATGTTCAGGCCGCGCTGACCGAGCGCCGGGCCGACGGGCGGGGACGGGTTGGCTTTGCCGGCCGGAATCTGCAACTTGATGTAGCCGACGATCTTCTTAGCCATGGCTGGCCTCCTGGTTCGGAGGACCGCGGTCATACCGATGGCCGGCAGCCTTGCGGCGGCCGGCCATCTCCCGCGTTCCAAGTGAGGGCGGGCATTTAGCGGCGGAAACAAGGCAAGTCAAGTTTTATTTGCCCTGTTCGCCGTTCGGCCTATACAGGCCCCCCATCTTCAAGAAAGCGCCGCCATGGCCGTCAAGCCCTCCACCTTGCCCAAGAATAACGCCACTCGCTTTAACCCGACGGCCCAGGCGATCATCGCCTCGGCAGTGATCGCGGTGATCCTGGCCACCCTCGTGACCGGCAACCCGTTCCGGGCGGTGCGCCTGGCCTACCTGGATTACAGCCACACGCCCGCCGCCGGCGCCGCCAACGGCAACCCGGCGCCGACCAAGGATGATCCCGCGGTCCCGTCCTCGAAGTAACCGCCGGCGGCCCGGCCCTGGGCTAAGCGTCCGCGTCAGACCACCAGTTCGATCACGAACGGGCCGGGTCGGGCGTTGGCCTGGCCGAACAGGTCGGCGAACGCCTCCATCGTCTCGGCGCGCGCGCCCTCTACGCCCATCCCGGCCGCGAGCCGCACCCAGTCCAGGTCGGGGTTGCCAAGGTCCAGCATATCGAGCGCGGTGCGCCCGGGGTTGGCGCCCACGCCCTGGTACTCGCCCAGCAGGATCGCGTACTTGCGGTTGGACAGGATCACCGTGGTCACGTCCAGCCGCTCCCGCGCCTGCGTCCACAGGCCCTGCAGCGTGTACATCGCCGAGCCGTCCGCCTGCAGCCCCACCACCCGGCGCCCCGGTGCGCCGACCGCCGCCCCGGTGGCCCGCGGGCTGCCGTCGCCGCTCGCGCCGCCGGGGCG
>CAXUJE010000410.1:0-4344 GCA_964251035.1 uncultured Acetobacteraceae bacterium
CAAATACCATTTCTTAAAATTTTCCCAAATGAAGCATATACACGATAAGCGCCCGCGCGGCAGCGGTGCCCGTGCTAAATGCTGCCTGCAACAGATAGCCGCCAGTCGGCGCTTCCCAATCCAGCATCTCGCCCACCGCAAACACGCCGGGTTGACGACGCAGCATGTAGCCGGCATCCAGTTCCTCTAACGCGATGCCCCCTGCACAGGAGATGGCCCGCTCAATCGGCCGGGTTCCCACCAGTCGCAACGGCAACGTCTTCACCCGCTCCGCAAGCGGCCCGGTCCCGCCAGCTTCCCGCACCAGCCCGGCAGCGGCAGGCGCCAGCCCGCCCCGGCGCAGCGCGTTGGCCAGCGACTGGCCGTGCCCGCCCAAGCGCCGGGCCAGCGCCGCCGCATCCAAGTCGGGGCGCAGATCCAACGTCAGCACGGCGCTGCCCTCCGCGTCGATGGCGTCGCGCAGCGGACGGGACAGGACATAAACCGCTCCACCCTCGATGCCGTCCGCGGTCAGCATGGCCTCCCCGCGCACCGTCTCGCCGCCGAAGGTGGCGGCGATGCGCTTCAGCGGCTCGCCGGCGAACCGCTCCCGGAACACCGGGGACCACGGGTGCAGGAAGCCGCAATTGGCCGGGCGGAACGGGTTCACCACGACACCGCGTTCGCGCAGCAACGGCGCCCAGCCGCCATCCGATCCCAGCCGTGGCCAGCTCGCGCCGCCCAGCGCCAGCAGCGTCGCCGTCGGGCGCACCCGGGCCTCGCCCGTGGCCGTCGTGAACCGCAGCGCGCCCGCATCGTCCCAGCCCAGCCAGCGGTGCCCGGGGTGGACGCGCACGCCTAGCCCGGCCAGCCGCAGCAGCCAGGCGCGCAGCAGAGGCGTCGCCTTGAACGCGCGGGGAAACACCCGGCCGCTGCTGCCCACGAACGTCTCCTGCCCCAGCTCCGCGCACCATTGGCGCAGCGCGTCGGGGGGCCAAGCCTCGATGGCTGGGGCAAGCGCGGGCCGTGCCGGGCCGTAGCGGTCCAGGAACTGGCCCAGCGGCTCGGAGTGGGTCAGGTTCAGGCCGCCGCGCCCGGCCAACTGGAACTTGCGGCCCACGGACGGCATGCGGTCGTATACCGACACGTCCAGACCTGCCTGCGCCAGATGCTCCGCCGCGATCAGCCCGGACGGGCCGCCGCCGATGACGGCGACCGACGCCATTGGCCCTGCCGTCAGTCCTTGAACAGGTCGGCCGGCGACGGCGCGTCGCGCGAGTAGTCGGCCGCGCAGTAGCCGCCGCCCTGATATCGTTCAGCCACCGGATTGCCGCTGGTCTTGCCGGCGAGCTGGCCCGCGTATGGGTCCGCGCTGTCCTCCGGCGCCCAGCCGACCCGCGCCCGCTGGTCGCGCCGCCACCACGTCATGCGCGCGTTGGCGGACGCCCCCCACACCACCGAGTGCCCGACCGGCCCGGCCAGCGTGCATCGCTCCATCAGCCGGTTCAGGTCGGCGTAGGACAGCCAGGTCGCCAGCATCCGGTCGTCGCGCGGCTCGGGGAAGCAGGAGCCGATGCGGATGTTCACGTTCTCCACGCCGTGCTTGTCCCAGTACAGCCGGCCCATCAGCTCGCCATAGGCCTTGGACAGGCCGTAGAAGCTGTCGGGCCGGAAGTCGCAACCGGCGTCGAGCATGGCCGTGCGCTCGTGGAAGCCGATGCTGTGATTGCTGCTGGCGAACACCACGCGGGCGCCTTCCCGCCGCGCGGCCTCATAGATATGGTACAGGCCGCGGATGTTGGGTCCCAGCACGTCCTCGAACGGCTGCGCGGTCGAGACGCCGCCCAGGTGCAGGACCGTGCCGCAGCCCTCCGCCAGGCGCAGCAGCGCCACCCCGTCGTTCAGGTCCGCCGCCGTGAACGCCGCGCCGCCCGGCAGCGCGTCCGGGAACGGCGCGATGTCGGTCAGCCGAAGCGGCCAGCCCAGGCCTGCGAGGTAGGCCGCCAAGCTTCGCCCCAGGGCGCCGCTCGCGCCGGTCAGCAGGACGGGTCGCGCGGGATGGTCGGTCATGGTACCCTCGGCAGCGTGCGTGAGCCGCGCATTGTTTCGCGGGCTTGCCCTCCGGTCAACCTAGCGGCAGGGTGCGGCCGATGCTGACCTTGACCCAGGCCGTTGCTGACCTCGCTTCCGGGCGCACCACGGCACGCGCGCTGATCGACCAATGCCTGGAGCGCATCGCCGACCCCGGCGGCGAGGGCGGGCGCACCTTCGTCGCCGTTTATACCGAGCAGGCGCAGGCGAGTGCGGACGCGATGGACGCGCTGCGCCGGGCCGGCCGCGCGCCCGGCCCGTATGCCGGCGTGCCCGTCAGCCTCAAGGACCTGTTCGACGTCGCCGGCGAGGTGACGACCGCAGGGAGCATCGCGCTGAAGGGGGCGAAGCCCGCCAGCGCCCATGCCCCTGCCGTGTCCCGCATGCTGGCGCAGGGCTTCGTGCCGATGGGCCGCACCAACATGACGGAGTTCGCCTTCTCCGGCCTCGGCATCAATCCGCATTTCGGCACGCCGCGCAACCCGTGGGGGCGTGACGCCAAGGGCCAGGGAAGCCACATCACCGGCGGACGCATCCCTGGCGGCAGCAGCTCGGGCGCCGCAGTCTCGGTCGCGGACGGCATGGCGGTTGCGGCGCTCGGCACCGACACGGGCGGGTCTTGCCGCATCCCGGCGGCGTTCTGCGGCGTGGTGGGGTATAAGCCGACTGCGCGCCGGGTGCCGCTGGCCGGCGTGCTGCCGCTGGCACCCTCGCTCGACAGCGTCGGGCCGCTGGCGCGCAGCGTGCGGTGCTGTGCCGCCGTCGATGCGGTGCTGGCCGGGCAGGTTCCACGGGCGGTCGAACCCATGGCGCTGCGCGGCCTGCGCCTGGCGGTGCCGGGCAACATGGTCATGGAGGGCGTGGACCCTGCGGTGGCCGAGGTGTTCGGCCGCGCGCTCAACCGGCTGGGCAACTTGGGCGTGCGGGTGACGCATCTGAGCTTCCCGCAGTTCGAGCGCATCGCCGCGGTGAACGCCGGGGGCGGCCTGGCGCCGGTGGAGGCTTATGCGTGGCACCGCCCGCTGCTGGCCGAGAAGGCGGATGACTACGACCAGCGGGTCCGCAAGCGGATCGAGCGCGGCGCCGCGATGTCCGGGTCCGAACTCATCGCCCTGCAAGCCGCCCGCGTCGAAATCCGCGCCAGCATGGATGCGATGACGACCCCGTTCGACGCGGTGGCGATGCCGACGACGCCGATCCTGCCGCCTCGCATCGACGCCCTGGACGATGAGGCCGACTATGTCCGGGTCAACGGCCTCGTGCTGCGCAACCCGTCGCTCGCCAACTTCCTCGACCGTTGCAGCATCAGCATTCCCGTGAACCGCCCCGGCGAGGCGCCGGTGGGATTGATGCTGATGGGCGAGACCGGGGGCGATGCCCGGCTGTTCGCCATCGCTGCTGGGATCGAGGACATCTTGAAGGAGTAGGGTTCATGGTTTTCAGGCTTCTGCGGGCCATCATGGTGCTGCTGGCCGTCGCCGTGCCGGCCCGGGCGCAGGCGGTGCTGGATGCGATCCTGGCCCGCGGCGTCGTCCGCGTCGGCCTGACCGGCGACTACCGCCCCTTCTCCATCAAGGACGAGGCTGGCCGGTTCGAGGGACTGGACGTGGACATGGCGGAGAGCCTGGCCAAAGGCTTGGGCGTCCGGCTGGAGATCGTGCCGACCTCCTGGCCCACGCTGCTGCCGGATTTGCAGAACCAGAGATACGACATCGGCATGGGCGGCATCACGGTGACGCTGGACCGGGCCAAGACCGCCTTTTTCTCCGTGCCGGTGATGCGGAGCGGCAAGACGCCGATCGCCCGCTGCGCCGATCAGGCCCGCTTCGCGTCGCTGGCCGACATCGACAGGCCCGGCGTGCGCGTGATCACCAATCCCGGCGGCACCAACGAACGTTTCGCCCGCGCGCATGTGAAGCAGGCGGACATCATCGTGTTCCCAAGCAACGCGGCGATCTTCGACGAGTTGGTCGCCAGCCATGCTGACGTGATGATGACGGACGCGGTGGAAACCCGCTTGCAGCAACGCCTGCATCCCGAGCTTTGCGCCGTCCACCCGGACCAGCCCTTCGACTTCTCTGAACTCGCCTACCTGCTGCCGCGCGACCCGGCGTTGAAGGCCTGGGTGGACCAATGGCTGCACATCCAGGATGAAACTGGCGAGCGGCAGAAGCTGCTGGCGAAGTGGCTGAACTGAGCCGTCATGCCCGGGCGGGGGGGGGGCCCCCCCCCCCGCCCCACGGCCAGCGGGGCCTGGGGGTTAGTACCCGCGGG
>CAXUJE010000410.1:4354-5052 GCA_964251035.1 uncultured Acetobacteraceae bacterium
GCGGCAGAAGCTGCTGCCGATGGGGCGGAACTGCGCCGTCAGGCCCGGGCGGCGCCGGGCACGACCGCCCGGCGTCAGGCGAAGCTGACCTTCTCGTTTCCTCCGGGATGCGGCGGCTCCCCGGTCACGACGGCCTTGAGATACCCGTAGGCGTGCACCATCGTGCTGTTCGGCGCATCCCAGTACTCGGCCATGGTGACATCCACCTTCAACAGGGCGATGTCGGGGTCGTCCTTGCCCTTGGGGAACCAGGTCCGCATCGACTCGCCCCAATGCGCATCGATGGCCGCCTTGTCGCGCACGAGCTGGGCGTGGCCGGACAGGCTTACGTAGTCCTGCTTGCTGGGATCGGCGTAGGTGACGCCAACACGCTGGTCCTGCTTCACCTCGTCCACCTTGTGGCTGCTGGCGCGGGTGAAGAACCACAGCGTGCCGTCGAACCCGCTCTGCGCCGCGACCATCGGGCGGGCGCGCAGGTTGTCGTCGTCCTCCGTGGTGAGCATGGCGAAGCTGATGCTCTTCATCATCTCCCACATCTTCTGGGTGGCTTCGGTATGGTCGGTGTCGGTCATCTTGGTCCCCCTTGCGTGGTCAGCCGTATCAACCGATCAGGGCAGGGTTCGGTTGCACGGGGTCTGCACGCCTAAGCAAACCTCCAGAGGTTCGCGCACAAACGAAACCTAATACCAACGGCGCCC
>CAXUJE010000411.1:0-5041 GCA_964251035.1 uncultured Acetobacteraceae bacterium
GGGCTGGGCCGGGCGGGCCGGGAAGCGATAGCGAGGGCGGGCATCAGCTTGGCTCCGCGGCGGCGAGGTCGCCGAGGCCGTAGCGGCGCAGCTTCACGTAGAGGCTCTGCCGGCTCAGGCCCAGCATCTCGGCGGCCGACGCCCGGTTGTCGTGGGTCAGCTCCAGCGCCGCCTCGATCGCCAGCCGCTCGATCACCTCGGTCGCCTCCCGCACCAGCTCCTTGAGCGAGACGCGCCCGATCAGCTCGGTCAGCTGCTCGACCGAGCGCGGCAACTGCCGGGCGGCGCGGGTCTCCGTGTGCAGCCGCGGCCCGACGTTGCGGATCGCGTAGCCGAAGGACGGATGCCCGCCGTTGCGGATCGACACCGCCGAGATCTCGACCTGCGCGACCGACCCCGCTTCCCCGCGCATCGTCGTCGTGAAGAACCGCACGGAGCCGCGGTCGCGCAAGTTCGCCGTCAGCACATCGAGGTCCACGCCGCTGGTGCCCACCCAGCGGTCGAGCGATTCGCCGCGCACCTGATGCTCGTCCACCAGTTGCGCCATGTCCAGGAACGCGGCGTTGGCGGTGATGATCGCGCCGTTGTGGTCAGTCACCACGAAGCCGTCCGGCGCGCTTTCCACCGCGCGGAGCAGCTTGGTCTTCACGTCCGGCAGCGCCGGCATGGCGGACGAGACGGGGGAGATGCGCATCAGGAACAGCGCCGCGTTCTCCTGCCGGAACAGCGACACCTTGACCGTCACCGGCTGGTCGCCGCGCACAAGCCGGACCGGCGTGTCTTCCGGCCGGGCGCCGGCGCGGATCGCGGCAAGATGCCCCTGCAGTGCCGGCAGGCTGTCGGGACCGAAGATGTCGGCCATCGCGCGGCCGACCACGTCATCGGACCCGGCGCCGAACAGGCCCTGCGCCGCCGCGTTCGCCTCCAGCACGCGGCCCTTGACGGGATCGAGGATCAGCACCGCCTCGGACGACAACTGGAACAGCAGGCGGTAGCGCATCTCCACGTCGCGCAGCTTGGAGTAGTCGCGCTCCATCGACTGCTGCGCGTTCATCAGGCGCTGCTGCAGGGCAGACATGACGCGCAGGTCGCGGCCGAACACCACGACACGGCCGTCCTCGCCGATCTGCACGCCGCAATACAGCACCGGCACCGACCGGCCGTCCGGGGCGAGGTGGTTGACGTGGCGCCACTTCGGCTCGGCCGCCGTCGCTTCCCGCAGCAGGGCCTCGACCTTCGGCCGGCTGTCCGGCGCCACGGTCGCCACCATGGCACGGCCGACCCATTGGGCGCTCTCGTTCAGCTCGTCCAGCAGTTCCGTGCTTTGGAACGCCGTGTCGCGGATCGTGCCACGCGCATCGACGATCAGGGTCACGTCGGACGACGCTGCGATGAGCGACGCCGCCGAGCGGGCGTCGAGGTCCCCCAGCGACGTCTGCGGTGATACGAAAGTTTTCACGAGTGCCGAGATCCCCCAGTGCACGTCTCGTTTCCCCGCCTCAGCCCTAGTCTCGTTGCCGCATGCCGGTAGGGGCATGCAGGTCGTTGTCGTCGCCGAGGCGGCAGATTCCGTTACGTGCGGGACCCGGCCGTCATCGACGCTTGGCTGCCAGATCGACCAGTGCTTGCGCTTGCAGCACCGCCTGGCGGCCATCGGTCGCCGTGCCGTCCGCGCCCACCTCGGCCGCGAGCCACGGATTCGCGGTGAAGCCGGGGCCGCCCACCAGGACGGCCAGGCCCGGGTTCACCGAGGCACGCCGCACCGAGCGGATTTCGGCCCGCACGGCGTCCAGCTTCTCGTCGCAGGCGAGCGAGAAGCCAATGACCTCGACCCATTCCCGCCGCACCATGCCGCGAAGGTCGGCGCTCGATTCGACCGGGCCGCTCCAGGCGTTCCAGCCAGCCCGGCGGAAGAACTCATAGACCATCGACAGGCCGAAGGTGTGGTCCTCCCCTGGCAACGGCACCAGGAGCACCCGCGGGCCGTTGGTCCGGGCGTTCGCGGTGCGCAGGAAGGACGGGCTGAGTTCCCGCATCGCGTTCTGCAGCCGCCACAGGCCGATGGTCACGTCAGTGAAGTCGCAAGTGTCGTCTTCCCACATCTCGCCCAGGCGCCGGGCCGCAGGGGCGAGCAGGTCCAAATAGAGCGACTCGGCCGCGGCGCCCTCCTCGTGCATGGCCTCGACGAACGCGACCGCCTCCGGCTCGCCGCGCGACAGCACCAGGCCGACGAGGTCGGCGACATGCACGGCGGTTACCAGCAGGTCCGCCGCGGCCGGCGCCAACGGCCCCGTATGCGCGATCAGCAGGCGCGGGATGACGTCCAGCTCGACCGTACGGGTCAGGATGGCCAGGCGCCGCTCGTCGCCCTGCCGGGCCGACCGTGCGGACTGCCGGCGGGCCGCGCCCAGCGCGTCGGCCTCTGTCCGGTAGTCCTGAATGGCGAGCGGATGTCCCATCAATCCCGTCATCTTGCGTCTCTCCCTAGTTGAAGTGGCCTGACATCGAGTGTCAAGTCCGATTTACGTAACGCCGGCTTGACACATCGTCCCGCCCGGCTCTAGCGTTGGTTCAACACGCAATCCCGGGCCAACACGGGATCAGAAAGTGGAAGAAAGTCACGGCGCATCCTGAAGCAGTTGGTTTTACGCTTGCGCCCTGGGGCGCGCTCACGGTCGCGGTAGCCATGCAGCGGGACTCTCATCCGGCTGCACCGGGTTAGCGCACCTTCTAGGGAGGGCATTGTCAAGCCATGTTTACGCAGCTCATTGGACGCATCGTGGACTCGCTGGATTGCAGCCCGTGGGGCGGCGCCACCGGACGGAGCATCAGCCCCGCTTTCCGCCAGCCGGCGCGGCGCGCGCTTTACACGCCGGAGGAACGCCGGCGCCGCGACGCTTCCCCCTGGACAGTTGTGCAGGGCGTGCTCGCCCCGGCCCAGTTCGTCGTGTTCCTCATCAGCCTGTGCCTGGTGTCGCGCTATCTGTCCACCGGGCTGGGCGAGCACGCCGCCGCCGCGTCGGTCGTGGCCAAGACGCTCTGCCTTTACGCCATCATGGTCACCGGCTGCATCTGGGAGCGGGAGGTGTTCGGGCGCTACCTGTTCGCCCCGGCGTTCTACTGGGAGGACGTGTTCAGCATGCTGGTGCTGGCGCTGCACACCGCCTACCTCGCGGCCTTGCTGTCCGGCGCGCTGGACGCCCATGGGCTGATGCTGCTGGCGCTCGCGGCCTACGCGGCCTACGTCATCAACGCCGGGCAATTCGTCCTCAAGCTGCGGAGCGCCCGGCGCCAGGATGACGGCTGGCACGCCGCGGGAATGGGCCTGACCTCGTGAGCGGCGCTGCCACAGCGCTCGGCTGCGGCGATGCCCCGGTCCTGCGGGAGCGGGGCCAGCGGGAGGTGTTCTGCGGCCTCACCGGGATCATCTGGCTGCACCGCAAGATCCAGGACGCCTTCTTCCTCGTCGTCGGCTCCCGCACCTGCGCCCACCTGATCCAGTCGGCGGCCGGCGTCATGATCTTCGCCGAGCCGCGCTTCGCCACCGCCATCATCGACGAGCGCGACCTGGCCGGCATGGCCGACGCCAACGACGAGCTGGACCGGGTCGTGGACCAGCTCCTCGCCCGGCGTCCGGAAATCCGCCTGCTGTTCCTGGTCGGCTCCTGCCCGTCCGAGGTCATCAAGCTCGACCTGTCGCGCGCCGCCGAGCGGCTGTCGGCCACCCACATGCCGCAGGTCCGCGTGCTGAACTACAGCGGCAGCGGCATCGAGACGACGTTCACCCAAGGGGAGGACGCCTGCCTCGCCTCGCTGGTGCCGATCCTGCCGCGGGAAGCGCCGGACGCCGCGCCGAGCCTCTTGGTCGTGGGCGCGCTGGCGGAGGTCGTGGAGGACCAGCTTCGCCGCCTTCTGGAAGGCATGGGCATCGGGGACGTGCGGTTCATGCCGCCGCGCAGCGCGATGGCGCTGCCGTCCGTGGGACCGGGCACGCGCTACCTCCTGGCCCAGCCGTTCCTCGCCGACACCGCCCGGGCGCTTGAGGCCCGCGGCGCCGTCCGTATCCCTGCGCCGTTCCCGCTTGGCGCCGAGGGCACGACCGCCTGGCTGCAAGCCGCCGCCGACGCCTGGGGCGTGCCGCCCGAGCGGTTCGACGCCGTGACGGAGGCGCCGCTCGCCCGCGCCCGGCAGGCCCTCGCCCGGCACCGGCAGCAGCTTGCGGGCAAGAGCATCTTCTTCTTTCCCGACAGCCAGCTCGAAATCCCGCTCGCCCGGTTCCTCGCCCGCGAGATGGGCATGCGGCTCGTCGAGGTCGGCACGCCCTATCTGCACCGCCAGCACCTGGCCGAAGAACTGGCCCTGCTCCCCGCCGGCACCGCGCTGAGCGAGGGCCAGGACGTGGACCGCCAGCTCGACCGCGCCCGGGCGGCGCGTCCGGACCTCGTGGTGTGCGGCCTCGGCCTCGCCAACCCGCTGGAGGCGGAGGGCATCGGCACCAAGTGGTCCATCGAGCTGCTGTTCACGCCCATCCAGGGCTACGACCAGGCCGCCGACCTCGCCGAGCTGTTCGCCCGCCCGCTCAACCGCCGCCTGCGGCTGAGGGTCTAGCCCCATGCAGCTCACGCTCTGGACCTACGAGGGACCGCCGCATGTCGGCGCCATGCGGATCGCGACGGCGATGGAGGGCGTGCACTACGTGCTGCACGCGCCCCAGGGCGACACCTACGCCGACCTGCTGTTCACCATGATCGAGCGGCGGCAGAAGCGCCCGCCCGTGACCTACACGACGTTCCAGGCCCGCGACCTCGGGGCCGACACGGCGGAGCTGTTCAAGGACGCCGTGCGCGACGCCCATGCCCGGTTCCAGCCGCAGGCGCTGCTGGTGGGGGCAAGCTGCACCGCCGAGCTGATCCAGGACGACCCCGGCGGCCTCGCCCGCGCGCTGGGCCTGCCTGTGCCCGTCGTGGCGCTGGAGCTGCCGTCCTACCAGAAGAAGGAGAACTGGGGCGCGGCCGAGACCTTCTATCAGATCGTCCGCGCC
>CAXUJE010000412.1:0-2962 GCA_964251035.1 uncultured Acetobacteraceae bacterium
GTGGTTTCGCCACGCAGGATACCCGCCAAACTAACCCGCAATCCGCTCTAGCGCGCGGGCCTGGTCGTAGGCCAGGCTGATCGCGGCGACCTGCCCCATCTTGCCGCGTACCAGCACGGTTGCCGCACGGCCAGGGTTGTTCCATCCCGAAGCGTCGAACTCAAGAATGTGCAGCTCAGTGGGCCGACGCCGGGCTGCGTGGCAGGCCTGCTCCTCGCGCCGGTGGGCGGATCGGGACATGGCGAGATCCTTTCAGGAAGAGGCGGGCGGCGTGGGGTCAGGCGATGGCAAGGGCGGTGCTGCCGTGGCTGTGGCGATGGCGGCGTTGATCTCCTCGATCAGCTCGCGCGGCACCCCGCACCTCGTGGCGGACCAGGCATCCGGCAGGGCGGCGCGGGCCTGCCGCAGCAGGTGAAGCAGCAAGGGCGCGGCGGCGATCAGGTTGGCATGCGCCCAGGTGGCGGCGCAGGCTTCGCCATGGGTTTGGAAGCCCGTCACGCCGGCGACGCGGCCGCCCTCGGGCCGATCCACGATGATGTCGATGACATGCAGGCTGTCGCTGCCGTTCGGCAGGGCCGTCCAGCGGGTGGCATCGGTGATGGCGCTCATGTTGCGCGAGCCTCGTGCATCACGCAGCCAAACTCTGGACGGGTCAGAAGCGTCGCGGCGTAGCACGATCCGTCGTTGGCGAACGCCAGGGTGTCCTTCTCCTCGGCGGTCAGCACACGGTCAAAGGTTTGCTCGTCCCAGGTGGTGGCTTCCACCACTGGGGCACGCGCTTGCAGCGGCGCACGTGCGGGCTCTCGGCATAAGGTTCGGTGTCCCAGTGCCTGCACGAGGCGCAAAGTCTCGGAGCCTTCGCGGTGTCGGTGATGGTGCTCATGAGAAATCTCGCGCGAGCGCGGCCCCGCCAACCAGGGCTGGCGGGGTGCGATGGGGTTGATGATGGCAGCGGCGGCCCGGCAGCCGGCGGGGTTGGCTTGGGCCTTGCTGGCGCCAGTTCACGGCGGGCCGGCTACGGTGCAGGCGGGCCGTCCGCCAACGGCTCATCGAGGCGCCCGATGCGGCCGGCCCGGCCCATCCAGGGCTCCGGCCGGATGCAGCGCGCCCAGTCCACGAACGACGGGATGTGGCCGAGGTCCTCGACGATGTGCCGTTCGGCGACCAGCCGCACCGGCACGACGCGGCCGTCCGCGTTGACAAGCGTGACCCCGAACAGGGCTTCGGCCGCCCAGCACCCTTCGGCGTGGTGTCGCAGCGCACGGTGCCGAAAGTCGGCGATGATGCTCTTCGACCCGTCCAGCCATTGGTGCAGGACCAGGTAATCCTCGGCCGTGCCGCCCCACTTGCGAGCGGAGGACAGCGCGTGGTGATAGGGGTGTGCCATCGGAGTTCTCCTCACCACTCGTGGCCGTGATACTCGGAACTCTCGATCCGCTCATTGAAGTCGAGCCGAACCGTGCGCTCGGCCACGTCGAAGGTGAACTCGCCATAGGCGCCGCTGCCGAGCTCCCAGCCGCCCTGCACCTCGTCCAGGAAAGCAAAGGCGAGCGCCTCGACGGCTTCAGCCAGCGGCAGGGTGCGGCGGTGCAGCCCGTCGCCGTCCCAGTCGGGCGTCGCGACCTCGACGGCCACGGCGGGCAGGGCCGCGGGCTGGTCGCCGGTGCGGGCGTCCACGCTTTCGATTTGGCCGGAGTCGCTGCAGCCGTCGAAGGCGACGGTCACGGCGGTGACGCCGGCCTCGGCCAGTGCGCCGAACAGCGCGGCCTTGTTGGCGGGCAGCGCCTCCGCGGCCAAGCGGTCGCGCGCGGCGCGCTTGGTCTGCAGCTTTGCCCAAAGCGCGGCGGGGTCAGGGGCCGGGTTGGCTTTGCTCATAACGGGTCTCCGGGTTGGTGGCAGAGGAGGGCACACGGGTCCGGCGCGCGGCCTGGCGCGCGGCGGCTCCGGCGTTTGGGCGTCCGTGCTGCCCCGTGCCCTTTGCGGGCTGGCAGGGGGGCGAAGCGGGCGGCTACGGTTCGCGTTCGGGCAGAGCCGTGTGGTCACAGCCGTAAACGCTGCGCGTTTCGGCGAGGTCGCGGGCGTGGTCGATCCCGTCCAGACCGCGGCCGACATGGTGGGTCGTGCCGCCGTCCGAGACAAACATCTCGGCGCCGCACTCGCGGCACTGGAGTCCGTCGGCCCGGCCAGAGGCCGCGGCGAGGTGCGCGCGCAGGCGCCCGGTCACGCCAGGGTCGTGTGCGATCAGCACGTCGATGAAGCCGAGCAGCACGGCGACCCGGCCGTGGTCGTTCCACCCCCGCGCTTGGGCCACACGCTCCAGGACCATTCCGGCCGACGCGGCGGGGACCGCGGCCTTGCCGAGTTGCTCGGCGAGCCAGTGATCGGTGTCGAGCCAGCCAAGGCTCTGGCGCCGGCCAAGGTCCAGCACCTGCGCGCCGCCGCCCGCGCCGTCCAGCCTTGGACGGGAACAGGACAGGCCCCAGCGGAAGCCCCAACGGCCCGCAAGCCTGAGCGCCTCCGCGCAGCGAAAGGCGAAGGCGATGACGTGCTCGGGGTTGCCGCACCCGCCGCCGTCCCACAGCCAGACGGTGTCGTCGGCGCGGTCGTGCGCCTCGGCTGCGAAGCCGATCGCCTCGCCGTCGGCCTCCAGCTCGGCTTCGAGCCGGCCGTAAAGGGCCAGCGCCGCCTCCACGTTGCCGGCGCCCACCGGCAACAGCATCGAGAAATGGGTGTAATAGTCGGCCATGGTGAGAATTCCTGAAATGGCGAAGGCCCGCACGATGGCGGGCCTTCGGGATGGTCGGTGTGATCGGGACTGTGCCGCCGCGGGGCTGCCCCAGGACGCTCGCTTCAGGTCGCGCAGTCAGCCCGCGGGGCGATGGCTGCCGTCCGGGGCCGAGGGCCGGGCGTCGCCCAGCCGCTCGTCCCGGGCCGCCTGCATGGCGCGCAGCCTTGCACGCGC
>CAXUJE010000412.1:2972-4286 GCA_964251035.1 uncultured Acetobacteraceae bacterium
TGGCGCCGTCCTCGCAGCGGGCGGTGTAGCGTGCACGGAACATCGGTGTTTCCTTCTGGTGATCTGCCTGCCGCTCGGGTTTGCCGTGCGGCGGCGGCGGCCTGAACGCGGAAGGCCCGCACGATGGCGGGCCTTCAGGACGGAGTTTGGGGCGGGAGCATGCCCGTGCGGCGCCAGACGGTGCTGCGGCATCCCCGGGCGGCGTCAGTCCTCGTGATCGGTCTCAATCCGGCGCAGGTGGGCCTGATACTCTCGCAGCAACCTGGCGCACTGGAACTCCGCCTCGTCCGGAGGCAGGCTCATGCGGAGCGTGGCGGCCTCGCGCAACTGCTCGGCCGGGTCATGACCATGCAGCCGGTAGTCGGCGAGGCTTTCCCGAATGATGTCCTCGGCGACCTGCTCCAGCACGTCCTGGACCGTCGGCGCCAGTTCGCAAACGATGTCCCCCCGGTCCTCGAACCAGTGCCAACCGCGTTGCGTCGGCACGGCGGCGTCGAGGTCGGGGCGCTCCGCAGCGATGCTGATGCTGGCGCCAGCGCGTGGCGGCCGGCGCGTCAGCGTCACCGCGGTGAGGCGTCCGGCCGAGAGGTCGAAACTGGGGACGGCGCGCATCTCGGCCTGAGCGCCATCCTGAGTTCCATGGTCTTGGCTCGTGTATTCCATCTGCGTTCCCTTTCATGTTCCCGGAACACCTCCCCACGCGCCGCACCCAGGCCGCCCGGGCAAGAGCGCGCCCCGCGCGGGCGCGCCGTGGCGCGCCCACCACTTGCGGCGGCGGCCAGGGTGCGGCAGCCATCTCACACGCGCTTCGTCCTATTCCTTCGCGTGTCTCCCCTCCGGGCGTTCGCATCGTCCTCGTGGCGGTTCTCGGAGCGGCGGCGCATCGCCGGGCCGCTCCGATGCGATCAGCAGGTCGAGCCGGACCTCGCGTCGCGCCACGTCGAAGGCGACCTCGGCGCAGACCCCTTCCCTCGGCGCCCAACTCCGGTGCGCGACGTCGAGCAGGATCCAGGCGACCGCCTCGGCCGCCTCGGCGAGCGGCAGGGTGCGGCAGTACAGCTCGGAGCCATCCCAGCGCGCCGTCGCGATCCCGACCGGGGCGGCGGGCAGGGTTGCGGACCGCCTGCCGGCGCGGGCGTCCTTGATCCGGAGGCGGCCACCATGGCCGCGGCCGTCGAAGGCGACGACGACGACGGCGGTGATCCCGGCCGCGGCCAGCGCGGTGAACAGCGAGGCCTTGTTGCCGGGCAGCGCCTCGGCGGCGAGCAGCTCTCGCGCGGCCTCGTCGACGTCAACCCGCGCCCGGGCGGCGGC
>CAXUJE010000412.1:4296-5039 GCA_964251035.1 uncultured Acetobacteraceae bacterium
GGGGGGGGGACCACTGGAGGGGTTTGGGGGTGTCATCTCGGTCCTTCGAGGTTGGCGCCGAGCGCAAGGGCGCGGACGGGCAGCCGCTGTCCGCCCGCGGCGGGGTGGAGCCTGGGCAAGCACGCAGCCGCAGGCGCGCCCACGCCTGAACGTGCGTAGGGCATGGGCGGGCTTGTCGTTGTCGGGTCGGGGGTGGCCGCGGGCGCGTCAGCCGGCGCGGGTCAGCTCAGTGCTGGGACGTGCCGACGGCCGGCGCGGGCAGCGGTGGCGCCGCGTAGCGCGTAGGCGACCAGAGATAGGCCGAGCTGCTGAGCAGGATGATGATCGTGCTCGCCGCGATGGCCGCGATCCACTTGGTCTGCGCGTCCGTCCGCTCGGCGATCATGCGCCCGAGGCGGTCCTCGAACGCGGCGAACCGGGCGTCCATGTCGGCCTTGGTCGCCAGCGCCGACAGGTCCGGCACCGAGGCCTCGGCCGCCTCGCGGGCGCGCTCCTCCGGCACGTTCAGGTCGGTGAGCACGCGGTAGAGCGGCAGGTTGATCGTCGTTGCGGCCATGATGCTGTCCTCACAATGGGCGAGCGGAGGGGGAAGTTGCAAGACCGTCGCGGGGCGGACGGCCTTGCCGGCAGTCAGGTCAGTCGGCCCGCGACAGGGTTCTCTGCTTCCGCTTGCCGATGGGCTGGCCGGGAGGATCCTCGGCTTTCAGCCTTGTCGGGGCGGCGCTGGCGTCGAGCAACCGGAT
>CAXUJE010000413.1:0-5030 GCA_964251035.1 uncultured Acetobacteraceae bacterium
GGCAGGGCACCAAACGCCACGCCGCGGTGAACGAGGGCGGCGTGCCGGCCGCGTGTATGCTGGCCCGTGAATTGTGAAAACCGGCTCTTATACCAACGGCCATAAATGATGGCCGTTGGTATGAGTCTGATTTGGCGCGTGGCCCAGCCGCAAACGCTGCGCGTTTCGGCGACCCCACCAACCCCACGCGCGATACCATCGTCCCGGAACGATGGAAGGGTCATCGTCCCGTGCCGCTGGTATTAGAGGAACGGTGGCGTGCAGGCCGCGACGAGTTCGAGCACGTCCGGGCCGACGTTTCGGTAGCGGTGCGGGAGTCGGCTGTCGAACAAGTAGGCATCACCCGCCGTGAGGACGCCGACCTTGTCCCCCACCGTCAGCTCCAGGGTCCCGCGGATGACGATACCGCCCTCGTGAGCCTCGTGCTGGAACATGGTCGAGCCGGTGTCGGCGCCGGGCTGGTAGCGTTCGAACAGCAATTGCAGGTTCGCCGTCCTGGCATCGCCAATCTGGAATAGCTCGATCAGGGCCGACCGGTTGCGGCGGCTGCCCGGCACGTGCAGCACGAGGTTCACCAGCTCCGCCTTGCGGAAGAAGATTTCCTGCGGTGGGGCGGTGTCTTCCTTGAAGAACTCCGCCAGCGTCATCGGGATCGCCATCGTGATCTTGCGCAGCGACGACACCGACGGACTGCTCTTGTTCTGCTCGATGACCGAGATCAGCCCGTGCGGCACGCCCGCCCGCGCCGCGAGCTCGCGTTGCGAGTAGCCTGCCGCGGCGCGCACCTCTTTCAGCCGAGCCCCTACGTCGAAATCCATGTATCGGCACACTCCTGATCGGACCTGGGTTGCTTAGCAAAATTTCGGCCCCGTGCGGCGAAGGACCATTGCGATTTCCAGAGCGGATTGCTCAATATATTGAGCAAAGATGGCGGCCAGCGTAGCGCGCGTACCCAAAGCGGGCGGCGATGCTTGAGAACCAGCCTGCTGGCAGGTAGAGGGCATCTTTGAAGTTCCTGAGCGCGTTCGAAATTCCCCTTCCCATCGACGAAGCGTGGAAGCTGCTTTTAGATGTCCCTGCAATTGTGCCGTGCGTACCGGGCGCCGCGCTGACGGACGATCTGGGCGATGGCCGGTATCGCGGAACGGCAACCGTCAAGATCGGCCCTGTCGAGCTGACCTTCTCCGGGGAAGCCACGACCAACTCCGTCGATGCGGCGGCGCGGACGGCTGCGGTGACGGTCAAGGGCATGGACAAGAAAGGGCGTGGGAACGCCGCCGCGAAGGTGGGCTTCACGCTCACACCGCTCGCCGGCGACGGCACGGGTCGAGGTGAAGACCGACCTCCAACTGACCGGGCCGGTCGCCCAGTATGGGCGTGCCGAGGGGCTGGTGAAATCCGTTGCCGACGAGATCACACGGCAGTTTGCAGGGAATCTTAAGGCGAAGTTTGCTGCCCCCAGGCGACCGAGGCGCGGGCGGCTGATCGAGAACATGCGCGACCTCCAGCGAGCGCGACCCTGATTGGCCTCGCTGGACGCGGCAGTCCTCGCACCTGTTCGTGTCGCCCGAGTTCTTCATCGGCGACCCCGAGCGGCTGCGGCGGCTGGAGGCCATCATCGCCAATGGGCGACGGGATCCGGTGTCCTACGTCAACCTCGCGAACGCCTGCCTCCAGGCGGGCACAGTGGGCCGGCTGCCCTCGATTGCCTGCCCCACCATGGTCATGGCGTCGTCCATCGACCCGATCTGCTCGCCAACGGCGACGCAATGGGTCAGCGCCGAGGCTCGCGACCCCCGGCAACGCGCGCATCCTTGCCGGCGGGCAGTCGCTCATGGCGATGCTCGACATACGCTATGTCCAGGTCGACCATATCATCGACATCGGGCGCGTGCCGGACCTGGCCGGGATCACGCAGGTCGGCGATGCGGTCGAGATTGGGGCGATGACGCGGCAAGCGGCGCTGGTCCGCTCCGAGTTGCTGGCGGCCCATGCGCCGCTGATCGTGGAGGCGCTCGACGTCGTGTTCACCAACGCGACGCCGACGTCGCCGGTCCGCGGGGCGGGGCGCCCCTATGCCGCGTTCGTGCTGGAGCGCGTGGTGGACCGGGTGGCGCGGGAGCTCGGCCTGGACCGGGCGGAGGTGCGCCGGCGCAACTACGTCGGGCCGGGGCAGATGCCTTACCAGACCGGCATGAAGTATCGCGACGGGGCCATGGTGACCTATGACAGCAGCGACTACCCCCAATGCCTAGAGGCGGCGTTGGAGCTTGCCGACTATGCGTCGTTTGAGGCCAAGCAGACCGCGGCGCTGCCGGCCGGCGTCTTGGCATCGGCATGGCGAGCTGTATCGAGGATACCGGCGTCGGCCCGTACGAGGGCGCGACCGTGCGGGTGCAACGCAACGGCCGGGTCGTCATCGAGACTGGGGCGCCAAGCCAGGGGCAGGGGCACGCGACCATCTTCGCCCAGATTTGCGCCGAGCAGCTCGGCGTCGACGTGTCGGACGTCACGGTCGTCCCGGCCGACACGGGCCGGTTCCCGATGGGGATCGGGGCGGTCGGCAGCCGCATCGCGGTGACGGCCGGCTCCTCCGTGTTCCAGGCGGCGGCCACGGTCCGGGACAAGGCGATCAAGCTCGCATCGGGCATGATGGAGATCGGCGAGAGCGACCTGGAGCTGCGGGACGGCGCGTGCGCGTCGTCGGCGTGCCGGAGATGAAGGTTCCGCTCGGCGAGTTGGCGGCCGCGCTGATCTCCATCCCGGGGACGCCCTTGCCGCCTGGACTCTCCGCCGGGCTGGAGGCGACGTCCTACTTCACCGCGGGCAGCGCAATCCCTTACGCGAACGGCACCACGGTGGTGGAGTTCGGGGTCGGCATCCACACGGGGCGCGTCGGGATCGTGCGATACCCGGTCGCGCATGATTGCGGCACGCTGATCAACCCGATGCCGGTGGACGGGCAGATCGCCGGCGGCGTCGTGCACGGGATCGGCAATGCGCTTTACGAGCGCATGGTGTTCAGCGACGAGGGGCAGCCTTTGACGACCAATTATGGTGAGTACCTGCTGCCGATCGCGAGCGAGATGCCGCAGGTCGCGATCCGCCATATCCAGACCGCGTCGCCGTTGAACCCGCTGGGCGCCAAGGGTGCGGGGGAGGGCGGGGCCATCCCGGCTGCGCCGGCGATCATCTCCGCAATCGAGGATGCCCTGCGGGAGTTCGGTGCCCGCCTTTCTTCCCACCCGATGAGCCCGCAGGAGATCGTGGCTCTTGGCCGGCAGCGCAGGAACGCCCCTGCTCTGTAGCGAAATATCAAGCAGAATGATCAATATATCGTTGACACGACCTCCTGTGGCATGGCCGAATTGCTGAACCAAGAGCAACAAAGTCCGGAGGGCGCCGTGACTACGCCGAATGAGCAGGGCATCGAAGCCCGGTTGGCAGCGGTCGAGGATCGGCTTGCCATCTACACGCTGATCGCATCGCATCCGCCGAGCGCCGACACCGCGGCGGCCGACTACACGCGCGAGGTGTATGTCGAGGACGGCGTGTTCGATCGCGGCCCGTCGCTCTCGGGCGCCCGCGGCGTCCAGAAGATCGCGTCCTTCACGCTCAAACCCGAGCACCAGGAGGCCATGCGCGGCGGCCTTGCGCACTTCGCTTCCCTGCCCTTGATCGACCTGCAAGGGGACCAGGCCTTCGTCACATCCTACATCCAAATCCTGCAACTCGACCACGAGGGCACACCGCGCGAGTTGGCAAACCACGGAACATCGCTCGGCTACCGGGTCCATCGCGTCGTGACCAACCGGTGGCATCTCGTGAAGGCAGGTGGGCAATGGATGATCAAGTCGAGGACGATCCGGTCGATCGATGGGACAGACGAGCCTTTGGCGCTCTTGTCGCAAGGGCTGTCATCGGTCTTGGCGGCTCGCTTCCAGGCGCGACGGGACAGCTGAGCCGCGGCAAGCGCCATTCCATTCGCGCGGCGGTCCCTGGCCTGCCGGGCAACGGGTCCAGCTCTGACCATGGAGAACGACGGCCGTCCGTTGCCGGCGCCTTGCAAGCGTTTCGCTGATCCTGGTTTGCCCCTGCCAAAGCCCAAGCGGCCGGGTCTGGCGCAGGCTCGGTCAACGGGGTGCCGCTCCAGTTCGCTCAAAATAACCCGACGGGAGGTGCGCTCGCCGCACAGCCGGAAGCCGTCGCTGCATCTCCGACTGGCCCTGCGACAGGCTGAGGCGTTCAGCTGCAGCGTGATGCGCCTGCTCGGGTTTTGGCTCTGTCCGTCCCTGACCACAGCACGCTCAGCCGACGCGGCCGGGCGTTCGCAGGACGCCAGCCGCGTGTCCAGACCGGCGTCAGCCCAATCCACCTGGTGCTGGACAGAACGGGGCTGGAACTGTTCGGCCAAGGCGAGTGGGATGCCGAGAAGCACGGCCGGGCGCGGCGGCAATGGCGCAAGCTTCACCTGGCCGTCAATGCTGAAACAGGAGAGATCGCGGCCCACGTGCTGACCGAGGGTCACGCCGACAATGCGGCCCAGGTGCCGGCCCTGCTTGGGCAAGCTGAAGGCGTGATCTTGTCCGTGACGGCGGACGGCGCCTACGACGGCGAGCCCACTTGCGTAGCGGCGGCGGCACGGCAGTGCCATCCGCCGATGGATGTCGTCGTCCCACCCCGGGCGACGGCGGTGCCAAGCTCGGACAAGGGCGACGGTGGCGCCCAAAGCCAGCGTGACCGCCATATTCAACCCATGGCCGAGAGCGGCCGCATGGGCTGGCAGAAGGCGACCGGGTATGGCAGGAGGAACCAGACCGAGATGGCCATGGCGAGATACAAACACCTGATCAGCCCCAAGCTGCGCGCCCGCGACTTGCTTGCGCGGCAGGGCGAGGTCGCCATCGTCGCCGCGGCGTTGAACACGATGATCCGGACGGCAAAGCCCGTCTCCGTCCGGGTCGCCTAGCTGTTCGGTCCCGGGATGGGTTGGCGCGGGTTGGGCGTGAAGGCATCGGGGGTTGTCGTCC
>CAXUJE010000414.1:0-5012 GCA_964251035.1 uncultured Acetobacteraceae bacterium
CATTTGGCGCTGGTGGGCGGTGACGACCCGCTCCTGGCGGGGCTGGAGATCTACGCGCAGCCGCCAGGCAAGAAGCTGGCGGCGCTGTCCCTGCTGTCGGGCGGCGAGCAGGCGCTGACGGCGCTTAGCCTGGTCTTCGCCGTGTTCCAGTGCAACCCGGCGCCGGTCTGCGTGCTGGACGAAGTCGATGCGCCGCTCGACGACGCCAACGTGGACCGCTTCTGCGCGCTTTTGACCGACATGGTGGCGCAGACCGGGACGCGCTTCCTGGTGGTCACGCACCACCAGCTCACCATGGCGCGGATGGACCGGCTGTATGGGGTGACGATGCAGGAGCGCGGCGTGTCCCGTGTGCTGTCCGTTGATCTCCGCGCGGCGGTGAGCATGGTGGAGGCGGTTGCGGCGGAGTGATGCCGCGACGCACTTGGTCCTACAACGCCCCCAGTCCTGCAACGCCCCCAGTCCTACAACGCCTTGACACCCCGCACCCCCGCCGGTAGCAAGCCCCGGCCTGCAAGGCGCGGCCGGATGGGCGTGCGGGGGGCAAACGATGAGTGATGACAAGGGCGGCTCCTTCGAGGAGCGGCTGCGGGCGGCGCGGTCGAAGCAGGCCATGGACGTGCCGGCGCCTGCCACCGGCGCGCAGGGGACGGCAAGCCCCATGGGCATCGGCGTCCGGGTGGGCGTCGAACTGGTGTCGGCCTTGGCGGTCTCGGTCGCCATCGGCTGGGGGCTGGACCGATGGCTGGGCACCCGGCCTTGGCTGCTGGCGCTGTTCGTGCTGCTGGGGGGTGCGGCGGGCGTGGCCAACGTGTGGCGCCTGATGATGCCGCGCACTCCACGGGCGTAAGGGCTGGGGGCGTGAGGGTTTGGAGAGGACGGGAACGTGGCGGCTGAAGGCAAGATAGACGCGCTGGGCCAGTTCGAGCTGCACACGGCGCTCGGCGGCGTCGGGCGGTCGGTCAATTTCACCAATTCGAACCTGATGATGCTGATCGCGGGCGCGATGATCATCGGCCTGCTGTATTACGGCATGCGCCCGCGCGCCGTGGTGCCGGGGCGGCTGCAATCCTTGGCGGAGATCTCCTACAGCGGCCTGCTCTCCATGGCGGAGAGCAGCATCGGGCCGGAAGGGCGGCGCTTCTTCCCGTTCATCTTCACGCTGTTCTTCTTCGTGCTGATGGGCAACATGCTGGGCCTGCTGCCCTACTCCTTCACCTACACCAGCCACATCGCGGTCACGGCCGGGCTGGCGGTCATGGTCATCGTCATCGTGACGGTCGTGGCGCTGCGCATCCACGGCCTGCACTTCTTCAGCTATTTCTTCCCGGAGGGCGCGCCGAAGCTGCTGGCGCCGCTGATCATCCCCATCGAGGTGATCTCCTACCTGTCCCGTCCGGTGTCGCTGTCCATCCGCCTGTTCGCCAACATGGTCGCCGGGCACGTGATGTTCGAGGTGTTCGCCACGTTCATCGTGCTGCTGGGCGGTGCCGGGGTGGTCGGCGCGGGCCTTGGGATCGTGCCGATGGCGCTGAACGTCGTGCTGGTCGGCTTCGAGCTGCTGGTCGCTGCCTTGCAGGCCTACGTGTTCGCGATCCTGACCTGCATTTACCTCCACGACGCCGTGCATCTGCACTGACCGCCGGCGCGCACCCCTTCACCTCCCAACCCAAAAAGGACTGAACCAATGGAAGTCGCTGCTGCAAAGGCCCTCGGGGCCGGTTTGGCCGTCATCGCGCTTGCGGGCGTGGGCATCGGCATCGGAAACATCTTCTCTTCTATGGTGTCCACCGTGGGCCGCAACCCGGCCGCCCGTGACGCCGTGTTCCCCATCGGCATCCTGGGCTTCGCGCTGACGGAGGCGGTGGCGCTGTTCGCGTTGCTTATCGCCTTCCTGATCCTGTTCACCTAACGCCCGCCTGCCGGGGCCGGCGCCGCCGCCGCCCCCGCCCCTATCAGCACGCGGGACCCAGCCCATGCCACAGCTCGACTTCGCCAACCCGCTGACGGTCGCCCAGGTGGTCTGGATGGCGATCATCTTCGGCGTCCTTTACTATATCCTCGCCCGCTACACGCTGCCGCAGGTGGCGGAGGTCGTGGACGGCCGGGCCAACCGCATCGCCGCCGACCTCGACAGCGCTCGCAATGCCAAGGCGCAGTCGGACGCCGCCATCGCCGAGGTCAACGAGGCGGGGCACCGCGCCAACGCGGAGGCGCAGGCCGCCATCAACAGCGCCATCGCCCAGGTCAAGGCGGAGGCGCAGGAACAGTCCCGCGCCGCGGACGAGCGCCTGTCCCAGCAACTGCACGAAGCCGAGCAACGCATCGGCGAGGCCCGCCGCGCCGCCATGGGCGCGTTGCGCGAGGTGGCGCGGGACACCGCCGGCGCGCTCGTCACCCGGCTGACCGGGCACACCCCGGACCCGTCTGCCGTCGAAGGCGCCGTCGGCGCCGCCATGGCCGCCCGGTCCTGACCCGGCTGCCCCAGGAATCACGCTCAGGAACCAAGCCCCATGCACCACGAAAGCTTCTTGGCAGACCCGCGCCTTTGGGTGGGCCTCGCGTTCTTCCTGTTCTTCGCCATCTTCGGCCGTAAGCTGTTCACCCCCCTGCTGGCCTTGCTGGACAACCGGAGCCTCGGCATCAAGCGCGAGTTGGAGGAGGCAGGCCGGCTCCGTCAGGAAGCGGAAGCCATGCTGGCCGACGCCCAAGCACGGCGGGAGGCAGCATTGCGTGACGCACAAGCCATGCTAGACAATGCGCGGGCGGAGGCGAAACGCGCCAGCGAGGCCGCCCGCGCCGAGGCCGCCAGCAGCGCCGCCCGGCGGGAGCAGATGGCGATGAACCGCATCGCTGCCGCCGAGAAGGCGGCCGTCGCGGACGTGCGCCACGCTGCCGCGGACTTGGCCGGCCGCGCCGCGGAACGCCTCCTGGCAAACGGTTTTCCGGCCGAAGCGGACGCGACGCTGATCGACCGCGCGATCCAGGGCCTACCGGCCGCGCTCGCCAGCCGCCGCGCCGCGTGACGGCCGACGTATAACGCGCGGCGACCTAGCGGATGTTGCCGTAGGACGGCGCGCCCAGGCCGGGACAGGCGCATTGCGTGCCGACCGGACCCGGCGGCACCTGGCAAATGTAGAAGCCGGCCTTGCACGTCGTGCCGACATAGCCGACCACCTGCCCGGCCTGCGGCGTGCCCGCGGCGCCTAGCACCGGGCTGGTCGGCGCATACGGCACCGGCCCGATCGCGTTCGGATTGCTGTAGCAACCGCCGAGCGCCAGCAAGGCGCCCAGCGCCAGCGCCGGCTTCACGTTGAACAATGGCATCACCCCTCCGAAATACGTCAGCCATGCTCAACGATCTCGCGCCCGCCTGGTTCTCCGTTCCCGAGCCGAAGGCCGACGATAGAGCCAGCCGTCGCAAAGGGGACGACCAGCGTTACTTGGCGTCGAGCGCCCCGACCAGCTCCAGGTTGCCTGCTGGCAGGCTTTCCGGCTCCTGCCCGGCATAAACGCCCACGCAGCCGGACGCACAGGCGGGATCGCCGGCGATCGGGCCGCTGGGAACGAAGATGTGGTTCGTCCGGCGGTCTGCGGATACCGCGTGCGCGCTCGCGTTTGTGGGCACGTTCGTCACGAACGTGTTCGTGGCGGCGTTGATGATGCCGAGAGACGGGCCGCCGGCTTCCGCCGGGTTGGTCCGGGCCGCAAGGTAGAAGTTCCCGTCGCCCGGATTGTAGGTGACCTGGTCGGAGCCTGAGACTTGCGGGATTTCGGCAAGCACGGTCCCGTCGCGGGCGCTGATGATCTGGGAGCCGTTGCCCAACGAGCAGCCCACCAGCAGCTTCTGCCCCGGAGCCAACGCCAGCCCGGCGCCGTTGCAGCCAGTGAGCGGGAAGCGTGTGACCTCGGCCAGCTTTCGCGGGTCGATGACAGAGACCGCGCCAACGTTGGGATCGGAGCCGATCTGGGGAAGGTTGACGTAGAACAGGCCGTTTGCCGGGTCGTAAAGGCTTGCCTCGGCGCCCACCGCGTCGCTGAAGACGACGTGGCCGAGAACGCGCCGGTCCGATGGCAGCGTTGAGATCAAGGTGACGAAGGGCGGCGAAGCGGCGCCGTTCTGCACCATCAGGATATGGTCGCGCGGGTCGTAGGACAGGCCGTCGGCCCGCAGCGCGTCATCGGCGGTCTGACCCGGAAGGGTGGTGGAGACCGTGGCGACGATGGCCTGCGAGAAGAGGTCCACCACCTTCACGGTGCTGTCGCCGTCGCTGACCCAGAGCTCGCCGACGCCGACAGGCTGCACGGCGGCGGGGCCTGAGATGTCGGGGTTCGGCTGGCCGGTTGCGGGGTCGTTGCGTGATCCGATGAAGCCGCCGATGCGCGTGACAAAGGCGTTGGTGCGGGTGTCGATGATGTCGAGCCCAGCGTTTGAGCGGTCGGTGAGGTAGTAGAGCGGCAGCACGCGATCGGCAAAGGTGAAGTCGAACGACGTGAGCGGCTTGCCAGGCACCTGGATCGTCGTCACGCGCGAGTACGCCGTCGTCCCACTGCCATGCAGCAGCCGGTCGGGCCTGGAGTCCAGCACCGCCGGGTCGGCAGCCCGCGCTGCGCTTGCGCTCAGGCCTGCCGCTACGATTGAAACGGACGCAGCAAGCAGGCTTCGCCGAAGCTTGCCACGCTGGTTTGACGCGGGTTGGTTTGACACGGGCGATTTCCTCCGGGCTTTTTTCTTTGCTGGGCGCGGTACGAGGGACGGGCGCTTGCCGCCCTTCCTGCTTCAAACAACGTTGGTCAGAAGCGTGCGGCGGCGTCAACGGCAAAATCGGAATGCGCGCTGGGCCGCGCCTTGCCAGCGCACCCTTGGCACGCACCGTCCGACGTGGACTGCCGCCACGGCCTGTTAGGGCTTAAGCCAACCGGCCGTGGTGGCGAGAGCGCCCTAGGTGTTCGGTCCGGGGGGGTCGTGACGCTGCTTTGGCCCGGGAGGGAGAGGAGGCGCCATGGCGGGC
>CAXUJE010000415.1:0-5003 GCA_964251035.1 uncultured Acetobacteraceae bacterium
CCCACCTCGCCCTCGGACGCCGGCTACTTCGGCGAGCTGCTGGCCTGCTCGCTGGCCGCGCGTGGCGTGGGGGGCCTGGTGATTGAGGCGGGCGTGCGCGATGTGGCGGCGCTGACCAAAATGCGCTTCCCCGTCTGGTCGAAGGCGGTCTCCGCCCAGGGCACGGTCAAGGAAACGCTCGGCGCGGTTAACGTGCCCATGGTCTGCGCGGACCAGATCGTCCGGCCCGGCGACCTTGTTGTCGCCGATGACGACGGGGTGGTGGTCGTGCCACGCGTGGCCGCGGAGGACGTGCTGCGCCGGAGCGAGGAGCGCGAGCGCAAGGAGGCGGGCACGCGAGCGCGGCTGCAGGCGGGCGAGTTGGGCCTGGACATCTACGAGATGCGGGAGAAGCTGGCGGCCAGGGGGCTGGTCTATCGTCCCTTCGCGGACGCGGGGGGCTGAGCGGTGCCGGGCGGGACGGCATGGGCGGCGGCGACCGAGCCGCCCGTCCTGCGTGCGGCGGTCGGCGCCTACAAGCACACCGCGGCGCTCCGGTCCGGCCAGGTCGCGTCCGCCAAGCTCCGCCTTGAGTTCGCCGACGTGCCGCCCATCAACCGTGCCTTCGCGCCCATGGTACGGGAAGGGCGCTTCGACGTGTGCGAAATGGCCATCGCCACCTTCTTGCAGGCGAAAGCCTACGGCAAGCCGCTGGTGCTGCTGCCCGTGACGATGGCGGCCCGGTTCCAGGAAGGGGCACTGCTCTGCCGGGCGGCGGACAGCGCCATCCGCGGTCCCGCCGGCCTCGCCGGCCGCCGCGTCGGCGTGCGCGCCTACAGCCAGACCACCGGCATGTGGCTGCGCGGCATCCTCGCGGACGGCCACGGCGTGCGGCCGGACGCGGTGCGTTGGGTCACGTTCGAGGACGCGCATGTGGCCGAGTACCGCGACCCGCCCTGGGCCGAGCGCGCGCCGGCGGGAACAGACATGCTGGCCATGCTGCGCGCGGGCGAGCTGGACGCGGCGGTCGTGGGCAACGACGTGCCAAACGACCCCGGCCTGCGTTCCGTGTTCCCCGATCCCGCCGCCGCGGCCGAAGTCTTCTGGCACAAGCACGGCTTCGTGCCGGTCAACCACCTTATCACCGTGCGGCGCGAGTTGGCCGAGCGGCCGGACCTGATTGCCGAGCTGCTTCGCATGTTCCGGGACGCCAAGGCCGCGGCTCCTCCGGGGGCCGGGGGGCGCGATCCCTTGCCGGCCGGCCGGGCGGCGCTGCGGCCCGCCGTTGAACTCGCCCTGTGCTTTTCCGCCGAGCAGAGCCTGCTGCCCCGGCACCTCGGCACGGAGGAGGTGTGGGAGGGGCTGCCCCATGAGGAGCTGGAAAGCCGATGATCATCGACTGCCACGGCCACTACACGACCGCGCCCGCGGCCCATGACGGGTGGCGCGACAAGCAGAAGGCCGCCTTCAAGGCCGGCGGAAACATCGACCCGGCCTATCCCGACATTCCTGACGACGAGATCCGGCAGACAGTTGAAGAAAACCAGCTCCGCCTGCTCCGCGAGCGCGGCGCCGACATGACGATCTTCAGCCCGCGCGCTTCCACCATGGCCCACCACGTCGGCAACGAGGCGGTGAGCCAGGCCTGGACGCGGCGCTGCAACGACTTGATCAAGCGCGTGGTGGACCTGTTCCCCGAAACCTTCGTGGGCGTGTGCCAGTTGCCGCAGTCGCCGGGCGTCCCGATTGCCCACTCGGTCGCCGAACTGGAACGCTGCGTGACCGGGTTGGGCTTCATCGGCTGCAACCTCAACCCCGATCCGTCCGGCGGCCATTGGGCCGGCCCGCCGCTGACCGACCGGGCCTGGTATCCCTTCTTCGAGGCGATGGTCGCGTTGGACGTGCCGGCGATGATCCACGTGTCCGGCTCCTGCAACGCCAACTTCCACGCCACCGGTGCCCACTACCTCAACGCCGACACCACGGCGTTCATGCAGTTCCTGCAGGGGGACCTGTTCAAAGACTTCCCGACGCTCCGGTTCATCATCCCGCACGGGGGCGGCGCGGTTCCCTACCATTGGGGCCGCTACCGGGGCTTGGCCGACATGCTGAAGCGCCCGCCACTCGCCGCGCACGTCATGCGCAACGTCTTCTTCGACACCTGCGTGTACCACCAGCCCGGCATCGACCTGCTGTTCCGCGTGATCGGCATCGACAACATCCTGTTCGGCTCGGAAATGGTGGGCGCGGTGCGCGGGATCGACCCGGAAACCGGCCACCACTTCGACGACACGAAGCGGTACATCGACGCGCTTCCCATCCCCGAAGCGGACAAGCGCAAGGTATTCGAGGGGAACGCGCGGCGGGTCTTTCCGCGCCTCGATGCCATCCTGAAAAGGCAGGGCCGGTGACGGGCGTGACAGCCGCGATCATCGGGTTCGGCGAGGTCGGCGGCATCTTCGCCCGGGACCTCGCGGACGGGGACGCCACGGTTGCCGCGTTCGACACCGCCCCTGCGGCGCAGGGGCGGGCAGAGGCAGCAGGCATCGCCGCTCCCAGCGCCGCCGCGGCGGCACATGGGGCGCACATCGTTTTCGTGTGCGTGACCGCCGGGTCGGCGCTCGACGCGATGCGCTCGCTCGTCGGCGGCCTCCGCCAGGCGCCGTTCGTGGTGGACGTGAACAGCGTGTCTCCCGGCACGAAGCAGGAGGCGGCGCGCATCGTCTCGGCGGCGGGGGGCCGCTACGTCGAGGCCGCGGTCATGGCCAGCGTCCCGCCCAAGCGCCTACGCACGCCGATGTTGCTCGGCGGCCCGTTTGCCGCCGGCTTCATGCGCGAGATGTCGCCGTATGGCATGGACCTCACCGACTTCGGCGCCGAGATCGGCCGGGCCTCGTCGGTCAAGATGTGCCGCAGCGTGATGGTCAAGGGGATCGAGGCGCTGACCACGGAGTGCATGCTGGCCGCCCGGCATTACGGGGTCGAGGCCGATGTGCTGCGGACCCTGGGCGACACCTTGCCGCATCCGGACTGGCCGGACCTCGCGCGCTACGTGATCAGCCGGGCGCTGATCCACGGCAAGCGCCGGGCCGAGGAGATGCGCGAGGTTTCCCGCACGGTCGAGGACGCCGGCATCGAGCCGCTGCTGAGCCGCGCGATCGCCGAGCGCCAGGACTGGGCGTGGCGGCGCGGGGCCGAGATGGGGGACGCGCGGAACCTGCCGGCGCTCGACACGCTGCTGGATGCGCTGGCCGAGGCGGCCCGGCCCAAGGCGGCGGAGTAGATGCACCGCCGCACTTTCCTTGCCACAACCGCGGCCACGCTGGCGGCGCCTGCGGTCGCCCAGCCCGCGCGGGTCCTGCGCTTCGTCCCCAACGTGGACCTGCCGGTGCTGGACCCCATCGCCAACACCGCCGCCCAGGTCCGCAACCACGCCCTGCTCGTGTTCGACACCCTGTATGGGCTTGACGCCGACTACACGCCGCGGCCGCAGATGCTGGAGGGCCACGCGGTCGAGGCCGATGGCCTCGTCTGGACCCTGCGGCTCCGGGACGGCCTGCGCTTCCATGACGGAACCCCGGTCCTCGCCCGCGACTGCGTCGCCTCCATCCGCCGTTGGGCGTCCGTTGACGGGTTCGGCGCGACCTTGATGGCCGCCACCGGCGCGCTTGAGGCGCCCGGCGACCGCGCGATCCGCTTCCGGCTCAAGCGGCCGTTCCCGCTGCTGCCGGACGCGCTGGGCAAGATATCGCCCAACATCTGCGCCATCATGCCCGAGCGCCTGGCCGCGCTGCCGGCGGTCAAGCCGGTGCCCGAGATGGTCGGCAGCGGCCCGTTCCGCCTGCTTGAGGCCGAGCGGGTGCCAGGCTCGCGCATCGTCTACGAGCGCGCGGACTACGTGCCCGCGGAGGGTCCGCCCGGCCTCAGCAGCGGCGCGAAGCGCGTGGAGTTGGACCGGGTCGAATGGCTCGTCATGCCGGAACCCGCCACGGCGGCTGCCGCGGTTCAGACCGGCGCGGTTGATTGGCTCGAGGCGCCGCCGCCCGACCTGCTTCCGCCGTTGCGCCGTGACCGCAACCTGGTCGTGACCGTGAACGACCAGACCGGCGTGGTCCCCATCCTCCGCTTCAACAGCCTGCATCGGCCTTTCGACGATGCCGCCGTCCGCCGGGCCGTGCTGAGCGCGGTCAAGCAGGCCGAGTTCCTGCAAGCCTTCTCGGACGACCCGGCGAGCGTCCGCATCGGCGTCGGCATCTTCTGCCCCGGCACGCCGATGGCGAGCACCGCCGGGCTGGACGGGACGGTCGGCATCGCCAGCGTCCCGGATGCGCGCCGCGCGGTCGAGGCGGCCGGCTACAAGGGCGAGCGCGTGGTCATGCTGGAGCCGACCGACCACCCGGTGAACTCCGTCATGGCCCAGGTCGGCGCCGACCTGTTCAAGAAGCTCGGCCTGCATGTGGATGACCAGGCGATGGATGCCGCGACCATGTTCCAGCGCCGCGCCAACCGGCAAGACCTCGATCACGGCGGCTGGAGCTGCTTCCCGTCGGCGGTCGCAGGAATCGATGTCCTCAATCCGGCCGTGAGTTTCCTGGCCCGCGGCAACGGGGCGGATGCCTGGTATGGCTGGCCGACAGACCCTGCGCTTGAGGAACTCCGATTGTCCTGGTTCGAGGCTCCGGGCCGCACCGAGCAGAAGGCGATCTCCGAGAAGATGCAGACCGAGGTCTTGCAGCAGGCGCCCTACCTCCCGCTCGGCCAAATCCTCCAGCCCACCGTTTATCGGCGTGGGCTGTCAGGCATCCTGCCCGGCTTTGCCAAGTTCTGGAACGTGCGGAAGGCGTGAGCCCGGCGCGAGGGGCGCCGCAGCCGTGGCGCTGCTGCTGCGCCGCGCCCGGGTGGCCGTGCCTGAACGGGTTGCGGCGACGTTGGAGGTGGAATCCGGCCTCAACGACCCGGTGTCGGTGTTCCTGACGGTGCTGGTCACCGGCTACCTCCTGACGCCCGGCGGCGTCACGGCGGGC
>CAXUJE010000416.1:0-4995 GCA_964251035.1 uncultured Acetobacteraceae bacterium
CAAGGCGCGCCTCACCGTCGAGCGCGTCAAGGAGGTCTCACAACCTGACAGCTAGGCGCCCGGCTGACGCCCGTCAGCCCCCGTGCGCCGCCGTTTGCGCTCGATACCAGTCGAGGATCTCCGCGCCGGTCCACATCACCACGCCGTCGTGGCCCAGTATGTGATCGTAAAGGGCCTCAAGATACTTGATCCGGTGCGGCACGCCGGTGAGGTAGGGATGGATCGAGATCGCCATGACGCGCGGGATCGCAGCGCCTTCCTGGTACAGGCGGTCGAACTGGTCGCGGCCCCGCCGGAGAAGCTCGTCCGACCCGTGTTGCTGGACGGCCGAGATCGCGACGTCGTTCACCTCGACGGTGTAGGGGACCGAGACCAGGCGGCCCGTGCGGGTGCGGATCGCCACCGGCTGGTCGTCCAGCACCCAATCCGCAACGTACTCGATGCCGAGCTCGGCAAGCAGGTCGGCAGTTTCCCCCGTTTCGGTGAGGCCCGGGCTTTCCCAGCCGCGGGGCGGCTTGCCGGTGAACGCGGCGATGGCCTCCATGGTGGCGGCGATGGCGGCGCGCTGGTCGTCCACCCGGTGCATCGGCCGCTGCACGAAGCCGTGCCCCATGAAGTCCCACCCGGCGTCAAGCGCCGCCTGACAGACGGCCGGGTACTCGCTGCACACGCTGCCGTTGAGCGCGAAGCTGGCCTTCAGCTTGCGCCGGGCCAGCACATCCAGGAAACGCCAGAAGCCGACGCGCATGCCGTATTCGTGCCAGGCCCAGTTGGGCAGGTCGGGCAGCAGCGGCTGCCCCATCGGCGGCGGCAGCACGGCCCGCGGCATCGCCACGGAGGGTTCCCAGTTCTCGACGTTGACGATGGTCCAGACCGCGACGCGGGCGCCGCCGGGCAGGACGAGGCGCGGCCGGTCGGTGATGGGGGAAAAGGGCACGCGGTGACGGAACGTGGGGAACTCGTCCATGGCGGCAACTCCGCTGTCGGGAATCTGGGGTCGCAAGCTGGGGGTCAGAAGCTGGGCGGCGTGTTGATGAAGATCACCCGGGCCGGCACGGTTCCCGGGTTGCGGTAGCTGTGCGGCAACTCCGAGCGGAATGAGAACGAGTCCTCGGCCTGCAACGTGTAGGTCTCGCCGCCAACCGTCAGTTCCAGCGTGCCTTCGATGACGAAGCCGACCTCCTCGCCCTCGTGCGACAGGCTGCCGTCGCTGCCGCTCCCGGGCGAGACGATGTGGATGTTGCCTTGCAGGAGGTGGGCGGCATCGTAGGGGATCAGCCGCTCCATGCAGATGCCCTCGCCCCGCCGCACCGGGTCCATCCGCACGACCGGGCGCTCGCCACGGCGGGACACGGTCCCGTGGCGTCCGTCCGGGGCCGCGCAAAGCCGGCCCACCGTGGTCTGCAGCGCCTCCGCGATCCGGTGCAGGGTGGTCAGCGACGGCAAGGCGCGGCCGTTCTCGATCTTGGACACCAGGCTTTCGGAGCATCCGGCCTTGTCGGCGACGTCCTGCAGCCGGAGGCCCAGGGTCAGCCGGGCATGGCGGATCGCAGTGCCGAGCCGCTGGCCGGCGCCAGGAGCCTGGGCACCGGCGGGATGGAGGTTCTGTCGCATGTCGCTGCACCACCATAGCCCATTCCAGCGGCTTGCCAACTGTTCAAGTCGCTTGCCAACCCGTGCCCTCCCCGACATCATGGCCGGGTTTGCAGAGGAACGTGCGCGCATGGCGGCGACTGAGGCGAGGCTGATCGATGCGGCCGTGACCAACCGCGAACCGCACTACGAACCCTATGGCTGGCTGCACTGGCCGGAGCACCCCTGGATGTCGTACCAGTTCCGCCGAGCGCTGGGCGAGACCCAGGAAGGCGGCGGCGCGATCAGCGAGTGCTTCGAGGCTGCCGCCCGCATGGTGCCCGGCGACCGCGAAAGCTGGCACAAGGAATGGCTGGCCACGGCCGGGCGCGCCAAGCGGCGCGGCGACGCCGCCGAGGCGGCCGGGCGCCTGCAGACGGCCCAGAACTGCTGGCTGCGCGCGGCCAACTACTATCGCCACGCCGAGTTCTGGCTGGACGGCCACGACCCGCGGCGGCTGCCGGCCTTCGAGCTGATGGAGGCTTGCTCCAAGAGCTTCCTCCGCCACCTCCCGGTGCCGGGCGAGGCGGTGGACATCCCCTACGAGAACGGCGTGCCGCTTTGTGCCTACTTCGTCCGGGCGCCGTTCGCCATCCCGCGCCAGCCCGTGCTGATCTGCATGGGCGGGCTGGACAGCATCAAGGACGAGATGTGGTTCATGCAGGCGCATGGCGCCCTGCAGCGCGGCATCTCGGTGCTGATGATCGACGGCCCCGGCCAGGGCGGCACCTTGCGGCGGCACGGCGTCCACACCCGGCACGACTACGAGGTGCCGATCGGCCGCTGCATCGACTACCTGGCCGGCAGGCCGGACGTGGACCCGGCGCGCATCGCCGTCTGCGGCTCGAGCCTCGGCGGCTACTACGCCGCCCGGGCCGGCAGCTACGAGCACCGCCTGGCGGCCTGCGTGTCGCATGGGGCGATCTGGAGCATCCAGGACCTGTGGGCCGGCGCCGGCGACGACCACGGCCTCGCCGACCACATCAAATGGGTGTTCGGCGCGCCCTCGATGAAGGACGCGCTGGACAAGGCGGCGCCCTTCACGCTGGAAGGGGCGCTGGACCACATGCGCTGTCCCTACCTGATCGTCCACGGCGGCTTCGACGTGCTGGGCGTCGCGCAGGCGAAGCGGGTCTTCGACTACGCCCGGGCCAGGGGCGTGGACGCCACCCTGCGCGTGCTGACGGAGGAAGAGACCGGCGCCGACCACTGCCAGCACGACAACCCCACCATCGGGCAGGAGATGATCGGCGACTGGCTGGCCGAGCGCTTCGGGATCGACGAGCGGGCGCTGCGGAAGGCGGCGCTGGCGTGAGCGCGGCAGAGCCCGCGACGCCCTCGCGCCTGGCGCCGAACCTGGCGGTCGCGGTGTTCCTGGTCGTGGCCGCGACCTACGTGGTCAACGCCATGGACCGGATCGTCTTCCCGGTGCTGCTGCCCGCCGTGGCGCACGAGTACGGCTTCCCGTTGGCGTCCGGCGGGTTCCTGGCCACGGTGTTCACGCTTGGGCTTGGGGTCGCGGGCGTTCCCGGCGGCTTGCTGTTCGACCGCATGTCGCGCAAGTGGGTCGCGGTGCTCGGCGTCGTGGTCTACTCGGTCTGCACGATGCTGACCTGCCTGTCCGTCGGCTTCTACGACATGGCGGCCTACCGCGCCGTGTCCGGCATCGGCGAGGCCCTGCAGAACGCCGCGATCTTCACGATGGCCGGCAGCTACTTCTTCCGCAACCGCACCCTGGCGCTGGGCGTGCTCAACGCCGCCTACGGGATCGGCTCGTTCATCGGCCCCCGCTGGGGCGCTACGCTGATGGCGGGCGCCGGAAGCTGGCGCCACCCGCTCTACGTCTACGGCGCGATCGGCTTGGCCGGCGCCCTGGCCTTCGCCGCGATGGTGCCGCGCCGGTTTTCCGAGCAGGTGCCACCCACATCCAGCCGGCCCGGCGCCGAAAGCCACATCCCGGCCACCCTCGTCAACCGCAACACCGTCTTGGTCGCCATCAGCGCCGTTTGCAGCGGCATGGCCGGGTTCGGCTACCTGGGCCTGTACCCAACCTTCCTGATCAGCGAGCTGCACTTCACGCCCCAGGAGGCGGGAGCGGCCGCCAGCATGTATGGCGCCGGCGCGTTGACCGGCCTCCTCTGCGGCTACCTGGCGGACCGGGTCAGCCAAAAAGCGGTCTCGTTGTGCGCCCTCGTAGTGCTGGCCGCGGTCGGCTATGCGCTGTTCAACCTGGCCACGACGCCCTTGCAGCAGGACGTGCTGTCCTTCCTGGAAGGCTCTGCTTTCAGTGGGTTCCTCTACGTCAACAACTACTCGCTCATGCAGCGCTCGGTGCGCGCCGCGATGACCGGGCGCGCGTCC
The DNA here is from genome assembly GCA_964251035.1 of uncultured Acetobacteraceae bacterium. Lineage (GTDB taxonomy): Bacteria > Pseudomonadota > Alphaproteobacteria > Acetobacterales > Acetobacteraceae > CAHJXG01. The sequence goes on from CAXUJE010000416.1 coordinate 3,994, forward strand.
GGGCTGGTGGTGACGTGCGTCTACCTGCCCGCGGCGCTGTCCGGGTACTTGTTTGCCGAGCTGCGGGGCGCCTATGGCTGGGGCGGCGCCGCGCTGCTGCAGATGTGCTTGCAGCTGCTGATCCCCTTCGTGGCCATGCTGTTCTTCGACCCGGCCCGGACGGGCGCCCGTCCCATTGCCACCCCGGCCGCGGAGGCCGCCGTCACGCCCTGACCGTTCCCGTCACGCTCTGCCCATCGGCAGCGGCCCGAAGGCGGGCGGCGGCACGCGGCGCCGCGACGCCGCCTTATAGGCAGAGGCGATACGGAGCAGCACATCCTCCTTGCCCGGCTCGGCGCGATAAAAGCATGCAAACTTGTGGGGTGATCACGCAGCCCTCGCCCAGTAGGCACAGCTCCGGCTCGTCCGTGCCCCGGCCAGGCAAGATCAGCCGCACAGGCTCGGACCGCCTTCGCGGCACGCTCCACAGGCGCGCCCATGCCAAACGCGCCAACAAGGCGCCCGCCGGCTTCGTGAGTCCATGGCCGCCGCCGGGCAAGCCGCCCAGGGCCATCCCGACCGCCGCCGCCCGCAAGCCCCTGGTTTCGCCCATGCCGCCCCCCGGGACCCAAAAGCCGTCCGGTCCCTTCCCGAAGGCCGCCAAAGCCGCTTGGCCCGCAACACGGTATCCCCGGAAAAGCTCCGCTGGCGCTGACGATCACGGTCGGCTGGCCCCGGCGGACAACGAGGGCGGCAAGCTCGCGCGCCACCCGCCTGCCCGGGATCGACGTGTCCACGACCGCCGCCAGGCACCCGCGCGTGACATCATCCATCCCAGCCGCAAACCCTTGCGGGGTTTCGGCAAGTCCAGCACACGGAGTCCCCTGTCGCCCACGAGTTGGTCATGCACGAAGTCGAGCGACCCAGGGCAAAGCAAAGCTTGGCCCGAGCTGGTCCGGTTGCGCGGGCACCGGCAGCGGCGCGCGGACGCCGACAGCGCACCGCCTTGATTTGCGGTCTTAT
>CAXUJE010000417.1:0-4993 GCA_964251035.1 uncultured Acetobacteraceae bacterium
CCGCGCTGCTGGCGACCGAGAACGCGCCGCGGGGCAGGCAGGCCCTGTTCGGCATGTTCCCGCAGCTCGGGCCGCCGCTGGGCTTCCTGCTGTCGAACGGGCTGTTCCTCCTGCTGTTCACCGTCCTGACGGACGCGCAGTTCGCCGCCTGGGGGTGGCGCATCCCCTTCCTCGCGAGCGCGCTGCTGGTGGCCGTGGGGCTTTACGTGCGCCGGCAGGTGGCCGAGACGCCGGCCTTCGCCAACCTCGCCGGGCAGGTCCGGGTGCCGCTGGGGGAGCTGCTGCGCCACCACGGGCGCAACCTGGCGCTCGGGTCGCTGGCGATGGTCGTGTGCTACGCGATCTTCTACATCTCGACCGTGTTCGCCCTCGACTACGGGACGCGGGTCGCCCGCATCCCGCGCGGCGTGTTCCTGCAGGTGCTGTGCGCCGGGATCGTGGCCATGGGCATCGTGACGCCGGTCTCCGCGGCGCTGTCCGACCGGTTCGGCTGCCGCCCCGTGCTGCTGGCGGGATCGGCGCTGGCGGCGGCGTCCGGCTTCGCGGTGGCGCCGCTGCTGGGGGCAGGGACGCCCGGCGGCGCCCTGGCGTTCGCCTGCCTGGAGCTGGCGCTGATGGGCCTCGTGTTCGCCCCGATGGGGGCGCTGCTGCCGAGCCTGTTCCCGGCGGAGGTCCGCTACACCGGCGCGTCGGCGGCCTACAACATCGGCGGCATCCTGGGCGCGTCGCTGGCGCCCTATGCGGCGCAGGTGCTGCTGGTCCGCGGCGGCTTGCCGGCCGTCGGGTCCTACATCACGGCCGCCGCGGCCGTGAGCTTCGTGGCGCTGGTCCTGATCCGTCCGCTCCCGTTGGACGCCGTGGGCCAGCGGACGCTCGGAAGGCAAGTCTCCTGACCCGGCTGCCGCCGGGCTGGTCATTGGGTTGCGCCGCATGTTCCGGTAAACCAGTTCCGGCCCGCTTCGGGGCGGGCGGACCGGCCAGCGCCTTGGGCCAGTTCAGAACGGCACGGAGATGACCATGCAGACTTTCCCAGTGACACGCGCCACGCACCCCCGGACCCGCCCGGCGGACGACGCGCTCCGGTTCGGCGAGGTGTTCACCGACCACATGTTCATGATGGAGTACGACGAGGGGCGCGGCTGGCATGACGCGCGCATCGTCCCCTACGCGCCGTTCAGCCTGGACCCGGCCTGCTGCGTGCTGCACTACGCGCAGGCGGTGTTCGATGGCCTCAAGGCGTTCCGCGGCGGCGACGGCCAGGTCCGCATCTTCCGCGGCGACATGCACGCCGCCCGGCTCAACCGGTCGTGCGACCTCTTGTGCATCCCGCAGCTCGACCCGGCGCTGGTGCAGGACTCGTTCCGCGCCTTGGTGGAGGTGGACCAGGACTGGGTGCCGTCCAAGCGCGGCACGGCGTTGTATATCCGGCCCACGGTGATCGCCACGGAAACGTTCCTCGGCGTGCATCCGTCGCACAGCTACCTGTACTACGTCATCCTCAGCCCGGTCGGCGCCTACTACAAGGAGGGGCTGAACCCGGTGAAGATCCTGGCGACGGACCAGCACGTGCGGGCGGTGCCGGGCGGGCTGGGGGCGGCCAAGACGGCCGGCAACTACGCCGCCAGCCTGTATGCGGCGCGCGACGCGGAGCGGCAGGGCTACACCCAGGTGCTCTGGCTGGACGGCCGTCACCGCGAGTTCCTCGACGAGGTCGGCACGATGAACATCATGCTGCGCATCGGCGACGCCGTGGTCACGCCGCCTTTGTCCAACGGCACGATCCTGGCCGGGATCACCCGCGACTCCGTGCTGCAGCTCCTGCGCGACTGGGGCATCCCCGTCGAGGAGCGCGCCATCTCCATCCATGAGGTCGCGCGCGCGCACCGCGACGGCCAATTGAAGGAGATGTGGGGCACGGGCACCGCCGCGGTGATCTCCCCGGTGGGCGAGCTGGGCTATGGCGGGCAGCGCATGGCGATCAACGGCGGTGCCATCGGCGAGCTGACCCAACGCCTGTATGACGCCGTCACCGCCATCCAGTACGCCGCCACCAATGACCCGCATGGCTGGATGACCCCGGTCGCCGCGTACGGCCACGCCGGATAGTTGGCTGCCGGCCCTCCTGCTGGGCGGCCGTCCGCCGACGGCCGGACCGAGGCTGCAATGGCGAGGTCGCCTGGGGGGGTGGCCTGCCCCGCTGAGGCATGCCGGCACCGAGGGTTGCGCCGGAAGGGCCGGCGCCGGTTGGACCGGTTGTTCCGCGGGCCTGCCGGGGGCGCCGCTCACCGCAGCAGCCACCGCATCGACCGCCGCAGCGCCGCGGCGCCGTCCCGCTCGAACCAGCGTCCGTGGGCGAAGATCACCCGCTCCGGCCTCAGCGCCAGCAGCGTCTGCGCCGCCGCCGCCGCGCCCCGGCGCCTCAGCTTGATGACGGCCCGCAGGTAAGCGGGCGGCATCCCGTCCGGCGCCACGGTGCCGAGCAGCCGGGCCGCCGGCCGCACCGCCCGCGGCAGCTTCTCCTCTTCGAGGTTCACCACCAGGTCGGCCAGCACCAGGGTGCGCGTGGCCCGGTGGAACAGCGCTGCCTCCCGCCAGCCCAAGCCCCCCGGCACGGCCACGAGGATCAGCCCATCGCCCCATTCCACCGGCGCGCGGTCGCCGAGGTCGTGGTCGAGGCGCACCCCGCTCTTGCGCACCGGGCGTCGGCGGCGCAGCCCGGGAGCGGCCCAGGTCACGGCCTCCGGGCAGGCGCGCTGCCAGGGGAGCAGGAACATCCAATGCGCGAAGTTGGGCGCGACCAGGTGGCGGACCGGGGCGATCCGCTGGAGCTGCTCCAGCAGCGCCGGGTCGAACCGGGTGGGCGAGTGCAGCAGCAGCCCATCGGGCACGCGGATCACCGTCATGCGCGCGGGCAGCACGCGGCCGACGGCGCCGGGCAGCAGGCTGTCGATGATCCACACGTCGTCCGCAACGGGTTTGGGCGTGTCGAGCGGCGGGTAGCCGACCAGGCTGGCGCGGTCGGAGGGCTGGTCAAGGGTCATGGATGCCTCAGAGTTCGCGGCGCAACGGCGCAGGCACGCACTTAGATGCAGACGCGAAGAACAAATTTTCTCCATCAAGAATTGCTTGATTTCTGCCGGCCACAATTCGAACAACACCGGATGCGAGGCTCACATCAGGAGATCAATGTCCTTGACCTATTCAGCGGCATCGGTGGGATCAGTCTTGGGCTTCACTGGGCCGGCATGCGTACGGTTGCGTTCTGTGAAGCCGCACCCTTCGCACGCAGGGTGCTCGCCCGGCATTGGCCCGGCGTCCCCCTCTATGGCGACGTGCGCACCTTGTCGGCCGCCCGGCTGCGCGCGGACGGGGTGCCGCGGCCAAACCTCCTGTGCGGCGGCTTCCCCTGCCAGGACACCAGCCTCGCCGGGCATGGCGCGGGCATCGAGGGGGCGCGCTCGGGCCTGTGGTCCCACATGGCGCGCCTGGTCGCCGAGTGCCGACCGCACTGGGTTTTGGCTGAGAACGTTCCTGGCCTTCGAGGCCGGGGCGCGGACCGGGTGCTCGCTGAGCTGGAGTCTGCGGGCTACGCCTGCTGGCCGCTCGTGGTGGGTGCTGTCCATGCCGGGGCGCCGCACCGGCGCGCCCGGGTGTGGCTGGTGGCGCAAGCCGTTGCTGCCGACGCCGGTGGCGCGGGACTGGAAGCATGGCAGCCTGCGGCAGCAGAACCGCCGCCGGGCCTGCCAGTTGAGCGACGCGGTGGGTGGGCGGCTGCACCCGGCCTTCGCCGAATGGATGATGGGATTCCCGCCAGGGTGGAGCGGACCCGCCGGATGCGTATCGAGGCGCTTGGAAACTCGGCAGTGCCGACAACCGCCGCGATGATCGGTCGCGCTATACTCGCGTCAACAGCGTGAAAAGAACGTCATATCGGTGACCTTGGTCACGAATCCATGAGAATTGCAATTGTAGGTTACACGTTAGCGTGTTCCTAATGGAAAGGCCTGGGCTGCATCGGGGCCAGGCCAATGAGGACGCAAGATGGTCGCGAAAGCAGATTTGGAACCCTTGCTGTCTCGGTTGTACGAGGCGGCGCTCGACCCGGCCCTTTGGCCCGCCGCCTGGGCGGAGGCGACGGCGGCGGGCGGCATGGCCCCCGCGCTCGTGGTGAGGGCCGACAACGACGGCTCCGCGCCGCTCGCCGCACCGGGCTGGGGCCGCCATGCCGTGAAGCCGGCGCGGCCGGTGGTCGTGCAGGCCGCCGCCCCTTATGCCCGGCCGGAGCGCGCCGTGCCGCCCCCGGCGACGGAGGCGGAGCGGGAGACTGCGGCGCAGCTCACGCTGCACCTGCGCCGGGCCGTGCGGCTGCGCGCGCGGCTCCTGACGGCAGAGGCGGTGCAGGCGGCCAGCGCCGCGGCGCTGCGGGCCGCGGACACCGGGGTGATCCTGGTCACGGCCGGCGGGCGCATCGTCCACGCGGACCCCGCCGCGCGCCGCCTGGCTGAAAGCGTGGGGCTGCAGCTCGACAGCCACCGGGGCGCGCTGCAGGCGCTCGACCCGGCGGCGACGCGGCACCTGCAGGGCTTGGTGCACGACGCGGCGGCCGGCGGCCTCGGCGGCGACATGCTGATGCGGGCGGCGGACGGCTCCGCGGTGGCGCTGGCGGTGTGCCGGATGACGCCGCCGGAGGAGGGGCCGGCCGAGGAGGGGGAGGCGGAGCGCGGCCCCGGGCAGGCCCTGCTGACGCTGCGGCACCTCGGCCAGGTGCCGGCCAGCCCGCGCCGGGTGGCGGCGCTGTTCGGCCTGACGAGGGCGGAGGCGGACGTGGCGATCGCCGTGGCGGCCGGGCAGCACGTCGCGGCCGTCGCCGCCGGACGCGGCGTGTCGGCCAGCACGGTGAAGGCGCAGGTGCGCTCCGCCATGGGCAAGGCGGGGGTGCCGGGCTTGCCGGAACTGAGCCTGCTGCTGGCGCGGCTGGGATAGGGATCAGGGG
>CAXUJE010000418.1:0-4930 GCA_964251035.1 uncultured Acetobacteraceae bacterium
ACCAGTCGGCGGCGGCCGTCGGGACCGGCCCCAAGCGCAAGGGCGGCCACGCCGCCGAGGGCCAGTTTCAGCATCGCGTGTCGGGTCGTGGCATCATCCATTGGCGGGCTGGGATTGCATGGGTCGGCGCGCGGCGCCGTCACGGCTGCGTTCGCGCCTGGCTTGCCGGCAACGCGACCGGGATCAGCCCATGCCGCGCCAGGATGGCCTGGCCTGCTCCTGACATGACGAACAGCGCGAAGCGCGCCGCGGCCGGGTTGGGAGACAGCACGGTCATGCCGTACTCCGGGCCGACCTCCAGCTCGGCCGGCAGGGGAACGGCGGCGAGGTCCGGCACGGCGCGGCGCAGCGCGTCCGCGCCGCTGCAATAGCCCAGCATGGCATCGGCGCGCCCGGACAGGAACACGCCCTCGCCCGGCCCCTGGCCCGGCACCAGCGGCGCCATGGAGGGGCCGCCCACCAGCTGCTGCGCCTTGCCCTCCAGCGTGGCCCGGGCGCCGGGGCGCACCGGCTCGGCGCGGGCGAACACCGCCCACGCGTAGTCGCCGCCGGGGTCGGCACCCGGCGTGCTGGTGGCGAGCTTGACTGCGGGGTCAAGCAGGCGGCCGAGCAGGTTGGCCGGGGTCAGCCCGAGGGTGCCGCGGCCCAGCGCGCACATCCGGTTGCGCGCGAACAGCACCACGGGCGTGCCGCGGCCCGCCTCGGCCAGGCGCTGCGGCTGGCCCAGGTCGGCGGAAGCGAACAGGTCCGCCGGCTCGCCCCGCTCCAGCCGCTCGCGCAGCAGCCCGGACGGGCCGTAGGTGGGCCGCGCCGCCGCGCCCGGCGGCGTGCCGAAGGCGGCAAGCAGGGCGTTGAACGCCCCAGTCAGGCTGCCCGCCGCATAAACCCGTAGCGGCGCTGGCGCCTCCGCGTCCTCCGCCGACGCCGGGACGGAAACGGGCAGAAGAAGCGCGGCCCCGAGCAGGACGTGGTGCAGGGCGCGCATCAGGTCTGCACCCCTGCCGCCAGAGCGAGTGCTGTTGCGGTATCCAAGGTGCCGTGCATCGGTGGCTCTCCAATTCCAAGATAGCGTCATATTCTTTGGAACATGACGCAAGGGCTGGTGCCAAATGCGTGCGTGCCGATACGATGCTAGGGTGCAGTCATGGCCCGGCGCACGTTGCGCATGGCAGGCCCGGCGCTTGGCCCCGGTCAGGCGCGGTGACGCCGCTGCTGGCGCGGTCCATGCACGGGGCCATGGGGCAGAGGGCCATGGGTATGACTCGACGCTTGAACAATGGATTGGAACAGACAACGATGACCAGGAAGACCGGCCGACACTTCTTCGCCAACCCGGGGCCGACCAACATCCCGGACTCGGTGCTGCGGGCGATGGACCGCCCCTCGCTCGACTTCCTGGACCCCGAGTTCATCGAGGTGTTCGACGCCGCGGTGGCCGGGCTGAAGCGGGTGCTGGGCACGTCCGGAGAGGTGTTCCTGTATACGGCGTCCGGCCATGGCGCGTGGGAGGCGACGCTCGTCAACCTTTTGTCGCCCGGCGACACCGTGCTGGTCCTCGAATCCGGCTGGTTCAGCGAGGGCTGGGCGGCGATGGCACAGAAGTTCGGCTTGCGGGTAGAGACCGTCGCGGCGGACTGGCGGCGGGGCGTCGATCTGCAGGCGGTCGCGGCGGCGCTGCGGGCCGACGCCGGGCATGCGATCAAGGCCGTGCTGGCCGTGCACAACGAGACGGCAACCGGCCTCGCGATGCCGCTGCCGGCAATCCGCGGCGCCATCGACGCGGCGTCGCACCCGGCGCTGCTGCTGGCCGATACCATCTCCTCCCTCGGCTCGCTTGAGTTCCACATGGAGGACTGGGGCATCGACGCCGTGGTGGGCGGCAGCCAGAAGGGCCTGATGCTGCCGGCCGGGTTCAGCTTCACCGCGGCGTCGCCCATGGCGATGCAGGCGCACGCCGCCGCCCGGCTGTCCCGGCACTACTTCGACTGGACGATGATGCTCGGGCGCCCATCGCGCAGCTTCGTCGGCACTATCCCCACCGCCATGTTCTATGGCCTGCGCGAGAGCCTGCGGCTGATCGAGCAGGAGGGGTTGGCGCAGGTCGTCGCCCGCCACCACCGCCTGGCAGAGGCCACGCGCCGGGCCGTGCGCGTCTGGTCCGGCAATGACGGGCCGCAGCTTTACTGCCTCGACCCGGCCCGCGTGTCGGACAGCGTCACCGCGGTGCTGATGCCGGAGGGCTTCAACGCCGACACGGTGCGGCGCACGGCGCTGGACCGGTTCAACGTCTCGACGGGCGGCGGCCTGGGCCGACTCGGCGGCACGCTGTTCCGCATCGGGCACCTGGGCGACCTGAACGAGCCGATGGTGCTGGGCACGCTCGGCGCCGTGGAAATGAGCCTGCGGATCAACGGCGTGCCGCATGGCAAGGGCGGGGTGGACGCAGCAATGGACTGGCTCGCCGCGGCCTGAAACACTGTTGCGGGGGGGCCAGGGGGGGGGGGCCCCCACCACGGCCGGGGCCCCCCGCGGCCTCAACCCGTGGGGCGGGCCCCGGCCCGATTCGCCGGCGCCCGCCCGGGACCGTGGCACGCCCTTCACGGTTGCGTGTGCCCCTCCGGGCACATGAACACTACAATTAGTGGACTGCGTTGCGACTCGGCAGCTAGATGTTGTAGCGTGCGGAGCCGAACAACGCAGGAGTGTCCACCGTGCTTGACGCAGTGCAGATGCAGGGCCGCCATCAGGTGCGGGTGGACCGGTCGCGGGACCGGCTGCTCACGGATTTCGGGCGCGCGACGCTCGACGACCGCTACCTGATGCCGGGCGAAAGCTACCAGGACCTGTTCGCCCGCGTCGCCAGCTATTACGGCGACGACCCGGCCCATGCCCAGCGCATCTACGACTACGTGAGCCAGATGTGGTTCATGCCGGCGACCCCCGTGCTGTCCAACGGCGGCACCACGCGCGGGCTGCCGATCTCCTGCTTCCTGAACGAGGCGTCGGATAGCCTGGACGGCATCGTCGGCCTGTGGAACGAGAACGTGTGGCTGGCGTCCAAGGGCGGCGGCATCGGCTCCTACTGGGGCAACCTGCGCTCCATCGGCGAGAAGGTCGGGCAGAACGGCAAGACCTCCGGGGTGATCCCGTTCATCCGGGTGATGGACAGCCTGACGCTGGCGATCTCCCAGGGGTCGCTGCGCCGGGGGTCGGCGGCGGTGTACCTGCCGGTCTCGCACCCCGAAATCGAGGAGTTCATCGAGCTGCGCCGCCCGACCGGCGGCGACCCGAACCGCAAGGCGCTCAACCTGCACCACGGCATCCTGGTGTCGGACGCCTTCATGCGCGCCGTCGAGGCGGACGAGCAGTGGGCGCTGACCTCGCCCAAGGATGACGCGATGGTGCGGCTGGTGAGCGCGCGGTCCCTGTGGATTCGCATCCTGACCGCGCGGATCGAAACAGGCGAGCCATACCTCGTGTTCTCCGACCACGTGAACAACGCCCGGCCGGAGCAGCAGAAGCTGTCCGGGCTTGAGGTCAAGACCTCTAATCTTTGCAGCGAGATAACGTTGCCGACAGGCATCGACCATCATGGCAAGCAACGCACCGCCGTGTGCTGCCTCGCCTCGCTCAACCTGGAAAGCTGGCTGGAGTGGAAGGACCACCCGCTGTTCATCGAGGACATCATGCGCTTCCTCGACAACGTGCTGCAGGACTTCATCGACCGCGCGCCGGAGGAGATGGAGCGGGCCAAGTACTCGGCCATGCGGGAGCGCTCGGTGGGCCTGGGCGTCATGGGCTTCCACAGCTTCCTGCAATCGCAGAACGTGCCGTTCGAGGGCGTCGTGGCCAAGGTCTGGAACAAGCGGATGTTCAAGCACATCCGCGCCCAGGCGGATGCGGCGAGCCGAATGCTGGCGGAGGAGCGGGGGTCGTGCCCGGACGCCGAGGAGTATGGCATCGCCGAGCGCTTCTCCAACAAGATGGCCATCGCGCCGACCGCCAGCATCAGCATCATCACCGGCAGCACCAGCCCCGGCATCGAGCCGATCGCCGCCAACGTGTTCCTGCAGAAGACCCTGTCCGGCAGCTTCACCGTGCGCAACCGGCACCTGCAGCAGCTTCTGGCGGCCAAGGGCATGGACACCGACGCCATCTGGTCGAGCATCACGCTGAACAAGGGCAGCGTGCAGCACCTCGATTTCCTGACCGAGCAGGAAAAGGCGGTCTATCGCACCGCGTTCGAGCTGGACCAGCGCTGGGTGGTGGAGCATGCGGCCGACCGCACGCCATACGTCTGCCAGAGCCAGTCGGTGAACCTGTTCCTACCGGCCAACGTGCACAAGCGCGACCTGCACCAGATCCACTACCTCGCCTGGAAGCGGGGCGTGAAGTCGCTGTACTACTGCCGCAGCCTGTCGATCCAGCGGGCCGACAACGTCAGCGAGAAGGTGGTGCGCCCGACCGAGCTGGCGACCGCCGCCCCGAGCGACGCCGGGCGGATGTCGCTGGCGGGCGCCGCCAAGCCGAACAACTACGAGGAATGCCTCGCCTGCCAATGACGGCTGCGAGCGACCCGGCAACAAAGGAATCCACCGATGGACGGCATGACCCCCGGCAGCGACCAGCCGCGCTTCGACCTTCTCACTGAGAACCCCGTTTACAAGCCGTTCCGCTATCCATGGGCCTATGAGGCCTGGCTGACCCAGCAGCGCGTGCACTGGCTGCCGGAGGAGGTGCCGCTCGCGGACGACGTGAAGGACTGGCACAAGGCGGTGACGCCGGCCGAGCAGAACCTGCTGACGCAGATCTTCCGCTTCTTCACCCAGGCCGACGTCGAGGTGAACAACTGCTACATGAAGCACTACAGCCAGGTGTTCAAGCCGACCGAAGTGCTGATGATGCTGTCGGCGTTCAGCAACATCGAGAC
>CAXUJE010000419.1:0-293 GCA_964251035.1 uncultured Acetobacteraceae bacterium
GCCGCGCGGGTCGAAGCGGACCCGATCTTCGTGCGCGACGGCCCCGTTTGGAGTTCCGCCGGGGTGACGGCGGGCATCGACCTCGCGCTGGCCCTCGTGGAGCAGGATCTCGGCCGTGGGGTGGCGCTCGACGTGGCGCGGCACTTGGTGGTGTTCCTCAAGCGCCCCGGTGGGCAAGCGCAGTTCAGCGCGGCGCTGTTGCTGCAGGGCGCAGAGGACCGGTTCGGCGCCCTCCACCGCTGGATGGGCGAGCGCCTCCATGGGGACCTGTCGCTCGCCGCCCTCGCCGCGCC
>CAXUJE010000419.1:326-4920 GCA_964251035.1 uncultured Acetobacteraceae bacterium
GTTTGACGCCGGCCCACGCCGTGGAGCGGCTGCGGGTGGAGGCGGCGCGGCGCCTGCTCGCCGACACGCGGCTGCCGGTCAAGCGCATCGCCGCGCGCTGCGGGTTCGGGTCGGAGGAAACGCTGCGTCGCAGCTTCCTCCGCCTCCTCGCCACCACTCCGCAGGACTACCGCAGCCGGTTTGCGGCACGCGCGGTACTCGGCTGAACTCCCATGCGCGCCGGCAGTGATGACGCTTGGCTTTCGTGCTGCATCAGGCGCGAGGTGGCTGACGTGCGCTGACGGCGTTGCTGTTCTGGGAAGGTCTTGCCCTTTCGGAGTAGGTCATGAAGCACCGATGGGCCGTGGTCAGACAAAAGCTTCGAGGTGGCGACCCGTGACAAGAGTGTTGGGCTGGCACCGGCAAGGACTGCCGGGAAGCCTTATGGTCCCATTCGCGCCTCCATCGGCCATCGTGCCGTGATCCGGAAGGAGGGGCACATGAGCACGACACAAGAGGACCGGCTGGCCAACATCGAGCAGGCCGTCCACACCAACGCTGGCACCCAGAAGATCCATGGCGACCTGCTACGCATGCTGGTCGAAGGACAGCAGGAGATCGTCAAGCTCCTCACGCCGGAGCCGAAGGACGGCCCGAGCCTGGACGAGCTGCTGGGCCACGTCATCGGGCAGCAGACCGAGCTGCTCGGCTACGCCCGGCAGATCGTGAAGGCGCAGGCGCAGATGGAGCAGAACCTGCCGGGCGACGTCGTGCGCGCGATCGGTGCCGACGCTGCCGCCGGCAAGGCCAGCAACGGGGCCGGACGGGACGGCCGCCGGCCATGATGCCGTTCCGCAAGATCTCGGCAGCCAGCAAGGGACACCTGATCCGCAAGTACTTCACGGAGAACACGCCCGAGCCGATCCACGATCCGGGCCTGGCCCCGGGACGGCGGCTTGAGCCCGGCGAACGGCTGACGGCCTACTACACCGGCCGCGACAGCCGGGCGACCTGGCGGCCGGACATGCCGCTCGCCGCCGCCCAGGCGCTCGGCATCGACCCCACCCGGATGCCGCGCGACAAGGAGATGGACCGGCTGTTCGAAGGCAAGCGCGCCGACACCGGCGAGGCCTGGTCCAAGCACGAGCGCAAGATCAGCGCCTACGATTTCACCTTCTCGCCGCACAAGTCGGTCACGCTGGCGGCCGAGTTCGCCCGCACGCCCGCGGAGAGTGCCGCCATCTGGAACGCGATCGACCGCGCGAACGACGCCGCCATGCGCTACATCGGGCGCGAACTCGGCTGGGCGCGCAAGGGGCACGGCGGCGAGGACGGCGCCGACCCCGGCGAGGTGGGCTGGGTCAGCTTCCGCCACCACACGGCGCGGCCGACGCTCGCGGTGCAGGACGGGCCGGGCGGCGCCACCTACCTGGCCGACGCGCCGGTCGGCGGCGACCCGCACGCCCACATCCATAACGCCCTGTTCAACATGGTGGTGACGGAGGACGGCCATGTCGGCTCGCTCGACACCAAGCGCCTGCAGTCCCGGGTGCTGGAGTTCGGCTCCTACGCCCAGGACCGGTTGGGCACCGAGCTGCGCCGGCTCGGCGTGCGGGTCGCCTACAACAAGGACGAGACGGCGATCGTGCTGACCGCGATCCCGCAGCACGCCAACGATGCGTTCAGCAAGAGCAGCAAGCAGGTGCTGCGCGGCGCCAAGGCGTTCGCCGAACGCCAGGGCCTCGACTGGGACAGCATTTCGGCCGACAAGAAGTTCGAGATCCTGCGCGAGGCGGCGCTGGCCGAGCGGCTGTCCAAGCAGGCCGGCAAGGGGGACCGCGAGCTATGGCGCGAGCAGGCCGAGGCGATCGGCTGGGCGCATACGACGGTGCTGGAAGACATCGACTATGCCAGGCTCACGGACGAGGAGCGGTTCGACCTTGTTTACGCCTTTGCCGCACGGCACCTGGAGGCCGATTTCCACACGGCCGCGGTGATCGACCACGACCGCCTGCGCTACCAGGTCGCACGCGGCTTCATCGGCGTCGGCAGCAACGGTCCCGAGGACATCGACCGCGTGGTCGATCTGCTGCACGCCCGCGGGATCGAGCTGCGGGGCGAGCACGTCTCGCTCGTGACGGGGATCACCGACGAGAAGGTGCGCGTCACCAACACCGCCCAGGTCAGGATCGAGGAAAGCCTGGCCCTGGAAGCGCGGCTGGCCGCGCTCGACACCTCGGGCGCGCTGTCCACGCCGGCGATCCGGGCCGCGGTCGCCGCCTCCGGCCTCGATTTCACCAGCGAACCGGATCACGGCAAGGCGCAGCTCGCCGCCATCTATGCCCTGGGCCGCGGCGGCGCGCTCACCGTGCTGACCGGCGTGGCCGGGTCGGGCAAGACGACGCTGCTGCAGCCGCTGGTCGCGGCCTGGCGGGCGGACACCCGCTACGACCCGGGCGGGCGGGAGGTGGTGGGGCTTGCCACCGCCTGGAAGCAGGCGCGCGAGCTCAAGGCAGCCGGCATCGAGCGAGGCTTCGCCATGACCCCTCTGCTGGCCGCCGTCGACAGCGGCGAGTTCCAGCCCACCCGCAACACGGTGCTGGTGATCGACGAGGTGAGCCAGGTCGCGCCGCGCGCCATGCTGCGGCTGCTGGACCTGCAGGCCCGCACCGGCATGACGATCAAGGCCCTGGGCGACCGGGAACAGGCGCAGGCCATCGAGGCCGGCGACACCATCGAGATCATGCGGCGCGTGCTGCCCAAGGCGGCGATGCCGGAGCTGCTGACCACCGTGCGTCAGGAGACCGCGCGTGGCCGCGCCATCGCCGGGCTGTTCCGCGGCACGGACCTCGGGCCGGACGCCACGCTGGACGAGCGGCGGAAGCACCACCTGGCCGAGGTGGCGCAGGCGCTGGCCATGAAGCGGGAGGACGGCACGGCCACCCTGGTCGGCGGCGACCATGACCAAGTGGTCGGGCGCATCGCCGACCTCTACATGCAGCGGCGCGACCACCTGCGCGCGTCGGGCTCGGGGCGGCAGGTGTCGGTGTCGGTGCCGACCAACGAGGACGTCGCCGACGTGAGCCGGGCCATCCGCGAGCGGCGCAAGGCACGCGGCGAGATCGGCGCGGACGAGGTGGCGTACAAGGCCATCGACCAGCGGGGCGAGTTCTACGCCCTGCCGATCGCGACCGGCGACCGGCTGCGGCTGTTCCGCAGCACCTGGGCGCGGATCGACGGCCGCGGCGGCTGGATCGGCAACAACGGCAACGTGGTCGAGGTGGTGGGGCGCACGGACGCCGGGCTGCGGCTGCGGGACAAGGATGGCCGGGTCGGCGACGTGGAGTGGCGGCGCCTGTCCGACCCGAAGACCGGGCGGCTGTTGCTGGGCTTCGGCGACGCGCTGACCATCGATGCGGCCCAGGGCATCACGTCGGGCGAGCACATCGCGGCGTTCCCGCGCGGCACCGCGGGCGTGACCGGTTTCAAGGCCTATGTCGCGGAAAGCCGCGCCAAGGGCGCGACCTGGACGATGATCGCCGAGGGCGCGCTGCACGAGGCGGTGAAGCGCAGCCGCGCCCTGGGCGACGCCTCGCCGGTCACGGAGGGCGACCTGTGGGACCGGGCCGCGGCCGACCTGGCGCACAAGCCTTACAAGGCGCTCGGGGTCGATCTGATACGCAAGAGCCGGGACTACCTTGCGGAAGCGGTGGACGCCTTCATCCGGCAAAGCCACCGCTTTCAGGCCATGGAAGCAGACGGCAGGGACCCGGGCCTGGAGGTCCGCAAGCAGGTCCAGGCCCGGGCCGTGGACAGGGCAGTGGCCCGGAACGGGACGGCGCTCGGCGGCATGCTTCGGCAGAGCGGTGCTGCCTTGCGCGAGGTGGGGCAAGAGGCGGCATCCCTCGAACGCGGCGGGCGCGTGCGGGCCTTCGTGCGACACCTCGGGGCGCCGAGGCAGCCCGGCGAGCGCAGCAGCAACGAGGCGCGTCGGCTGGTTCAGGCCGAGGCCTGGCGCAGGACCATAGCCCCGCATGGCGCCAAGCTCGACGCGCTGGTCCAGCGCAACGCCGATGCGCTGCACGGGCTGGGTCAGGACATCGACACGCACCTGCGCAGGGCACGGACCAGGGCGGAAGGAGGCGGGAGCAGGGTGGAAGAAGCGATTCGCAAACCGTCTTCCTCGCCGTCGCCAGGAATGTAGCTTACCTATGCGGCGGGATGGCCAGAGGAAGACCGCCCCAGTTTTTTCGAGCATGGCGCTGATCCAAGCGTCATCACCCGCCGGGCTTATCTACAACCGGGGCCAGTCCAAATGGGACATTCAACCTCGTCGGCATCTCCGATAATGGGGAAGCAGCACATGCTGGACACATCGCGCCTGCTCCTCCGCCCGCCCCATGCCAGCGATGCCGAGGCGTTCTTCAGCTTCCTTGGCGATGCCGAAGCCATGCGCTTCACCCACCACCACGCCTCGCTCCGGGAGTGCCGCCGCCGGCTCGCGGCCTTTGAATGGAAGCGCCGCCAGCGAGGGTATGCACCTTGGGCCGTCGTCAGGAAGGACGACCAGCAGCTGGTGGGCTGGGGCGGGCTGTACGAGGACCCGTTCGATCCG
>CAXUJE010000420.1:0-4903 GCA_964251035.1 uncultured Acetobacteraceae bacterium
ACCTACCACCGCGGCCCCGCCTGCGCACTGCTGTTCACCGGCGACTTCGATGCCTGGGAGCGGGAGGACTTCCGCCGCGAGATCTACAACGACGGCTACGCCGACGTGGACCCGGACTTCGCCGGCAGCCGCCCCGCAGCCTCGGCAGAGCTGATCGGCACGTTGTTCGGCCCGGCGTGCCGCGGCCTCGACGTGCTGGATTTCGGCGGCGGGGATGGGGCCTTGGCGGCGCTGCTGGCCAGCCGACACGGCATGGAAGCGGAGGTTTACGACCCGTTCAACCCAGCCTGTGACGTGGCGCCGCAGCGCCAGTATCCCTTGGTGACTTGCTTCGAGGTGCTGGAGCACACGCCCGACCCCCGGGCCACGATCCGCGACATCGCCGCCCGGGTCCAAGAGGACGGCATCGTCGTGTTCTCGACCCTGCTGCAGCCCGGCGATTTCGCGCAGCGGGGCTTAAGCTGGTGGTACGTGGCGCCGCGGAACGGCCATGTGACGATCTACTCGGCGCAGGCGTTGCGCGCCCTGTGGGCCGAACTCGGGTTCCAGCTCATCAGCCACGGCGACGGCCTGCACATCGCGTATCGAACCGTGCCAGCGTTCGCCCAGGGCCTTGCCTGCTTCGCGGTTTGAGCGGCAGTTTCGGGCGCGGCAGGCCCGGTGGCGCTGCCGCGCAGGGATGGGGAGGTTGCCGTGAGCACAGCCGATTGGGGCCGCATGAGCCGTGCGGAGCGGGACGCCGCCTACAACAACACCGCCGCCTGCCCCGGCGGTCCCGCATACATGGACGCGCTCCGCACGGACTCCGCGGCGTTCCGCGCGGCGCGTCCGGAGCATTTGAACTTGGCCTACGGCGCCACCCAGCGTGAGGCCTGGGACCTGTTCCCCGGCACGCCTGGGTCGGACTGCCTGGTGTTCATCCATGGCGGCTACTGGCAGCGCAATGACCGCGAAGGGGCGGCGGCGCTGATGGAGGGGGCGCTGGCGTCCGGCTGGTCGGCGGCGCTGCCGGGCTACACGCTGGCGCCGGATGCGTCGCTTGCGGCCATCGTCGGACAGGTCCACGCGGCGCTCGACTGGCTGGCCCGGCACGGCGCGGCGCACGGCATCGCCGGGCGCATCGTGGTGGCGGGCTGGTCCGCGGGCGGGCACCTCGCCGCCATGGCGCTGGCCCACCCGGCGGTCACGGCGGCCCTGCCGATCTCCGGCGTGTTCGAGCTGGGTCCACTGCGCGACACCTACCTGAACGAGAAGCTGTCGCTGACCGACGAGGAGATCGCCGCCCTGTCGCCGCTGCGGCTGCCCGCGCCGGACAAGCCGATGAGCGTCGCCTACGGCAGCGCCGAGCTGCCGGCGCTGGTCGGCGACAGCCGCGCGCTGCACGCCCTCCGCGGCGCCCAGCACCGGCCCGGCGCCCTGCTGCCGGTGCCCGGCGCCGACCATTTCACCGTGCTGGACGCGCTGCGCCGGCCGGACGGCGCCCTGCTGGGCCAAGCGCGCGCCTTGCTGGCATCATAGCGTCGGCCTGTTCACACCGCCGGCCCGGCCCGATAGCATAGGAAGGGTTGAAGGGTGGTGATCCATGTACGATAGCCTGGTCCGCGGTACGGTCGTCACGGCGGCGGAGGTGATCCAGGATGGTTGGATCGCCATCACGGGCGAGCGGATCGCCGCCGTGGGCGAGGGCCAAGCCCCGCAAGCGGTCACGGTGCTGGACTACGCCGGCAAATTGGTGCTGCCCGGCCTCGTCGATGGGCACATGCACACCAGCTCCGCCATCGGCTGGCCCGGCATCGGGGGCGCGACCCGCTCGGCCGCGGCCGGAGGCGTCACGACCTGCGTGGACATGCCGTACGACGTGCCGCAGGCAGTAACGGATGCGAACGTGCTGGCGGAGAAGATCGGCTGGGTGAACCGGACCGCGCACGTCGATGTCGCGCTGTATGGGACCATCGCAAAGCACGGCGGCGTGGAGGCGATCGCCGGGCTGGCGGCGGGCGGCGTGTGCTCCTTCAAGCTCTCGACCTATGAATACGACCCGGTGCGCTTCCCTCGCATCGACCGCCCGACCATGGTCGAAGCGTTTGCCGCCATCGCGCGGACGGGGCTGCCGGTGTCCGTGCACAACGAGGACCAGGAGCTGGTCGAGCGCCTGACGGCGGACGCACGCGCCGCCGGGCAGACGGAGGCGATCATGCACTGCCGCACCCGCCCGCCGCTCGCGGAGACGCTGGCGGACAACGAAATCTTCGAGATCGGGCTGGCGACAGGGGCGCATGTCCACATCGCCCATTCCTCCGTCGCCCGCGGCTTCGCCATCGCGGAGGCGTTCCGCGCCGCGGGCGGGCAGGCCACCGGGGAAGCGTGCATCCAATACCTTTGCATGACGGAGGAGGACCTCGTGCGCCTCGGCGGGCGCGGCAAGTGCAACCCGCCGTTCCGCACGGCGGCGGAGGTGGAACGGATGTGGGCGGCGCTGCTGGCGGACCAGGTTGCCTACGTATCGACCGATCACGCCCCTTGGCCGGTGGACCGCAAGAGATCGCCCGACATCTTCGCCTGCGGCGCCGGGCTGGTCGGCCTGCAGAGCTTCGCGCCGCTGATGTACACCTTGCTGGAGGAACGCGGCCTGTCGCCCACGGTCATGGCGACCTACTGCGCCGAGCGCCCAGCGCGGCATCATGGGCTGGACGGGCGCAAGGGGGCCATCGCGCTCGGCAAGGACGCGGACCTGCTGGTGCTGGAACCCGGGCGCTCCACGTTCGACGAGGCCTCGATCCAGGACCGGCCGGAGCTGCGCTGGTCGCCCTACCATGGCCGCACGATGCGCGCCCGGGTGGCCGCGACGCTGCTGCGCGGCCGGGTGGTGTGGGATGGCGAGGCCGTGTTGGCCGAACCCGGCACTGGTCGGTTCATCGCACGGGGAACATGCTGATGGCACGGACCGTCACGGTCGCGGCGGCGCAGATGGGGCCGGTGCAGCGCGCGGACAGCCGTGCCGAGACCATGGACCGCATCGTGGCGCTGCTGGAGCAGGCGGCGGCGCGCGGCGCGCAGCTGGTGGTGTTCCCCGAACTCGCCTTCACCACCTTCTTCCCCCGCTGGCTGCTGACGCCGGAGGAGCTGGACACGTTCACCGAACCTGCCATGCCGAACCCGGCGGTGCAGCCGCTGTTCGACCGGGCGCGCGAGTTGGGCATAGGCTTCAGCATCGGCTATGCCGAGCGCGCCGGAGACAAGCTGTTCAACAGCGCGGTCCTGGTCGCGCCCGACGGACGCACGCTCGGCACATACCGAAAAGTCCACCTGCCCGGCTCGGCCGAGCCGCGGCCCGGCGACCGGTTCCAGCAGTTGGAAAAACGCTACTTCGCCTATGGCGACTGCGGCTTCCCCGCCTGGCGCGGCCCGGCGTCGCTCGGCAACGGCGTGCTCGGCATGCTGATCTGCAACGACCGCCGCTGGCCGGAGGCCTGGCGCATGCTGGGGCTGCAAGGGGTCGAGCTGGTGTGCTGCGGCTACAACTCCGCCGCCTACGACCCGAACGGCGGCGGGACGGAAGATGCAGCGCTACGCACCTTCCATTCCAAGCTGGTGGTCCAGGCTAACGCCTACATGAACGCGACCTGGGCGGTGGCCGTCGCCAAGGCCGGGACCGAGGACGGGGCGGGCCTGATCGGCGGCTCCTGCATCGTGAACCCCAACGGCGTGATCGTGGCCGAAGCGGGCGGCTTGGGCGACGAGGTGGTGCTGGCCGAATGCGACCTCGACGCCTGCCGCCAAGGAAAGGGCAAGATGTTCAACTTCGCCGCCCATCGCCGCCCCGAATGGTACGGCGCCATCACCGCGCAAACCGGCGCCGTGCCGCCGCCGGCGCAGGGCGAGGCCGCGCAGCCATGACCCGCATCGTTACCGTCGCCGCGGCGCAGCTCGGCCCCATCCAGCGTGCCGAGCCACGCGCCGCCGCCGTGGACCGCATGGTGCGGCTGATGGAGCGCGCCCATGCCCGCGGCGTGCAGGTCGTGGTGTTCCCCGAGCTGGCGCTGACCACCTTCTTCCCCCGCCACTACCACGCCGACCGGGCGGAGGCGGACCATTGGTTCGAAACCGCCATGCCGTCGGTTGAGACCGCGCCGCTGTTCGAGGCGGCCCGGCGCTATGGCATCGCCTTCCACCTGGGCTACGCCGAGCGCACGCCGGAGGGGCGGCACTTCAACACCGCCATCCTGGTCAGCCCGGCCGGCGAGGTCATGCTGAAGTATCGAAAAATCCACCTGCCCGGCCACGCCGAATACGACCCGGCACGCCAGGTGCAGCACTTGGAAAAACGGTACTTCGACGTGGGCGACCTGGGCCTCCCCGTGGTGCGCGCGCCCTTGGGCGGCGTGCCGGTGAACGCCGGGCTGCTGATCTGCAACGACCGGCGCTGGCCGGAGGCGTGGCGCGAGCTGGGCCTGCAATCGGTCGAGCTGGTGATGCTGGGCTACAACACGCCGAGCACCAACCAGGACGGCCAGGGCTTCGAGGCGCACCACCTCCGGGTGTTCCACAGCCACCTGACGATCCAGGCCGGCGCGTACCAGAACGCCACCTACGCCGTCGCCACCGCCAAGGCGGGCGTGGAAGACGGGTGCGAGCTGTTCGGCCACTCGATCATCGCGAACCCGCAAGGCGAAATCCTGGCGCAGGCGACGAGCTGGGACGACGAGCTAATCACCGCGGATTGCGACCTGGACCGCTGCACCCTGGGCCGCACCACGATCTTCGCCTTCGACAAGCATCGGCGCCCGGAGGCCTATGGCCGCATCACCGGGCAGGTGGGCGCGGTGGCGCCGCCGGAGTGGACGGCGACCTAGGAGCCTGTCCGAGCATGGTTGGGCCTGGGCATGTTGGAGGGCGCACTTCT
>CAXUJE010000421.1:0-4895 GCA_964251035.1 uncultured Acetobacteraceae bacterium
TTTGGACGGCGGCTCGGCAGGCTGGCGGGGAAAGCGGGGATAACTATCGAAATGGCAGGTACTGGGGATAGTACGCGGGCGCGTCCTGTACGGGAATGGGATACCCCAAGAGGCAGCGGGCAAAAACAAGGACTTGCCAGAGTTCAGGCCTGTGGGCATGTGTGGGGATAAGTTTTGAATAACGGGGTACCCCAGGACTCACAGGGTATATAACCTCCCCATGAATCTTAGAATTACTTCTTTGAAGAGTAAGAGGGCACGATGACCAAGCCGCTGCTGCGTGTCCTGAACGGCGAGGCGGTCTGGCCGCCGCCGATGTGGCTGATGCGCCAGGCCGGGCGCTACCTGCCCGAGTACCGGGAACTGCGCGGCCAGGCCGGCGACTTCATCAGCCTGTGCACCACCCCGGCGCTCGCGGCCGAAGTGACGCTGCAGCCCATCCGCCGCTACGGCTTCGACGCCGCCATCCTGTTCAGCGACATCCTGATGCTGCCCTGGGCGCTCGGCCATGGCCTGGCGTTCAAGGAGGGCGAAGGCCCCGTGCTGCCGCGGCTCACCACGGGCCAGGATGTGTCGGCGCTGGACCCGGGCCGGGTCATGGGGGCGGTCGCGCCCATCCTGGAGACGGTGCAGCGCACCAAGGCCGGGCTTGACGACGCCACCGCGCTGATCGGCTTCGCCGGCAGCCCGTTCACCGTGGCCTGCTACATGGTGGAGGGCGGCGGCTCCAAGGACTTCGCCCGCATCCGCGGCATGGCGCACGGGGAGCCGGCGCTGTTCGCCTCGCTGATCGACGTGCTGGTGGACTCCACGGTCGAGTACCTGTCCGGGCAGATCGCCGCCGGCGCCGACGCGGTGATGCTGTTCGACAGCTGGGCCGGCGTGCTGTCGCCCCGGCTGTTCGCGCGGCACGTGATCGAGCCGACGCGGCGCATCGTGGAGGCCGTCCGCGCCCGGCATCCCGGCACGCCGATCATCGGCTTCCCCCGCCTCGCCGGCGTGCTGGTGGGCGCCTACGCCGCGCGGACCGGAGTTGACGCCGTGGCGCTCGACACCGGGGCCGAGCTGTCCGTGGCGGCCGGGCTGGTGCCGGCAACCGTCGCGACGCAGGGCAACCTCGACCCGCTCTCGGTGGTGGCGGGGGGCGAGGCCATGGCGGCGGAGGCGCGCGGCGTGCTGGACGGCGCCCGCGGACGCCCGCACGTCTTCAACTTGGGGCACGGCATCGTGCCGCAGACGCCGCCGGCGCACGTGGCTGACTTGGTGAAGCAAGTCCGGGCCGCTTGACTGAAACTGCTTACTGTCCAAGTTGGCACCCATGCCCCATCGCAAGATCGCCGTCGTGCTGTTCAACCTCGGCGGCCCCGACAAGCCCGCCTCGGTCCGGCCGTTCCTGGTCAACCTGTTCAAGGACCCGGCCATCCTGCGGGTGCCGTTCTTCGTGCGCCCCTGGCTCGCCCGCATCATCGCGCAGGCGCGCGTCAAGGCCGCCAGCGCCAACTACGCCATCCTGGGCGGCAAGTCGCCGCTGCTGGAGCTGACGGAGCAGCAGGCCCGCGCGCTGGAAGGCGCGCTGTCCGACATGAACGTGCGCTGCTTCGTCGCCATGCGCTACTGGCACCCGTTCAGCCTCGCCGCCGCCCGCGAGGTGAAGGCGTGGGAGCCGGACGAGGTCGTGCTGGTGCCGCTCTACCCACAGTACTCCACGACGACCACCGGCAGCAGCCTGTCGGCCTGGCGGGACGCGGCGGCGCAGGCTGGGCTGGTGACGCCGGTCAGCACCCTGTGCTGCTACCACTCCGACCCTGGCTACGCCCGCGCGACCGCTTCCATGGTGCGCCGCGCCTACGGGGACGCCCGGGCGGCGCTCGACCCGGCGGTCCCGTTGCGCGTCCTGTTCTCCGCCCACGGCTTGCCGGAGAGCATCGTCAAGGCCGGCGACCCCTACCAGTTCCAGGTGGAGCGCACGGTGGCCGCGGTGGTCCGCGAACTCGACATGCCGGGCCTCGACCACACCGTCTGTTTCCAGTCCCGCGCCACGCCGCAGAAGTGGATCGACCCCAGCACCGAGGTCGAGATCGAGCGGGCGGCGCATGACAAGACCGCCGTGCTGGTGGTGCCGATCGCCTTTGTGTCCGAGCATTCGGAAACGCTGGTCGAGCTTGACGTCGAGTACCGGGAGTTGGCGGAGAAGGAGGGCGTGCCGGGCTACTTCCGCTGCCCGGCGCAGAACAGCGACCCCGGCTTCATCGAGGCCTTGGCCGAGCTGGTGCGGATGACGCTCGGACGCGGCCCCGGCCTGTGCAGCTTCGTCGGCGGACGCACCTGCCCCAAGCCGTTCGGCGACTGCCCGCACGCCCGCGCAGGCGTGCCCAAGCCCATGCCGGCCTTGGCGCCTGTCTCGTGACGCCCAGCCCGCTGCGCCCTAGTCCTTTGCGATTGGTGATCTTCGACTGCGATGGGGTGCTGGTTGACAGCGAGGGCCCGTCCGCGCGGGTCACGGCGCGCGAGGTGAGCCTGCTCGGTTGGCCCATGACGGCGGAGGAGGCGATGGCGCGCTTCACCGGCCTGCGCCTGTCCGACCTGCCGCCCCTGGTCGCGGCGCAGACCGGGCGGGCGGCGCCGGAGGGCTGGGTGGAGCATGTGCGCAGCCGGCTGATCGCGACGCTTTCGGAAGAAACGGAGGCGATGCCGGGCGCCGCCGACGTGCTGCGGGCGACGGCTGCGCTCGGCTTGCCCTACCGGGTCGCCTCCAACTCCTCGCATGGGGAGATGGCGGTGAAGTTCGCCCGCACCGGCCTGGCGCCGCTCGTCGCGGGCCGGGTGCACAGCGCACGCGACGTGGCGGCCGGCAAGCCCGCGCCGGACGTGTTCCTGGCCGCCGCCGCGGCGGAGGGCATCATGCCGCAGGCCTGCATGGTGGTCGAGGACAGCCTGCCCGGCATCCGCGCGGCGCTCGCCGCAGGCATGGCGTGCATCGGGCTTGACCCGCACGGACCCGGCGAGGCGCTGCGGGCGGCGGGCGCCCACCCGATCCGGGCGTTGTCCGAGCTGCCGCCCCTGTTCCAGGCCGCCATGCGCGCCGCCGCATGACCATTGCCGCGCTGGCGCACGTCTATCCCTGGACCAAGGCGCTGCATGTCATCTCGATGGTGGCCTGGATGGCCGGGCTGTTCTACCTGCCGCGGCTGTTCGTGTATCACTGCGGGGTGGCGCGCGGCTCGGCCGAGAGCGAGCGGTTCAAGGTCATGGAGCGCCGCCTGCTGAAGCAGATCATGCTGCCTGCGATGCTGAGCACCTGGTTCTTCGGGCTGCTGCTGGTGCTGACGCCCGGCATCGTCGCGTGGTCGCCGCTCAACTGGTGGCACGTGAAGTTCGCCGCCGTGTTCCTGATGACCGGGTTCCAGGGCGCGGCCGGCAAGTGGCGCCGGGATTTCCTGGAGGACCGCAACCAGAAGCCGCACCGCTACTTCCGCTACGCCAACGAGGTGCCGACGCTGCTGCTGGTCGTTGCCGTGGTCATGGTCATCGTCAAGCCCTTCTGACCGGGCGCGCTGAAATCGCCCGGCTTGCTGAAATCGCTTGACGCCGTGAGTTGCCGGTGCCAACTGGAAGCGGCGGTGCAGGGCAAGCCCGGCGCCGCCCCACCACGGACTTGCGGCCTTTTGGCCCGGTTCTTCCATACCTTGGGATAACGCCTGCCACCGCACCCGCGGACTCTGGCCGGCACGATGTCCCGTTCCGCACATCTCCATACACTGAGGCAGCCTCATGCACCTCGCCGAACTCAAGGCCAAATCCCCGGCCGATCTTCTGAGCTTCGCCGAATCCCTTCATGTCGAGAACGCATCGTCGCTGCGAAAGCAGGACATGATGGTGGCGATCCTCAAGAACTTCGCCGACAACGACCAGGCGATCTACGGCGAAGGCACGCTGGAGATCCTGCCGGACGGCTTCGGCTACCTCCGCAGCGCCCAGGCCAACTTCCTGCCCGGCCCGGACGACATCTACATCAGCCCGAGCCAGGTCCGCCGCTTCGCGCTGCGCACCGGGGACACGGTGGAGGGCCAGATCCGCGCGCCCAAGGATGGCGAGCGCTACTTCGCGCTGCTCAAGGTCAACACGATCAACTTCGAGCCGCCCGACGCGGTGCGCCACCGCATCAACTTCGACAACCTCACGCCGCTTTATCCCGACCGCAAGCTGAAGATGGAGGTCGAGAACTTCCAGTCGGTCGCCAAGGGGCCGGGCAAGGACATGACGCCGCGGGTCATCGACCTGATCGCGCCCATCGGCATGGGCCAGCGCGCGCTGATCGTGGCGCCGCCGCGCACCGGCAAGACGGTGATGCTGCAGAACATCGCCACCGCCATCTCCGCCAACCACCCCGAGGTCTTCCTCATCGTGCTGCTGATCGACGAGCGGCCGGAGGAAGTCACCGACATGTCCCGCACGGTCAAGGGCGAGGTCGTCGCCAGCACCTTCGACGAGCCGGCGACCCGGCACGTCGCCGTCACCGAGATGGTGCTGGAAAAGGCCAAGCGCCTGGTCGAGCACAAGCGTGACGTGGTCATCCTCTTGGACAGCATCACCCGGCTGGCGCGCGCCTACAACACGGTGGTGCCGTCCTCCGGCAAGGTGCTGACCGGCGGCGTGGACGCGAACGCGCTGCAACGGCCGAAGCGGTTCTTCGGCGCCGCGCGCAACATCGAGGAGGGCGGCAGCCTGACCATCATCGCGACCGCCTTGATCGACACCGGCAGCCGGATGGACGAGGTGATCTTCGAGGAGTTCAAGGGCACCGGCAACTCCGAGATCATCCTGGACCGCAAGCTCTCGGACAAGCGCACCTTCCCCGCCATCGACATCACCAAGTCCGGCACCCGCAAGGAGGA
>CAXUJE010000422.1:0-4886 GCA_964251035.1 uncultured Acetobacteraceae bacterium
CACCATGGCCGCCGGCTTCGCCCTCGCTGCCCAGTCAAATGTGTGAACCCCGTAGGCTGGCGTGCGAGGGGACAGGGTTGTTGCCCTGCATTCCCAAGACGCTCACGTCCAGCAGCGCCAAGCGCGGGCTCTTCACGCGGCGCGACTTCTTCTACGACGCGGCGAACGACCATTATACCTGCCCGGCCGGGCAGCGCCTGACCAAGGCCGCCGTCCGCTCGGACCGTCGCGACGACATCGACCACTATCGCAACCTGACGGCGTGCTCCACATGCTCCCTGAAGGTCCGCTGCACGCCGGAAAAGCTGAAGCGGGTCAAGCGCTGGGAACACGAGGGCGTCCTGGACGCGATGCAGGCCAGGCTGGACAGCATGCCGGACGCCATGAGCGTGCGTCGGCGCACCGTGGAGCACCCGTTCGGAACGTTCAAGTCATGGATGGGCAGCACCCATTTCCTGACCACGACGCTGCCGAAGGTCCGGACGGAAATGAGCCTGCATGTGCTTGCCTACAACATGAAGCGGGTCATCGCGATCCTGGGCGTCGTGCCGCTGACGAAGACCATGCGGGCCTGAACTCCACGAGCTGACCTGCCCAGTCAGACCAGGCCAGACCAGACCATTGACGGCCAAGTGCTCCCGCAGCAGCCACTTCTCCGATGGCACAACGAGAAACTTGCCCGCCGCAGTTGGGCGTTGGCGGCCAGACACCCGCAATCCCAACCGCAGTTGCGTTTTGCCACAGCCTCGGTCGTATGCGGTCCTACGATGCTACCCATCAGCTCCTTTGGGCTAGGACTGTCTGCCACCTATGGAGTCCTGCTGGCGGTCAGATCGAAGAGAGAGCATCCGGGAAAGGCTGGAACGGCTTTTGGGTGCGGACGACGGCGTGGGCGTAGACCAGGAGCTTGCGGGCGACGGCGACCAGGATGACCTTGGGTGGCTTGCCCGCGGCGGTCATGCGCTGAACGAAGGCGGCCAAGGCCTTGTTCGTCCGCTTCGCGCTGAGGGCGCACATGTAGAGCGTGCTGCGCAGCCGTTCGCTTCCGATGCGGCTCATCTTGCCCGGCCTGCGCACGGAGGCGCCGGAGCTGTGCTCCTGGGGCGAAAGGCCGGTGAAAGCGGCCAGCGCCTTGGGCGTGAACTCCGCGATGTTCGGCAGTTCGGCCAGCAGTATCGTGGCCGAGGTCTCGCCGAAGCCGGTGATGCTGCGCAGCAAGGCGAGGTTGCGAGCCAGCGTGAGGTCAGCGGCAACGAGTTCGCGCACCTCGGCCGCGACGGCCTTGATCTGCCGGTCCAGCCAGGCGAGGTGATCTTCGATGGAACGCGCGACCGCGGGCGAGGCGGAGCCGGACTTCTGCCGGTTGAGTTCCTGCACGCGGGCGGCCTTGAGCGCGTCACAGCGGCGGACGAGCTCGCGCAGTTCGCGCAGGTGGGGCAGCGGCGGGACCCAGGCCAACGGCGCGTGGGCCCGGCAGAAGCGCGCGATCAGGGCGGCGTCGAGCTTGTCCGTCTTGTTGCGCGCAAGTTCGCTCTGGCCGTAGGCCTTGACGCGCGCGGGGTTGACCACGCTGACGCGCAGCTTCTGGCCATGCAGGAAGTCCGCGAGTTCCAGACCCCAGTTCCCGGTTGCCTCCATGCAGGCGTGCAACGGCGCGGTCGGGTGGGGACGGTGCTTGGCGAGCCAAGCCAGCAATTGCCGGAACCCCGCTTCGGTGTTGGAGAACGTGGCGTGCCTGACCCGCTCGCCGATGAGCAAGGCCGCATCGAACTTGGCCTTGCTGATGTCGATGCCGAGAATGTCCAAAAAGAGCCTCCATGTCCGGCCATTGGCCCACCTCCCATCGGCCATCCTTGTAATCAGGCTGTCCGGACGAGCCGGCGCCCCGCATACCGTTCAGCCGGGAAGCAGGAGTTGCGGCGGGTCCCAATTCTCCCCCACAGGCACGAAGACCCAAGGGGCTAGCAGGATCACCGCCGCTGCAGCCGCGATGGCCAATCGCGACTACCGACACCGACTTACAAGGGGCTGACCGCCCGGGACCGCTACCAGGGGCCGCTGTGGCAGACGCTGCGCGCGGCCGATCCGGACGGCAGCCGGGCGTTCGTCTGCTTCCTGTCGGCCCGGTTCGGCCTGGGCGACGCCCGCGACGTGCTGCCGCACTACGATCGCGTGCTGACCGACGCTGATGCCGCCCGCATGGTGGAGGGTCACGCCTGGTGCTGCTACCCCATGTTGCCGCAGACCGGCCGGATGACGATGGCTGCCAAGCTGCGGGTGGCGAGCCGGGACGGGCCGCAGCGCTCGCCGTCGGGCGTGCTGACGCGGCTCGTGCGCGAGCTGGGCCAGCCGTTCCGCGCCGTCGCGATCTGCGGCGGGCACCGCTACCTCCGCGTGGCGACGTCGTGGCTGCCGGACTTCCGCACCATGGGCCAGCTCGCCGCCGACGCCCCTGTCACAATCATCAACGGCCCGATCGGCGTCATGCGCGCGAGGCTGCGGGCCTGGGTGGCACGATGACGGGCCGACCGGGAGGAAGAGACTGGGAACAAGTGAAAGCTCGGCGAGGAAGCCGTGCCGCAGCGCCGTCCGCCGCCGCAAGGGCAAGGGCCTTCGGCCCGCGCCAGGGCGCGCCCTTGCCCCGCCGGCCGGGCCACGGCGCGTGGGAGGCGTTCAGGGGAATATAGCAAGGAGAACGCCGATGAACGACGACACCACGAACGACGAGCTGATCGACGAGGACGTTCCAGAGACGCCGCCGCAGCCGGCCTTGTTCTGGACCGCCTGTTTTCTCGTATCGCAAAGCCTCGGAGGTCCCGAGGAAGGCTGTTGGTGGTTCAACCAAGGCGAGCTTGTCACCACGCCAGACATCTACCGCGCCCTGGGCGGCACGCCGCGCGCTTTCCTGGCCGAGGAGGACGCCTGCGCCTACGCGGCCTGCCTGCGGCCGAAGCTGGCGGCGCTGAACGAGGGACGCCGGCCCAAGCACAGCGTCGCCAGCGAAGGCGTCTACGAGATCCACGTCCTTCAGGCGCCGAGCCTGCCGCTCGGCTTCCCGGACGCCCGGCCGCACTACGAGTAGCGGCAGCGCCGCGACCTGGCGGCGACACACGTCCTACCCGCCCAACCATCCCAGAAGCCCGCCATCGCGCGGGCCTTCCGCATTTCTGGAGACCTACCATGGCGAACTACTTCACCAAGTTCTCGACGATGCTCCCCGTCGGCCACGGCAACGTCGAGGTTGCCCTCGCCCTCTACGGGAAAATGCGGACCGAGCTCGAAGCCGAGGATGCGGAGATCGGCTTCGAGGCGGAGGCGAACGAGCCTGACGAGGGCGCCCTTTGGCTGCGGGATGACAACGGCGGGGCGGACATCGAGAACGTCATCGCGTTCGTGCTTCGCTGCGCGGAGGCTTTCGGCCTTACGGGATACTGGGGCTTTTGCTGGTCGCTGTCGTGCGACCGTGCCAGGCTAGGGGCCTTTGGGGGAGGCGCGCAGCTGATCGACCTGGGCAAGCGCCGCAGCGTTTCGTGGATGGACGCGGACTACTGGCTCGGGGAGGAGACAGCCCGCTTGCGCGAGCCGACCAACTCGGCCGCGGATGCCTTCAATCCGGTCTCTGCCGCGCAGGGCTGGACCGCGACGACACAGGCGGACCTCCTGCTGAACTTCGTCGGCCAGGAGACCGCGGCCGATCCCGCCGTCGGCGCACGGTTCCGTGCCTTCCTGGCCACGGTCTCGGCCGAGCCGGACGAGATGCTGTGCCGCGAGTGCGGCGAGCCGGTTTTCCTGACCGACACTGGGGTGTACCACCACGTCGGCGGCGGCATGGACGGGATCGACTGGAAGCGGGACCGCAACCACGTGGCCATCCCCGAGAAGGAGGCGTAGGCCGTGGACGCGCGCAAGAGCACGAGTGCCGCCGGCGTCCCGGGCAGCAAGATGGCAGCGACGCGGGTCGGGCTTTGGTATGCGTCGGGGCCGGAGGACCGCTCCTTCGTGGCCGGCGATCCCGCCTTCTCCATCCTCCGGGTCGTGTCGGACGACGCCGAGGCGCCGGGCTGCGTCACGGTCGAGAACGCCGCAGGCCAGCGCTTCCCGGTTTCGGCCTCGCTGATCGCCGCGATCGCCGCCCCGGCCGAGCAGCAGGCCAAGGACCGTCTCGACCAGCCCATAGAGCAGTGGGAACACGGAGCATGAGCGTGCGCCGGTTCCTGGACGTGTCGAGCGGCCACCTTTCGGCCGAAACATGGGCATGGTTGGACGGAGTCACCGCTGATGACGTCGTCCGTACCCCCGCCAACCGCAGTGCCGAGATCCTGGGCGGGCGCACCCGTCACGGCTAAGTCGTCTACGCCAGCGAGGACCCGGCCGCGCCGACACTTGTTGCGAGGGGCTCCTGTCCAGCGTGTCGGCCGGGACCGGACTTCCCGACTACCCCCGGGCCGTGCAGCAGCGGCTGGTCGCCGCTGGGCGCGTGGAAGGGGAGGGGCCGCTTGCGGTGCTTCAGCGCCCGCCGGTGCCCGCGAGCCTGGTGGCGTCGGAATGCGTGGCCCAGCAGTGCCGGAGACTGCCGGCCCGAGCATCCCGCTTGGCGAGACCGGCCACGGCACGCTGCACCTCGGCCTGACCGACCTCGAACCCGATGAGCGCATCAACAAGGCAGCAGCCTTCTTTGCAGGGCTACTCGCATCGTCCCGGCAGCGGTGGTTCAGCTTGGAAGGCAAGGCGGGCTCTCAGGGGCAGGTCAGGGGAAAGTTTCTTGCGTCATCCCGCCCTGCGGCGCCGCAGGCCACCCAGGCGTGCCCACCCCACCCGTACCCCAGGTGCACCCCCCCACCCCCCCCCATGGCGGCCGCCGCCAAACACCCCCCCCGCACCGCCCC
>CAXUJE010000423.1:0-4884 GCA_964251035.1 uncultured Acetobacteraceae bacterium
GGTCCTCCAGCACCAGCCCCTTGTCCCACCACCCCTTGACCGTCACGACGTCGCCGTTGGCCCCGATGAAGCCCCGCTTGCCGTCGACCTCGGCGAACGTCTTCTTGTAGAGGCGGAACCTGTCGCCTGCGGCCACTGGCAGGTCGTAGGTCTCGCCGCGGTTGTTGATGGCCTGATAAACCGTCTCCGCGCCCGCGACCTCGCCCCGCTCCCGGAGGATGCCGCGCACCGCCCGGCTGATCTCGGCCGCGTCGGCGTTGGTCAGCGCCGTGACGGTGACGCCACGCTTGCTGCCGCGCTCCCGCAGCACGTCCCGGCGCTCGACGTAGAAGGCCGCGATGCGCGCCACGACCTGGTCGTAGTCGCCGCCGACCAGGTGCGCGTGCCCGTCGGCGATCTTCATGTCCAACGCCGTCGCGGCGTCGCCGTCGCGGAACAGCGTCGCGATCTCCCGGGCGCGCGCCGTCTTCTGCCGTACGGTCTCGAGGAGCTGTGGCGCGGCCTCGTCCGGCATGTTCCGAACCATGATCTCGATGGCGCTGCTGGCCTCGATGCTTTGGCACTGCTCGCTGTCGCCCAACCCGCGGATAGTGCAGCCAGTGTCGCGCCAGAGCTTCATCATCTCCAGGAACTGCCGCGGGCCGAGCTGCGCCGCCTCGTCGATCATCAGCACGGTGTCGCGGTCCACCTTGATGTCGCCGGACTGCACGCCGGCCAGGAACGGGTGCACGGCGATCGTCTCGTCCACGCCGGCCTCCTTCAGCGCATCCGCCTGGCGCCACGCCGGCGAGATGCCGAACACCTTGCGCCCGCCGCGCTGCCAGGCCAGCACCGCCGGCGGCAGCACGCGCGTCGTCTTGCCGACGCCGGCCACGCCCTCCAGGAACACCAGCCCGCCCCCGAAGGCGAAGCGCTCGGCCGCCGCCAGCTGGTCGCGGCCCATGTCGCCCGTGAAGTCGATGCCGGAATCCACCACGGCCTGCCGGAACGTCGCCTCGGGCAAGGCACCCTCGGACGTGCGCGACGCCTGATAGACCAGCTCCGCCATGTCCCGCTCCAGCCTCACCTGGACGCTGTTCGTGACCCGCAACTTGCCGTCCATGTCGCCGACGATCAGCGTCGCCCGCTCCCCGTTGACCATGATGCCGTCGCGTTCCAGCTGTTGCACCGCGGCCTCGACCTCGCCCTCGTGCTTGATGCCGACGCCGATGAACCCCCGCGTGACCAGAGTTCGGAGCACGCCGTGGTCGATCACCGCAGCCGTCGCGAACTCCTTCCCGACGTGGCGGGCGGCGAACGCGACCGCTGCCGTGATGCGCTCCTGGTCGCCCAGCTCCTCCCGGCGCTCGCCCGTGACCGCCGTCTCGTGTTCCCATCCGAGCCGGGCCGCAGTGTCGTCCCAGGTCTCGCGGCCAGGATCGGACCCGGCGGCGTCCTTGCGGAGCTTCGTGTTGGCCGCCGTGGCACTCAGGAGGCCCAGCTTGCGCTCCACGCCGAGGGTGTCCCAGTCCAGGCCCTGGTCCTTGGCGAACTGCCGGGCCTTGTGCACCGTGGCCTTGTGGCCCTTCGAGTAGGCGTCCCGCACCGACTGCGGGATGCTGGCGATGGCCACGGCCTGCTCGTTCTGGTCGTATTCCAGGCGGATGCCCATTGCGTCCAGCTCGGTGGCCAGGAACGCCTGGAAGTGCGCGCCGAACTCCTTGATGCGCCCCTGCGTCTCCTTCATGTCGAGCGAACCGACGTGGCCGGAGGCGGTCACCACGACGTTGAACAGGGCGTTGTGGATGTGAACGTGCGGATCGCCAGGCACCGCGGCGTCAACGACGTAGGTCTCGCCGTCCGGCCCGTCCTGCAGCGCCAGCGTCGGCCGGGCGCTGAAGTGCATGAAGGACGCCCACGCCACCTCGCCCGGTTCTGACCCGTCCTTTCCGCCGTCGCCGCGGCGCGCCCAGCCAACCTCCTGACCCACGTACCGCATCGTCCGGTCATTGGCCCGCCAGATCGCCTGCAGCAGCGCCGCCCGCTCCTCGTCCGTCTTGGCGAAGGCGAAGGCGAGGCTGACCGACTTCTCCGGGCTGATGGTCAGGTCGAGCGCGGAGATGTCCCGGTTGGCGGGGGACCACGCCCCGCCGTCGTTGCCGCGCTTCGCCTCGAACAGCCGGTCCAGGGCTTCCGGCGTCGGCGCCTTGGAAGCATCGATGCCCAACGCAGCGGCCACCGCGGGCGCCATGTCGGGACGCCAGGACGCCCGCGCGTCCCGCCCGTAGTACTTGGTCAGCGCCGCGGCGTTGCTGCCCTCCTCCGGCTCGGGCGAGAAGTTGGAATCCTCCGTCAGGTAGGCCCGGCTCAGCTTGCCCATGCCCTTGGCGCTGATCTTGCGGAACGTCATCATGCCACGGTCGCCTGGACGACGACCTTGGTCAGGTCGCGGATCACGGCCGTCTGCCGCTCGATCCGGTCGGTCAGACCCGCCAGGGTCTCGGCGAGGCTGGGGCCGGTCTTGGGCTGCTCCTCCGGGCTCAGCAGGTCCACGACCTCGTCGAGCGTGGCATTCGCCATCTCGATCTGCGGCTGCTGGCCGGCCACGGCCTGCGCCAGCGACGCCAACAGGTGCCCATGGCCCTCCAGGACCTCCAGCACCCGCGCCTGGAACACCTCGTTGTTCATGGCTCAACCCTCCTCTGTATGACCGGAGGAGGGTGGTCTGGCCGGGTGCAAACGCCGGTTCCCGTCGAGATGGCATCCCGCAGGGATGCATTGGTGTATGACGAGATCTGCTGACACCGAACCGAAGCCATCGCGAGACAAGCCGGGGCTAAGGTGAAGGCGAGGTGAAGGCGAGGCGAAGGCAAACGGGGCCATAACCGTTTGCACCCGACCTGCCCATCCTGCTGGGCATGCGGAAGACGAAGGCGACCCTCAAGAAAGCGGAACTGCCCGACAGCGTCCTACTCGGGCAGGAACGGTCGCGCTTGTTCTGGCTCCTGTACGACAACCACGCCGTGTTGGAGGCGCGCTGGCGCAGCCGCCGCATCGACTGGCGCTCCGTATGCGCGTGGGCCGTCGCGGAAGATGGCATGAACGCGAAGGGCGAGCCACCCACGCCGAAGATAGCGAAACAGACGTGGCATCGCGCATGCCAGCTGCACGCGCGGGAGAAGGCCGAACGGGACGCCCGGAAGCGGCCGCACATCAACCCGACACCGAGATCGACCTTGGCACCGCCGGTGGTGGTTGCACCCACCCGGGCCGAGGTCCCGAAAACTCCGCAGTCAGATGCGGAGGAGCGCATCGCGCTGATGACCGCGAAGCTCAATCGCCGGAGCGGGCGCCTTGCTTGACGAACAACAGGAGAGACGGATGACATCCAAGAAGACGATCGACGCGGCCGTGGGCTCCGGGGACGCGATCCCCCCGGAGAAGATCGAGGCGGCCGTAGGCGCCCCGAAGCGGCCCGTCTACATGGCGCGCTGGGGGCGGGGCCGCCTCGGCGGCACCGGCGCCCTGATGGTGCTGGGCCAGCGGGCTGAGGCGCACGGCCGCCCCGTGCGCGGGCTGGACGGCGCCCTCAAGGGCGGCACGCTGTCGACCTTCTACGGGGACAGGTGCTCGCGTGCGCCGTCCGAGGACGCGGTGGATTTCCGCGACTGGATCATGGGGGACGTCGACGATCTGATGGAGGACCGGAAGTCGCGCGTGCTCGACGTGTCAGGCGGCAGTTCGTCCATGGAGGAGTTGCTGCGCGACATGGAACTGCCGTCCTTCTGCACCGAGAACGACATGCGGTTCACCTGGCTCTGCCCACTCGGCCCCAACCTGGAGGATTTCCAACACGTCCAGGGGGCCGTGGACGCCGGCCACATGCAGCCAAAGGACATGCTGCTGGTCCTGAACGAGGGCGTCGTCCGTAAGGGACAGAACGCGGCGGGCATCTTCAATCCGCTCATGCAGAGCGCGGGCTACCTGCAACTGCTGCAGGCCGGTGCGCGGATGCTCTTCATGCCACAAAACCCGGTGTTCGATGAGGTCCGCCAGCTTGGCGTGAGCTACTATCACATCCTGGCGGACAACCGCGACCCGGTCACCGGCAAGGTCAAGGCGGCGCGGCAGCACGTCGTGAAGAAGTGGCTGGGCGCACTGGAGGCCGAGATCGCCGAGCAGAATGCGGAGGAAGCAGTTCCATGAGCGCCGAACTCACGCGCGTGCGGATCGCGATCGACCGCCTGGACGCAGCCGGGCAGGAAGAGGGCATCACGCCCGACACTTACCTGGGCGCGTGGGCGGCGGCCATGCGGGACCTGCTCGAAGCCCAATACGCCTACGAGCAGGCACGGGAAACGCAGATGCTGGACATGGCCAGCGCGGCCAAGGCAACCGCCGAGGCCAACGCCGAGGCCATGCGGCTGCAGGTCGAGGCCATGAACATCGAGCGGCGCAAACTCGACCGCTTCGTCGAGCAGGCCCAGATCAGCCTGGGCGAGAAGGAGAGTGCGACAGTCAAGGCGTTGGTGGACAGCTTCACCGACAAGGCGCGGGACGTGATGGTCGTCCGCGCCAGGGTCTGGAGCCAGACGCGCTACCTGCAGACCGCCGGCGCGCTGGTGGTCGTCGGGTTCCTGCTGCTCGGGGCCGGCTGCTGGGCCGGGGCGATTCTCGTGGGCAACGGGGCGCCGTCGAACTTCCTGCAGCAATGCGCTGGTTCACTGCGGCGGGACCCGGCGACGGGGCAGGCGTTCTGCGCGGTCCAGGTCCAGAACCGGTAGCAGACGCGCGGCGTGGCCATGCCCGGGCGGACAGGATCGGAACCGGCGCGTTGCCGGCGGTCTGGCAACCCGGGATCCGGTCGGGCGCGTGCGACGCGGAAACCGCATGAAACCACACTAT
>CAXUJE010000424.1:0-4856 GCA_964251035.1 uncultured Acetobacteraceae bacterium
CCGGCGCGCCGCGACGGGGCGCGCCAGCATGGGTGCCTTCGGCTACTGTTCCACCAGCCCGGCCTGCGACCCGTTCGGCCCCACTTGCAGCAATTGCTGGTTGGGCGCGCAGCTCCAGCTCGCGGCGGCGTTGACGTCCCCCGTGCCGTCGTAGGTCGCCTGCGTCGGGTAGGGGCAGAGCGGCATGGTGCGGTCCACCGGCTGGGCCGGGTCGTTGTTGGCGTAGTGCGCGGCGGGGATGCTGTCGGGCGCCGTGCCCCCCTGCACCCAGGCATCGAGCGGCGTCAGCGTGTCGAACACGTTCGGCCCCGGGCCGCCGATGCAGTGCTGCATGCCTGGCACCATGAACAGCCGCACCGAGGCTTGCAGCGCGCCGTAGCCGCCATGGGCCGCCGCGAGCTGGTCATACAGGCTGGTGGTGCGGAACGGCGTGAGCGCCGGGTCGCTGTAGCCATGGTAGATGATCAGCTTGCCGCCGCGCCGGATGAACCGGGCATAGCTGCCCGGGTCGGAGGCGTCCCCGGCTCCGGTCCGCGCGTCGAAGGTCGCCAGCGTGTCGTCGCCGATGTAGCCGTCGGCCGAAACCGGGTAGTCGCGGATGTTAAAGGTCGGGTCCTGCGTCACGATGTCCTGGATGCCGTGGTCGCCGAACTGGTAGCCGACCGGGGAGGGGCTGAACCCGGCGTTGTCCCATGGCTCCGCTGCGTTGAAGTCCGTGGGCGGCACGAGCGCCGTGGTCCACACGTCGGCGCCGCCGCCGGAGAGCGGCCCGGTGGAGCTGGTCGCCAGGTTGCTGACGGAGAAGCCGGGATACACCAGGCTGCCGAAGGTGTTGCGGGTCGCGGTAAAATAGGCGTTGAGCGTGTCGGCTTGGCCGGTGCTGAGGCAGCCCGTCTCCTGGCCGGGCTTGCAGACGAGGCTGTAGGGGTCGAAGGAGCAGGCGGCCGGGTTCTGGATCAGCCCGTCGTCCACGCCGTCCGTCTTGGCGCAGCTCGCGTTGACCGCGGCGTCCACCGTGGGCAGCAGCGTCGCCGGGATGTAGGTCGCGGGCGAAAGCTGCTGCTTGGCGAGCCGCGCCGCGCCGATGAGGGAGCGGATGTCGAAGAACGGGTCGCCGGCGATGATGCCGTTGTAGTCGCCCGGGAAGCGCGTCGCCTCCACCAGCGCCTGCCGTCCGCCGTTGGAGCAGCCGTCGAAATACGCCGCCTCGACCGTCTGCCCGTAGAAGCCTTGGGTGAGCCGCTTGCCGGCGGCCGTCACCTGGTGGGTGGCGCGGAAATAGTAGTCGGCGAGCTTGGCCTGGTCCGGCTTGCCCGGGGCGAGCAGCGCCCAGCTCGCATCGGTGCCGCCCGCCAGGTGCCCGGCGTCGGTGATCGCGGTGGCGTAACCCTTGGCGAGCGCGCCCTGCCGGTCCACCAGGTTGGCCGAGAAGTCGGGATAGGCCGCGCCGGCGAAGCCGCCAACCCCGAAGAACAGGAACTTGCTGTTCCAGTTGTCCGGGAACTGCATCTCGAACCCGGCCGAACCCGGCGGCGCGCCGCCGCCGCTGGTGTTGAGCTGGCCCACCACGTCGCAATAGGCGGGCGTCGTGCCGGACGCGGCCACCGCGGTGGCGGTCACGACGGTCACGCCGTCAACCCCCAATGCCTCGATCCCGCCGACGCTGCACGCGGTCGCCGCCTGCGCTGCGGGCGTCGCCAGGGCCATCCCGCATCCGACCGCGAGCGGCCACGCCCACCAACGTCGTCCAGCCCAATTACGATGGGAATAGTTCATCCTTTTCTACCTCCCTGGTTGCGGCGGTTGTTCCGCCGCGCTGCTTCGACCGGGCCATGGGCGCGTCAAACCGCCGCGGCCGGCGACCATGCTAGACACGGCTTTGTCGGACCACAACAAAGTTACTGCTGTTTCTCGACCGACGCTTGCGAAGGATTGATCACGCCGCGGCAAGGCGGGACCGTACCGGAATGCCGGTGCGGCTGGCCGGTCCCATGTGCCGTCCGGCAGGGGCGAGGGACGGCATGATCTTGGTTACGGGGAGCAGCGGCCTGGTCGGGCGGGAGGTGGCCAGCCGGCTTGCCGGGCGCGCCCCGGTGCGCCTGGCCGTGCGCGACCCGGCCCGCGGCGGCCCCATGGAGGCCGAGCGGGTCCGCTTCGATTTCCGCGATCCCGAGACCTTCGAGGCGGCGCTGCGCGGGGTCGGGCGCGTGTTCCTGCTGCGTCCGCCGCGTCTCGCCCGGGCACAGCGCGACTTTGGCCCGTTCGTCGCAGCCATGCGGCAGGCCGGGGTGCAGCAGGCGGTGTTCCTGTCGGTGCGGGGAGCCGCGCGCAACCCGCTGCTGCCGCATCACGGCATCGAGAAGTTGCTGGAAGCGTCGGGCCTGGCCTGGACGCATTTGCGGCCCAACGACTTCATGCAGAACTTCGCGACCGTGCACCGCGACGACATCCGCGACCGCGGCGAGATCTGGGCGCCGGCCGGGCGGGGCCGCACCAGCTTCGTCGATGCGCGCGACGTGGCGGACGCGGCGGTGCGGGTGCTGACCGGGCCGGGGCACGGGCGCCGCGCCTACACGCTGACCGGAGGCGATGCGTTCGACTTGCACGAGGTCGCGGCCCTGCTGTCGGACGTGCTCGGCCGTCCCGTCGCCTATCGCAATCCGGGCATCCCCGCCTTCCTGCGCCATCTCCGCGCGGCGGGGCGGCCCGTGGCGCTCGGCCTGGTGATGACGGGGGTCTACACCGCCGCCCGGCTCGGCTTGGCGGCGGAGGTCACGCCGGACCTGGCGCGGCTCCTCGGACGGCCGCCCACGGCGCTGCGGCCGTTCGTTCAGGACTACGCCGACGTTTGGCGGCGGTAGACATGCTCGTAAAAGCAAAGGTCAGAACGTGGCCGGTGCATGTATCTGCACCGGCCACGTACTGTTCGGCATTCACGACGCTTCCTCCGGAACCTGGCCGAACTCGCCGAGGTATTCCGGGGCGCCGAACTCGTCGGCCGCGTCGTCATGGAACACCCGTACGACCCGCGCGCCGACGATGGAGCCGCCGGCCAGCGCCCGCTCCGCCCGGCGTATCCCCTCCTCGGGCGTGCGGCAGGCCATCGGCGTGCCGGGCTTCAGCGCGCCGCGCGGCCCGGCGACGTAGGGTTGGTAGATGATCTGCGCAGTGGCCGGCATGGGTGGGGGTCCTTCGGCAAGGTTGGCCTGGAGCGGGGACGCGGCACCCGGCATCCAGTTGCAAGCGATGTCGCGCCGGGGTCCTGCCGCGCCCCGCCCGCAGCCGGGCATCCTTACAGCCTTGCGTGATGGCAACTGCATGCTGAGATGTAGAAGAGTAAGGAGAGTCGTCATGAGGAAGAGTGCCGCGTTGGGGGCTTTGCTGCTGACGGGCGTGGCGGCCGGGTGCGTGGCGCCGCCGCCGCCAGCGCCGCTGGTCGCCGTGCCAGGCCCGGCGAAGACGAGCGAAGCGTTCCGGCAGGACGACGCAGCTTGCCGGACTGTAGCGGCCGAGCCGCCGCCCGCACAGCCGCTTGAAGCGCCGGTGGGAGCGGGGCAACCAGCGGCCCAGACTCAGGCCGGTGCCGCGGCAGCGGAGACGGCGCCGACGGTGGAGACGCTGCCGCCTGGGGCAATCTACCTGCGCTGCATGACGGCCCGGCAGAACTTGGTGCAACCACTTGCGCCCGCCGTGCCGCTCTACGCGTACTACCCGCCTTATCCGCTCTATGCCGGAATTGGGTACGGAGACCCGTTCTTCTACGATTACGGCTACCCGTTCGGCTTTGGCTACGGTTTCGGGTTCGGCTATGGCCGGTTCGGCTACGGCGGCCGGTATTTCGGCCATTATGGCGGTTATGGCGGCTACCGTGGATATGGCGCGTACCACGGCTACGGCGGCTACGGCTCCCACGGGGGCGGTTTCGCCCAGGGCGGCTTCGGGCACGGCGGGTTCGGCGGACACCGTTAGGGCGTCTCGTTCGCTGGCGGGCATGCCTAGCCTCCACGAAGCGGCACCGCGCCCATGCCAGCTACCCCGGCGTGTTGACCTGGGGGCGGAGCAGCTAGGATAGTCGAGCAGTATGGCCGGCCCAGCGATCCGCCGTGCGCTCGTGTCCATGGAGGCGGTCCCGAATGAGCCGGTTTGATCCTGAGCGCATCACCACCCTCACCTTCGATTGCTACGGCACCTTGATCGATTGGGAAGCGGGGGCGATCCGGGCGTTGCGTCCGCTGCTCGCCCGGCATGGCGCCGCACCGTCGGACGACGAGATCATCGCGGTCTTCCAGGACCTTGACGGGGTCCTCTGCCAGCCGCCCTACCGGACGTACCGGGCGGTGCTCGCCGGGGTGGTCGAGGGGTTCGGGCGCCATTTCGGCTTTCCGGTCACGCCCGCAGACCGGGACGTGCTGGCATCGTCGATCCCGTCCTGGACGCCGTTTCCTGACACTGTGCAGGCGCTGCGTGCGCTTGGCGCCCGATACCGGCTCGCCATCATCTCGAACATCGACGACGACCTGTTCGCCGCCTCGGCCCGACAGCTTGAGGTGCCGTTCGATGCTGTCGTCACCGCCGGACAAAGCCGCTGCTACAAGCCGCAGCCTGCCATCTTCGAAGACGCTCTCCGCCGCCTCGCCGAAGCGCCGGGCGCGGTTGCGCACGTAGCCGAGGGCGTCACGGAGATCGCGCCGGCGAGGCGTCTCGGCTGCGCCACGGTCTGG
Organism: uncultured Acetobacteraceae bacterium; assembly: GCA_964251035.1. GTDB lineage: Bacteria > Pseudomonadota > Alphaproteobacteria > Acetobacterales > Acetobacteraceae > CAHJXG01. The sequence goes on from CAXUJE010000424.1 coordinate 4,722, forward strand.
GTCCGCCGCAACGGGCGTTCGGCCCGGCTGCTGACCGAGACTCCGGACCTCGAAGTGCCGGACTTGCGATCCCTGCTGGCGCCCATGCGCGCCGCGGTGCCATGACGCACAGGCCCGCCGCGTGATCCACGCCTG
>CAXUJE010000425.1:0-4853 GCA_964251035.1 uncultured Acetobacteraceae bacterium
GCCCCAGGCCGGCCCGGCCCCTCCAAGCACGCTGACCCCGGCCTGGGGGCGAGATTTGAGGGCTGCGGTCTTGCATGCCTGATCAGGCAATTCGTCCAGATTGGTTCAAGATGTTCATTCATCGGGCATCGCGCGGCCTATGTCGTGACGTTATAAAAACATTGCCGCAGAGGCTACATCTATCTTTGCCGAGGCGGCCGAGCACAGGATTGATTTCGCGTGGGCTTGTCTTCAGCCGTCGTTCAAAGCGACAAGGGTCGCAAAACAGGATCGTCACGTGGCGCGTTGTCCCATACGCCGTCGCTGCAATACTTGAACCTGCCATGGATAGGATGCTTCAGCGGCTCACGGTTTTGGCGATACGAAATGGTAGGAATCGTTAAGTCTGGGTTGAGGCTGCCCGCAGCTTTGCCGGCCATCGGAAGGCCGCCTGTCTGGGTAGGGACGATGGACAGCCCAACCGGCCATCTTGGTCTCGGCACCGATTCGAACGGGAGAATGCCTAAAGGTTGCGGATCGCCCACTCGATTTATTGAACAGGTGTCGTTTCACGAAGCGGTGTGGACATGCCTGACGCCTTGTGAGCCTATGACGCCCCTCCGACATTTTCAGGCTCAAGGAGCCGTGACAATGGTTTGCACCCGTCCAGACCTCTTCCGCCCCTGGCGGTTCGATCCCCGGGACATGGCTGTGATGGCGGGCTGGCTCGCCGTCGCAGCGAGGCGCGGCTACGACGCCGTGCTGGGGGTCTGCGACGACGGCACGGAGTGGGTCGGCGTGGCGCCCCCCCAGGTCCGGCCCGGCGACCTGTGGCAGATCATTCCCACCCCAAGCGAAAGCGGCTTTGTCGTGCTGGACCGGCATGGGCAGCCTTGCTTCCAGTCCTCAGGCATCCGGGCCGTCCTGCATTTCGTGGCACCCTTGCCGCCGGGCACGCCCGAGCCTCGGTTGATCCCCGGCGAACGCGTCCCGTCGATCATGCCCGGCGATGATCCCGACCAGGATTTTGGCGAGGAGCTTTCCGCGTCGGGCGAGCCGACCCTGCACTGACTGGGCCACCGCCTGTGCGCATGCCCGGGAACCGAGCCGTTCTTGCGGCATGGCAAACCAGGAGCTGCCAAGGCTGCTCGCCGGCTTTGGGCCGCGGCGTCGCGACGTCCTCCGCAATGCCGAAGCGGTCCATGCGAATGGCGGTTGGGCAAATGGTGGTTGGCATAGGCATCCCGCCCTAGCCTCGCGAAAAGGTCAGCGCCGGTGCGAGCGCCTGGCGCCGAGCCATGCTGCCCCGCAGACTGCGGGCGGCGCTGTTCAGCTCGGGCCGCCGGGCCACAGGCTCCGGCTTGGCCTCGGCCCGGTCCGAAGCGTCGCTCATCCTCTGCCGATAGCACGCCGCAGCTTCGCCTCGGCTCCGCACGTCCCATTTGTCGAGGATGCTGTGCACGTGATTCTTGACGGTCGGCACCGCGACCCGCAATCGGCGTGCGATCAGCTTGTTGGGCAAGCCGTCTGCCAGAAGCTTGACGACCTCTCGCTCCCGCAGCGTCAGCGAATGGATTCCAGCCCGGCTTGGGCGGCCGGTCGAACGGTCGGCGAGCCGGTTGAGCAGGAGCGCGGCGAGCCGGGGCGGGCAGACCACCTCTCCCGCCCCAGCGCTCCTCACGGTGGCGACGAGGTCACGGATAGAGCTTTCCGGCCCCAAGTACCCGCAGATCCCGGTGTCGGCCCAGGCAAGGAAATCCTCGTCCTCTTCCCGCGTCGCCAAGACAACCACGCCGATGTGGGCGGCGAGTTCCCGGACTGCAGCGACGACCGTCATCGCCTCGGGATGCGAGGAGTCGATGACGACCAGCCCCGGGTTGGCCTCCCTGACGACGGCTACAGCAGTTTCTTCGGAACATGCGCTGAGCACTTGAATATCATCGCAACCGCGCAGAAGCATTACCAATGCTTCCCGCAGGAAATGCACATGGCTTATGAAAAGAACGACCATGTTGCCCTCTCACTGTTCACCGTATTACGGGCTTGAGGCCCTTGTGGATGCAAACGCTTAGCAAAAATTTATACAAAGCATTTACAACCATGTAGTGTATCAATCAGAACATGAAAAACCTGAGTACAAATGCCCTGCCGGACGCTTTCGTACAGTGTAGTATAGACAATGCTGGGGGCGTCGGGCAGGGCGTTCCTGTCCGACGTTCCCACACCATTGCCAGGCCTCTAAATTCTCACGCGCTGCCACTATGGCAGGACTCGCTGCCCATCGCACCGGCCCAGCGTGATCAGGGCGGCAACGAGCGTGATTTTCCCATCATAGTGTTGCTGCTTCCCCACAATCATGGGCGTGCAACCCTCGGCTTGGGGAAGGCAGGCGCAAAACGGAAAAACGGATGCATGGCCAGGCCTCCTTGTCCGGGTGAAAGGCTGGCCAGGCGTTAAGGCGGAAACGTGGCCGCAATGCGGACATGGGATGGCTTGGCGGTCACGTCTGCGGCATAATCGCCGAAGCCGGCCACTGCGCGGTCCGCAATGCATGGCGGTTGCGGGCAGGCCTATCTCCCCGCGGTGAAACCGGTGCAGGATCACGGCGCCAGCAAGGAGGGTCCGGTGGACGACGCCCCTGTTCCAACCCGGCGAGCCCTTCAAGCCGAGCGCCTGATCGAGCGGACGATCTTCGGCAGCCGCTGGCTGCTGGCGCCGTTCTACCTGGGCCTGATCCTCGGCCTCGTGGCGCTGCTGGCGAAGTTCGCGCTGCGCATCGTCGACCTCCTCGGCCACGTGCTGTCCGGCAGCAGCAACGAGGTCACCATCGGCATCCTGTCGCTGATCGACTTGTCGCTGATGGCCAACCTGCTGCTGATGGTCATTCTCGCGGGCTATGAGAGCTTCATCTCGCGGCTCGATGTCGGGGAAGGCGCCGTCCGGCTGGACTGGATGGGCCAGGTCGGCTTTGGCGACCTCAAGCTGAAACTCATGGCCTCCATCGTCGCCATCTCGGCCATCCACGTGCTGGAGGGCTACTTGAACGCCGAGCATGAGAGCGACCGCGCCCTGGCCTGGCTCGTGGGCATCCACATGGCGTTCGTCGTTTCCGCCGTGCTGCTCGCGCTGATGGACCGGTTGACCGAACGGGAGCACTGACCCGCCCCGGCGCAAGACGGCGGTTGAAGATGCGCGGTCCCTCATGCACAATCGTGCTGGCCTCAAGCGGCCGAACCCGGGTCAACCGGAGGGGAGGGGATCGTGTCACACGTCGCGCAGGCAGGGCTTGCCGAGGGACCGGGGGCGCGGCCCGCGGCCGGACCGCTGCTTGAGCTGAGCGGCATCGGCAAGTCGTTCGGTGCGGTGCGGGCGCTGGACGGCATGGATTTCGCGATCGGCCGGGCCGAGGTGGTCGGGCTGATGGGCGACAACGGCGCCGGCAAGTCCACGCTGACCAAGATCATCGCCGGCAACTTCCCGCCGACCCAGGGCGAGATCCGGCTGGAGGGCGCGCGGGTGGCCTTTGACCGGCCGGCCGCCGCCCGCGACGCCGGGATCGAGGTGATGTACCAGGACCTCGCCATCGCCGAGAACCTGACGGCGGCGGCCAACGTGTTCCTGGGCCGCGAGCTGTACCGCCGCATCGGGCCGCTGCGCGTGCTCGACCACCGCGCGATGAGCCGCCGGGCGGCCGAGCTGTTCCGCGAGCTGAAAAGCGAGACCCGCGCCGGGGACACGGTGCGGGAGATGTCGGGCGGCCAGCGCCAGGCGGTGGCCATCGCCCGCACCCGGCTCGCGCAGTCCAAGCTGGTGCTGATGGATGAGCCGACGGCGGCGATCTCCGTGCGCCAGGTGGCCGAGGTGCTGGAGCTGATCCGCCGGCTGCGCGACAGCGGCGCGTCCGTGATCCTGATCAGCCACCGGATGCCGGACGTGTTCGGCGTCTGCGACCGGGTCGTGGTGATGCGGCGCGGACGCAAGGTGGCGGACAAGCCGATCGCCGCGTCCAGCCCCGAGGAGGTGACGGGCCTGATCACCGGCGCGATCGCCGCCGCATGACGCCGGTCCTGTCCAAAGCCGTCCCGCCAGACACGCAGCCGTCGGGGGCCGATCCCGGATTCGACAACGTCCGCCGCGCCGCCTGGCACCGCCGGGGGGTGCTCGGCAGCCAGACCGCCTATGTCACCCTCGCCTTCATCGTCATCACCGTGCTCGTGGCGGCACTGGCCGGCAACTTCACCACGGCCGGCAACCTGCTGAACATCTCGCGGAACTTCAGCTACATCGCGCTGATCTCGCTCGGCATGACGGTTGTGATCATCACCGGCGGCATCGACCTGTCGGTGGGCGCGGTGACGGCGCTCACCGCGGTCTGCACCATGGTGGCGATGCGGTTCGTGGCGGGATCGGCGCTGGCGGCGGTGCCGGGGGCGGCGCTGGTTTTGCCGATCCTGGCGGGGCTGCTGCTGTCCGCGTTCATCGGCTGGGTGAACGGCGCCATGGTGGCGCGCGTCGGCCTGTCGCCCTTCGTCACCACGCTCGGCATGCTGTCCATCTGCCGCGGGCTGACCTACGTGATCACCCAGGGACGCGGCCAGCCGCCGAGCGGCCCGGACGTTTCGGCGTTCCTGTCGGTCACGAACGGCAGCATCGGCGGCCTGCCGGCGCCGGTCGCCTACATGCTGGCGTGCGCGGTGGCGCTCGGCTTCGCGCTGCGCCACACGGGCTGGGGCCGCCACCTGTTCGCCATCGGCGGCAACGAGCAGGCGGCGGTGCGGACCGGCGTGCGCGTCGCCCGGGTCAAGGTCAGCGCCTACGTGCTGTGCAGCCTGTCCGCCGGGCTGACCGGCATCCTGCTCGTGGGCTGGCTGGGC
>CAXUJE010000426.1:0-1278 GCA_964251035.1 uncultured Acetobacteraceae bacterium
AGCTTGCCCGCGCGCTCACCCGCCGGACCATGCGCGCCGCGGACGCGGTGTTCGATGCGGAGTTCGCCGCCGCCTACGGCGTGCAATACGTCGAGGACCTGTTCGCGCCTGCCGGCGAGGACAGCCGCACGACCACGGACGTGGACGGCTTCCTGGCCGCGCAGCACGCCTGGGTCGAGGCGAACCTGCCGGAGAACGGCGTGGTGCTGCAAGCGAACGAATATGGCGGCCCCAAGCTGCCGCGGGAGGCGCAGCGCTTCTACGGCAAGCCCGGCAACGGCGGCGGCGAAAGCGTCGGCCACTACGTCGATGAAAGGACGGGCCGGGTGGAGACGGTGCTGTTCACCCTGCCGGCGCCGGCTGCAAAGACGCGGGGCAAGGACGCGGGCGACGATCCCGCGCCGCCGGCCAAGGCGCGGCCCGACGTGACGCAGAAGGGGCTGGCGATGATCGGCGACATGCGCACCGACGCCCTGCACGCGGCGCTGCGCGACGAGCCGATCGACGACGGCAGGCTGATCGCGCTGCTGGTGCTGGCCTTCGCCGGCAGCAACGTCGAGGTCAAAACCGGCCTGGCGGAGGGGAGGCTGCAGCGCGACAGCCGCGCCGCCATCGCCGACACGCTGACGGAAGGCGGCGCGCTCACGTCCGACCCTGCCGTCCTGCACAAGGCCGCGCGTGCGATGCTTGCCTACGCGCTGTCCTGCCGTGAGAACTGGTCCAGGAGCGGCGCGGTCGCGCGCCTGGCCGGCGACGCCATCGGCGCGGACGCCCACCTGCCCAACATGGCAACGACGGAGTTCCTGTCCTGCCTGTCCAAGGCGGCGGTGGAGGGCGTGGCCATTGGCCTCAACGTGCCCGTGCAGCCCACGGGCAAGGCGACCCGCGGCGCCGTGGTCGCCCGCGTGGGCGAGGGGCGCTGGATCTATCCGCCCGCCCTGTTCGCCGCAGCCGAGGCCGGGAAGGCAGCGCCCGAGAACGAGATGCCCGGGAATCACCTGGACGACGACGCCGGCAGCGTCACCGGCGACGAGACGGAAACAGAAGCATCGCCGCCGGACGAGCATGACGACGCCGCGCCCGAGGCCGACGATCTGCCGGCCGTGCCGGTCCGTCGTCGCCGGGCGCGCAAAGACAGTGGCGAGGCGCGCGCCGCGGCCTGACCAGCCCCTTCCACATCCAAACGACGCGGCCCCCGCCGGGGGGGGGGGCCCCCCCCGCCCGGGGCCGCCCCCGCGCCCCCCCCCTCCCCCCCCCCCCCCCGCGCCCCCCCCCCCA
>CAXUJE010000426.1:1288-4832 GCA_964251035.1 uncultured Acetobacteraceae bacterium
GTGGCAGGGGGCGCCCCAGTCGGGGCAAAGCCCCACACCAACCCCCTGGCGAATGGCCTGCTCATGCTGGACAACAAGCCCCACACCTCTGCAGCGGCGCCTGCAGCAGCGCCGCCAGCAGCGAGCTCAGGCCCGCAGCTGGGCGCCGCTGTGCTGTCCAGCGGGCTGCCCCCTGCTCTGGCAGGGGAGCCCACGCTGGCCGGGGACGACCTGTTTGGCGCTTCGGACTTCTGCCTGCAGGCGCCGGCCCGGGCCCGCCCCCGCCCCTCCCACCCCCAACCCCCGCGCCCGGGGGGGGGCTGCGGCCCGGCCGCGGCCGTTTCCAGCCCAGGAGACCGCCCATGCCCACCGACAACCCGTCTACCGCGCCGAAACTGCCGCCCTTGTGCTACGCCCGTCATCCCGAGACCGGCGCCACCGTCCTGATCGTACGGGGCGAGGACGGCTACCACCCGGTCCAGACCTTCCTCACGCCCGCGCAGCTCAACGCAGCACTGGCCGAGCACGGCGGTGCGGATGTCCTCGACGGTCGTGACCGGAACCGTCTCGCGTCCGAGCGACGGGCCGAACAGCTGCATGGTCTTGGCGCTGTAGCGGTCGCCGCGTTCGATGGTGCCAGGGATGGTGCCGAGGGTGATGGTGACGGGCATGGCGTGGTCCTCGCGGTGCGCGCACGGCCGCACGCGGGCACCCGATGTGCGCGCCGGCCGATGCGGATGGAGAAAGCGACTGCCCGGCTCAAGCCGGGGGACGGGCTGGACGGTGCAAGCCGTCAAGCGGCGGGGGAGGCCGGGACCGATGCAACGACCGGACCCGTGCCGTGCTGAGCCGCGTATTCGTCGATGGCGACGTCCGCCGCTTCGGTGGGCGGAACGCGCCCGAAGTACATTTCTTGCCAGTCGCGCGGCGGCAGATCGAGGAGGCCGCAGCCGAACGCCTGCCTTGCGCGCTGGTCGGCGATCCACAGCCAGCCGTAGTAGCCAAGCTGCTGGCCGGCACAGGCCCAGAGCGGGTCCTGGTCGGGAGACGGCATGACGGGCCGGGTCCGCCCCGGGCACCTGCCAGCCGAACATGCTTCCGACCACCATGGCCTGGATCTGGGCGGGGGTCGGCGGCTCGGGTTCGGCCGGCGCATGCGCGCGGCGCACCCGGACACTTCATTCCAGGTTTCCATTTCGCTGCGCCGGGGCGACCGCAAGCCGCGAGGCTACGACACGGCATACGCACGGAACGGCTTCGGCCAGGAGGCTTTCCTCCGTGTCGTGGACAAGCGGGCTACGCCGGCCGCCGCAACCGCATCCAGCGCCGCGTAGGAGGGGCGCCATGGAACTCACCCCCGTGGCCGCCTGGGGCAACCGCACGACGTCCTTCCAGCTCGACGGCCAGGCCCCGGTCGAGCGCCGGCCCCCAGACGACCGGCTCTGGGATTACGCCGGGCAGGAACTTGGCTTCTACGGCTACCTGCGTATCGCCCATACCCGCATCCTGCGCCGGATCGGACTTGGCTTGCTGGACCTGTCCGACCGGCGGTGGCGCGACGCCTACTTCGGACGCCAGCATCCCTGGGAGGCCGCGGACAAGGCCATCGCGGACGAGGCCGCCGAGATAGGATGCGAGCTATGACCCGGCACCGCATGCGTCTGGTCGAGCGCCTGATCGAGGAGGACAGCGGCGACTTCATCGTGGAAGCACCAACGCCCGCGCTGGCCGCCGGCATCCTGCTGACGGCGCACGACAAGGCGCGAGAGCAGTGCAGCAACATCGTCACCCTGCCGGACGGGCAGCGCCGCCGCATCGAGCCCACCAACGTCGTCGAGAACGTCACGTTCTGCCTGCTGATGAGCGAAGAAGGAGAGGAGATCGAGGAAATCGAACCCGAATGGGAAGGCGCCACGGCGGACGAGCGGCAGCGGAACGCGCAAGGCGCCTGCGGCCCGGAGCACGCCGGCACCATGGAGCCAAGCCCATGATGCGGGAATACAGGGCACAGCGGCGCTGCGGCGGCGCCAATCCGCTGGGTGTCGGCGTGATCGCGGTGGGGTCGTCCTATTACGTCCAGGACGAGGGATACTTCCGCAATCGCTGCTCCGCTTCGCCGGTCTGCAAGGACCCGTGGCAGGTCGAGGGCTTCACCAACGGCGTCATGCACGCCGCGCGTCGCAACCGCGACACCGGCCGGTGGGAGGACACGTACAGGAGCGGCCGGTCCGACCTGGCCGTGGTCCGCTCGCTGCGCAACGGGCGGCGGCAGACCGTCGCCGTGCGCCTGCTGGTCTTGCACGACGACCTCGGGTTGACCAAGGGCATCGCCGCCTATCCCACGCTGCCCGACCCACGGCTCCACCGTCACTGGCCGCGCACGGGCCGACCCGCGCCGGCGCTGGAACACGCCGCCTGACCGTCCCCACCCGCGGCAGCATCAGCCGACGTAACAGGAGACGTCCATGACGAAGGGCCGCTTCGTGCTCGACGTGCGGCCACGCGACGCCGACGCGCCGGACTATTACGACGTGCAACTGGACATCGACCGGCTCATGCGCGAGTTCCGCAGCGAGCCATGCCTCGACCGGCTGTGCCGCAAGGTGGGGATGACCCGCGGCAAGGTGCTCAGGGCCTTCACGCCGGGCGCCGCCGTCGATCCGGCCACGGGCAAGGTCAGCATCAATGCCGGCTACGATCCCGCCTTCGACGAGGGTGTCCTCGAAGCCATGATCTGGAGCCTTGTCAGCCACGAGGTGGGCCGTGTTCTGACCGGCGGTTTGCCGCGGACCCGATGCCCATGCGCTCAATCCAAAGCCGACGGCAAAGGCCGCGGGGAGAATAAACCCCGACGACGGATCAGGAGAAAAGAATGCTGATGAAGCCATGATGCGGGACGGGGAGGGGCTTTGGCAGCCCCAGCCCGTGCCGGCGCGTCCCCTCGGATTTGCCGCGGCTTGAACCGGGCCGGGGCCGCTCTTCGGAGAACGGATGAGACACACGATGAGCAACTCACTGAACCAGGTGCAGCTGATCGGCAACCTCGGGCGTGACCCGGAGATCCGCAGCAAGCAGGACGGCAGCGCCGTCGCCACGTTCAACCTGGCGACCAGCGAGAGCTGGAAGAGCAAGCAGACCGGAGAGCGCGTCGAGAAGGTCGAATGGCACAAGATCGTCGTGTTCCAGGACCACCTCTGCGCCCTCGCGGAGAGGTTCCTGCGGAAAGGCTCCAAGGTCTTCGTCAAAGGTCAGCTCAGGACGCGCAAGTGGACCGACAACGATGGCGTGGAACGCTTCACCACCGAGGTCCACCTGACGCCCTTCCACAGCGTGCTGATCCTCCTGGACAGCAAGCGCGACGCCGAGGACCGCACGACCTACCGCGAGCCAGCACCGGCAGGGGCGGGCGGAGAAGCCGGCGGCACCGACGACCTGGACGACACGATCCCGTTCTGACCAACCCAGCGCAGCAGCACCGGCCACCTGTCCCTTGCATCAGCCCCGACCGGGACCGGACACCGTGCCGGTCCCGGTCGGGCACTCTCGACTGGAGACCAGCATGAGC
>CAXUJE010000427.1:0-4806 GCA_964251035.1 uncultured Acetobacteraceae bacterium
GTGCCCTAGGCCCCCCCCCCTCTGGCTCACGCGCCGCCGCGGCGCGGGGGCGGGTTCGGGGCCGCCGCGGGCGGCGGCGCGCGCCACCGCCATCGCGGCGCCCCGGCCAGGGCAGAGATCGCGCAGCAGGCGTTCACGCCCGCTCCAGGCAACCCCCAGTGCCGACCAGGCGCCCGGCGCCGCATAGCCCGGCCCGCTCGAGGCCAGGCCTGCCTCATGCCGGGCCGCCTTGCCGGGCTGCCGCACCCACGCCTCTGCCGCCTCGACCGCGGCTCCTTCGGCTCCAGCAGGGGATGGCATGGTGTGGCGCACGCACATGCAGCTCCACCAGATCGCTTCGCGTTCCGGCAGTGCATAGGCCAGCAGCCGCGTCGCCTCGACCAGCAGGTCCAGCTCGCACAACCGGGCCAGCAGGGCTTGCGGGTCGCTCCATTCTTCAGGAAGCCCGCGATGGGCATCCGGCAGTTGCAGCCAGTAGCGCAGGAGGTCCGGAGCGAATGGCTGAAGCTTCCGGCACGTTGCATCGGCGATCTGCATGTGCGCTACGCAACCGGCGGAATGGGCGGAGGGGCGAGCAGGAGCGGCGTGGCGAGCGTCACCTCGGCGGCCGTCATCGTGATCGCCGCCGCCTCGACCGTGTAGGAGGCTGCCGTGATGTTGACCTCCGCCGCCTCGACCGTGAAGGCGGGCGTCACGATGTTGACGTCGGCTGGGGTGATCGTGACGGTGCTCTCCGCGGATCTCAGGACGATCGAGATCGCAGACGTGATCGTCACGACCCCGGCGTTCGCGGTGATCGAAATTTCGCCGAGGTTGCTCGCGAGCCTGTCGTTGAACTCGGTTGTCACCGTCCGGTTGTTGCCGACCCTTGCAGTCTGGTCGTGGCCGACCGTCGCGTCCTGGTCGTGCTCGACCTCGATCTTGTGGTCCTTCTGCGCGTGCAGCAGCACCACCTCCGACCCTTTCTTGTCGTCGAACGACAGCTCGTTGTAGTCCTGGGTTCCCCCGTGCAGCGTGGACCGGCTGCGGAAGCCCTGCTTCGTCTGCTGCGCGGGCACGGGAAAGACCGGCGGCATCTCCTCGTGGTAGAAGCAGCCGACCACCACGGGGTTGTCGGGATCGCCGTTCATGAAGGAGATGCCGACTTCCGTGCCCACGCGCGGCAAGTGCTGCCAGCCCCACTTGTCGCCCGCCCATGCGTGCAGGACACGGATGAACACCGACTTCGCGGCGGTGGTGTCTTTGCGGTGGTCGAACAAGGGCTGCACCTTGATGCGCGCGAGCGGGTCGGCGTGGATCTCCTCGCCGGGTTCGCCGAGCACGGTTCCGGAGAAGATGCCCGCCATGGCGGGGCGCGGCAGCGAGAGGCCGTCGCGCCAGGTCGTGGACTGGGGGAAGCAGGTGAAGGCGCATTCGAATTCCGGCGGGCTTGTCCCGGCGATCCACGTCTCGTCGGTCGCGGTGTGCCGGGTGCCGTGGACGGCGTGGGACACGGCCTCGTCGCCGGTGCACGGGTCGGTGGCGAGCGTGAAGCGGAAGCCGGGGCATAGGTTCGGGGCGAACCCGTGCCCGCTGCGCAGCGCCGACGCCGCCTCCGCCGCCTCGACCTGGAAGCGGGCGCGGTCGGCGGCGACCTTGTTGTCGAGCGTCATCGCCGGCCAGCGGTAGACCTGGCGGTCCGCGGCGCCCGCGGTGGCCAGCCGGGTCGCCTGCTCGCCGGAGACGGGACGCTTCGGCTTCTCGGGATCGTAGTCCTGGGTCTGCACGTGGCCGCAGGCGGTCGCCAGCGATTCACGCCAGGCATCGAAGATGTCCACGTTGTCGCCACGGTGGATGACCCGGTGCAGCGGCCTCTGCACCGGCTTGAACGCCTGGTTGCTGTCGGTCACGACCAGCGTGTGCTTGGAGGCGGTGTGCTCGAAGAAATAGAAGTAGCCGGTTTCCTGCATGATGCGCTGGGCAAAGGCGAGGTCGGTCTCGTTGTATTGGGTGGTGTAGGCCCGGACTGGGGACGACCCGAATATCCTGAACTCGACCGGCTCGACCCGGTGCTCGGAGAACAGCTCCTTCAAGATCTGCACGGCCGTTTGCTGCTGGAAGATCCGGCAATCGGTCGTCTGGCTGAGGAACCAGAGCCGCGGCACGACTTCAAGGCGGTATTGCCAGCGCGACCGCTGCTCCAGCCCGACCGCGTCCACCCGGCGGACGATCCCGTGGAACATGCGGTCGATCCCGTCCTCGCGCCGCACCGTCACCGCGACCGGATGGTAGAGCAGCTCGTCCGGCTTCACGGCGCGCTGGGTCGAAACGGCGGTCACCTCGATCTCGAAGGGCGCGCTCAACTGCTCGGTGGCCGAGAGCGCGATGGCGTGCAGGGTCCCCTGCTGGACCGGCAGCCTGTCGTCCCCCAGGGGCGACGTCAGCAGCAGCAGCGGCGATTGCGCGTTCGGGGGCATTACCGGACAGCCTTCAAAGGAGGGGAGGCATCCGCCCTGCCGCCCGGCAGCGTGACGGCCTTCCCGTCGCCGAGCTGCCGGCAGTCGTAGGTTTGTATGTTCTCGACATCGGTCAGGACGCTCATGTCGCTGCCGGCGCGCCACGCATACAGCGGGCTTGAGTAAAGCTGGCCGGACGCGCCTCCGAGCGGGCTGAGGATGAGCTGCCGCCGCGGCTCGAGCGTGAGGTCGAGGTCCCGGCCGTTGCGGTCGGGCGCGACGGCAGCCGTGAGATGGCGCATGCCGGAACGGCCGGCGGGCGTGCAGTCGTACGAGCCGGTTTGCACGCCCTTCGGCGAGGCTGTGAGCTTCGTCAGGCCAGCGCAGCCGCCCAGCGTGACGAGCAGAATGGCAAGGACGAGGGAATGACGCATCCAAAAAGGCCCCGGTTCGGACCGGCATCGGCCATGGGTGGCCACCGGTCTCGCTTTCAGCCTCGTCCGGCCGGGCTACGGAAGCGTGTCGCTCCGTGGCGGCTTCGCTACGGCTGTAGCCGGGCGGCGCCGCGTGACGGAAGCCGGGCGGCACGGCGTCCAGTGTGGCTTTCCCCACAGACGCCGGCACTCCGTTCCAGGCATCCATGCGATGCAACGAGGGCCTGGAGGCAAGCATGACTGTTCGACCATCCTGCACATCAACGGCCATCATCGCGATGGGCGCCGCGGCGTCCCACCCGGACGCATGCCTCGCCAGGCGGCCCAGGCCATGAGGCACGCAGCATACCGGGCCGAGCAGTTGGTGAGCGAGCAGGACCTGCACGCCCATTTGCGCAACAAGAGGTTTGCGGCATATGCCGACGTGCAGCCCAAGGGGGCGCCGACGGCGGGCGTGCCGGACCGCCAGGCGAACATCATGGTCGCGGACCACGATCCAGGCATGCGGCGGACGGTGTCGGACTACCTCGGACAGAACAACATGCGGGTCGCCAGCGCGTCCGGAGCGCAGGACATATCGCGCCTGCTGGCGGCCCAGCGGTTCAGCATGGTCATCCTCGACTTGCAGCTCGGCCAGGAGGACGGCCTCGACCTGCTGCGGGAGCTGCGCGCGCGCTCTGGCTTGCCGGTGATCACCCTCGCGGGGCAGCAGCACGACGAGGTCGACCGCATCGTCAGCCTGGAGCTGGGCGCCGATGATTGCCTTGCAAAGCCGTTCTCCCTGCGCGAGCTGCTGGCACGGATCAGGGTGGTGCTCCGCCGGGTCGAAGCGGCAGGCGGCGAGAGCGCCCGCGAGCCTGGGCGCGACAAGGCATCCGCCCGGCTGCGCTTCGGCCGATGGACCCTTGACCGGCGGACACGGCAGTTCGCCGTCGCGGGGGGCGGCCCGGTCGTCCTGACCAAGGGCGAGTATGCGCTGCTGCTGGCCTTCCTCGATGCGCCGCAACGGCCGCTCAGCCGGGAGCACCTGCTGCAGGCAACCCATGTGCATGAGGACATCTTTGACCGCAGCATCGACGTGCAGGTCCTGCGGCTGCGGCGCAAGCTCGAGGCTGAGCCGGGCACGCCCGAGGTGATCCGGACCGAGCGTGGCATCGGGTATGTCTTCACCCTGCCGGTCGAGCTTGCTTGAAGGCGAGCGGTCCTCCACGGATATCCGTGGACGGGTCATGCTACGTTGCTTGCTTTCTGCTCCGCTTCGGCGGGGGCGTGATGACCCAAAGCCGAGGGAACCCACTGCCTTCCGTCAAATAGCATGGTGGGTTTCTGCCATGGGGTTGACCGGTTTCACTGGCTGCCATGATTCATGGCTTCGAGGTTGGCCAAGTTCGAGGCGTGCGGTTTTCGCGTGGCGGTTGCGCGGGCGTGCGGATGCGTGGCCATTCTGGGAGGCCTCGACGCGGGCGGCGATGCGCTCGACGCGGTCCCAGCTTGCGGCGCCGTCATGGAACCCGGCGAAGCGGCCCCCGCTGTCGAACGCCACGATGGGCTGGAAGCCGTATCCGTCGTGGTGCGCGTGTCCGTTGCGTGCCTTTGCGCGACGGACAAGCGCATTTGCCGCCCACCGTGCGCGGCCCGGCCCGGGTCGCGCGGGTCCGTGGTGCATGCCGCCTGGCGCCCAGCCACGTCGAGGCGCCGCTCCACCCCGCGCGGCACCAGCAAGCCCGCCATCGGAGCAAAGGGGGCCGCCGTCGAAGCGGGCGACCACGGGCTTGCCGCCAACCGGTGACAGGTGGTTCTCGCGCCCTGGCGATACGGTCAACGCGCTCGTGTCCCAACATAGGCTACCGCCGTAGGGATGGCAGACCGACTTGGGTGCGACCGCCTGAAAATCAGAGACGTCTTGGCTGGCATGGCGCCCATCGACGAGGGCCTAG
>CAXUJE010000428.1:0-2461 GCA_964251035.1 uncultured Acetobacteraceae bacterium
GTCCGGGCTGTGCGTCGACATGCTGCGCCGCCTCGTGGACCTGTCGGCAGGCGTGGCCGGGACGCCGGACGACGCCGTGCTGGCGCCTGCGGAGGCGCTGGACGGTTTCGGCGTGCTGGGCGCCCCGCCGCCGGCCGCCATCGGGCTGACTGCCGCCGACCTGGCGAGGCCCACCGTCTCCCCCCGGCATCCGCCCGGCACGTACGGGCCGGAAAGCGGCCGGCGCGCGCTGAGCCTCGGCGCGGCGTTGCCGGAACTGGCCGCGGCGCCGCCGGTGCCGGGCGCGTCCTTGGCCCCGCTGTCCGGCATGGCGCGGGAGCGGGCAGTCGGCCCGGCGCTGCTGGCGGCGGCGTTGGCTCTGCTGGCGCTCGACCTGCTGCTGTCGCTTTGGCTGCGCGGCCTGCTTCGCCTGGGAGCGGCGACGGCGGTGGGCGTGTTGCTGCTCGTGATACCGGCGCGGGCCGAGGACCTGCCGGCGTTGGCGACGCGCTTGGCCTACGTGGTGACGGGCGACGCGCAGGTGGACGGCGTGTCGCGGGCGGGGCTGCTGGGCCTGTCGGCCTACGTGAACCGAAGGACCGCGGCCAGCCTCGCCGACCCGTCCGCCATCGTGCCGGGGCAGGACGACCTGTCGTTCTACCCTTTGCTCTACTGGCCGGTGGTCGCCAACGCCGCCCTGTCCCCGGAGGCCATCGCGGCGCTCAACGACTACACCAGCCGCGGCGGCATCATCCTGATCGACACGCGCGACGGCGGCAGCGGCCAAGGCTTCGCCCCGGGCGCCGAGGCCGCGCTGCGCCGGGTCGCGCAGGGCCTCGCGGTGCCGCCCCTCACGCCGCTTTCGAGCGACCACGTGCTCGCGCGCTCTTTCTATTTGCTGCAGGAGTTCCCCGGGCGGTTCGCGGGCGACACGGTCTGGGTGCAGCGCGACCAGGACCGCAGCAACGACAGCGTCAGCCCGGTGATCATCGGCGGCCATGACTGGGCCGCCGCCTGGGCCGTGGACGGGGCGGGGCGCAACCCCTACGCCACCATCCCCGGCGGCACGCGGCAGCGCACGCTGGCTTACCGCTTCGGGGTCAACCTCGTAATGTATGCGCTGACCGGGAACTACAAAGGCGACCAGGTCCACGTCCCCGCCATCCTGGAGCGCCTGGGCCAATGAGATTGGAACAGGCCTACGCCGCGCTGCGGTTCGACCCGGCGCTGCCTTGGGCGGCCTATGCGGCGCTGGCCGGGCTGTGCGCGCTGGCGCTGCTGCCGGCGGTGCTGCGCCGGGCGCGCGGCGCGGGGTGGCGGGCCTTGGCGTTCGGCGTGCTGCTGCTGTGGCTGGCCGGGCCGCGATTGGTGCAGGAAACGCGGGACACCCTGCCCGACATCGGCCTGATGGTGGTGGACGAAACGGCGTCCATGCAGGTGGGCGACCGGGCCGCGCTGCGCGACGCCGCCCGCGCCGCGCTGGCCGGGGAAGCCGCCCGCATGCCGGACCTGGAACTGCGCACCGTCGTAGTGCCGGAGGGCGGGCACGACGGGACCCAGCTCTTCGCCGCGGTGAACCGGGCGCTGGCGGACGTGCCGCAATCGCGCCTCGCCGGCATCCTGGCGCTGACCGACGGGCAGGTGCATGACGTGCCCGCTGGCGCGCTGCCGGCGCCATTGCAGGTGCTGATCCCGGCGCGCGGGGAGGAGACCGACCGCCGGCTGCGCATCGTGGAGGCGCCGTCCTTCGGCCTGGTCGGCCGCAATGTGACGATCCGGGTCGCGGTCGATGACCTGGGAGTCGCTCGTCCCGCGGGCACCGCGCGTTTGACGCTGCGCCGCGACGGGGAGGCGCCGCAGGCCCTCATGGTGCCGATCGGCCAGGAAGTGCCCATCGACGTGCCGATCACCCGGCCGGGACCCGTGCTGGTGGAATTGCAGGCCGAGCCGCTGCCGGGCGAGGTCTCGGACCTCAACAACCGCGCCGTCGTCGAGATCAACGGCGTGCGGGACCGGCTGCGCGTGCTGCTGGTGTCCGGGGAGCCGCACGCCGGGGAGCGCACCTGGCGCCGCCTGCTGAAGGCTGACCCGGCGGTTGACCTGGTGCACTTCACCATCCTGCGCCCGCCCGAGCGCGACGACATGACGCCACTGAACGAGCTGGCGCTGATCGCCTTCCCCGTGCGGGAGCTGTTCCAGGTCAAGATCCGCGACTTCGACCTGATCATCCTGGACCGCTTCCAGAACCGCGGCATCCTGCCGCCCACCTACCTGCGCAACATCGCCGACTACGTGCGGGGCGGCGGCGGGCTGTTGCTGAGTGCCGGGCCGGAGTTCGCCAGCCCGGCCAGCCTGTCCGCGACGCCCTTGGGCAGCGTGCTGCCGGCGCGGCCCAGCCTGACCGGCGCCGGCGGGGCGGCGGGGGGGTTCCGCCCGCCGGGGCCGCCGCGGGGCCGCCGCCCCCCGGGGACAGCCGGCCGGC
>CAXUJE010000428.1:2471-4803 GCA_964251035.1 uncultured Acetobacteraceae bacterium
GCCAAGGTGAGCGCCTCTCCGGCGTAGCGCGCCATGCGGGCGCCGGTCGACCAGCCGGACACATCTTCCAGCGTCGGGTCGATCGCCGGGTGGCGGGTCGTGCAGCCGGCCTCTAGGAAGACCTTGCGGGCCCAGCGGCTCTGCCCCGTGTGGGGGCCGTAGAAGTGGTCCCACAACTCCTGTTGGGTCCGCGTCGGTGGCCCAGCCTGCCCCGCGCCGGCGTGACGGAGGGCGGGTTCCGCCCGCAGGTCACGCCGCTCGGCAGCCGCCACCCGGTGACAGAAGGCCTGCCAGGCTGGCGCGCGCCCGGCACCAAGCCGTCATGGGGATCGTGGTACCGCCGGATCGAGGTGGCGTCCCCGGGCGGCCAGGACTTGATGGACGCCGCTGACGGAGGGCCGCTGCTGCTGCTGGACCACGTGGAGCAGGGCCGGGTGGCGCTGCTGCTGTCGGACCAGATCTGGCTGTGGTCGCGCGGGCACCAGGGCGGCGGCCCGCAGGCCGAGCTGCTGCGCCGCATCGCGCATTGGCTGATGAAGGAACCGGCGCTGGAAGAGGAGGCGCTGCGGGCGCGCATCGAGGGCGGGCGGCTGCTGATCGAGCGCCGCTCGATCGGGGATGGGCCGCTGGGCGAGGTCGCCGTCACCTCGCCGGCGGGCGCCGTGACCCGGCTGCCGCTGCGGCCGGACGGACCGGGCCGCGGGACGGCGGAGCTGTCCGCGGCCGATCTGGGCGTTTGGCAGGTTTCCGACGGCGCCCACACCACCTTTGCCGCCGCGGTCAACGACAACCCGCGGGAGATCGCCGACCTGCGGGCCACCGGGACGGTTCTCGCGGCCACGGCCCATGCGTCCGGGGGCAGCGTCCACTTCATCGCCGGAGGCACGCCCGACCTGCGGCGGGTCGAGCCTGGGCGGGAGGCGTCGGGCGTCGGTTGGGTCGGGCTGGTCCGCCGGCATGACCACATCGTGACCGGGGTTGACGCCATCCCGCTGCTGCCGCCCTGGGCAGCGCTGCCGCTGCTGCTCGGGCTGGTGCTGCTGGCCTGGCGGCGGGAGGGTTCGGGTTGAGCTTGGCAGGCTGGCGCGGGACGCCCACATGGGATGGGAATGACGGAGGGCCGTGTCTTCCAGACTTATGAACCTCCCTCCCGCCGGGCGGCGCGCGGCAGCCTGCTGGCGCTTATCGGCTTCGTCGGGCTGTCCCTGCTGGTGTGGGCCGCCAACGGCGCGATCACGGCCGGGAGCACGCCCGCCTGGTATTGGTCGTTGACTGCGCCGCCGGGCACGCCGCCGGCGTGGCTGTTCGCCCCGGTCTGGACCGCGCTCTATCCGCTGATGGGCGTCGCGGCCTGGCTCGTTTGGCGGCGCATCGATGTGGGCGCGGAGCGCAAACGGGCCGCCCTACGGAGCTGGGGCTGGCAGTTGCTGGCCAACTCGTTGTGGTCTCCCGCGTTCTTCGGCCTGCACAGGCCGGGACTGAGCCTCGCCGTCATCGCCCTGCTGCTGGCGTCGATCCTGTTGGCCATCCGCCGCTTCGTGCCGCTCCAACCCATGGCCGCTGTCCTGATGCTGCCCTACGCGCTGTGGGTCGGCTATGCGGCTTATCTCAATGCGGGGTTTTGGTGGCTGAACCGCTAGGCTATGCTCGGGCCATGAAGCGCAGCGTCCCTGTCCTCATGGCCCTTGCCGCCTTGCACGCGCCGTCAGCGTGGGCCCAGCTCTCGAGTCCCGGGGGCTTCCAGCCTGGAGGTTCCAGGATCGGCCAGGGCGCCAAGCCTGAAAAAGCCACCCGCGGGCCGGAACCGCCGCCCGCGTTGCCGGGGTCGCGTGCCGAGCCGACCGCCGTTGCCCCGGCGCGCGGAGTCGCAACCGACATGCCGCCCACAGAAGCGTTGTTCGACAGCATCAACCGCGGCGATCTGCCCGGCGCGCAAGACGCCATCTCCCGCGGCGCCGACCTGCAAGGCACGAACGTGCTGGGGCTGACGCCGCTTGAGCTTTCGGTTGATCTGGGCCGCAACGAGATTTCTTTCCTGCTGCTGTCGCTGCGCGGCAGTTCCGGGTTCAGCGCGAGCCACCCCGCCGAAGCCGCTGCTGCGCCGAAGCCGTCCACCCGGGCGGAGCGTGTGGCCGCCGCCCGGGCCGGGCATGGCCAACGGTCGCAGGTGGCCGCCCGGCCCGCCACCGACCCGGCGCCGCAAGCCCCCCGGCTGTTCAGCGGCAACGGCGGCGTTCCGAACCCGCAGGCGGGTTTTCTCGGGTTCGACTCGCTCCGCTAAGCGGCCTTCGGCAGGTCATGGCACGGATGCATGACGGCGCGGTCCTTGTTC
>CAXUJE010000429.1:0-4796 GCA_964251035.1 uncultured Acetobacteraceae bacterium
GTATTCCTCGTTGACCGACAGCGCCTCCTCGTTGATGGCGCGCTGCTCCTCGCCGGACGCCTCCAATGTGCGGGTCGCCCCTTCCAGGTCCGCCTGCACCGCCTCCAGCTCCCGCTCCAGCTCGGCGATCCGCGGGGCATCCCGGGCGGCGCCATCCTCCCGGCGCCCCTGCGGCGGTGCCGGCTCATCCACAAAGCACACCAGCAGCAGTGCCTCGCCTTTGCTCCGCACCGGCTGGACGTCAATGCTGAAGGGGACAGGGCGGCCGTCCTGCGCCATGCGCCCGCCGGGCACGGTGACGCGCGCGTCGCCCTTCAAGGCCCTTGCCAGGGCGGAGCGCAGCCGGGTCCGCATGGTCCCCCGCGCCATCGCCAGCAGGTCCGGCGTGGCATGGCCCGGCGCCACGCGCAGGTAGCGGTCGGTCGGCCCGAGCGAGTACAGGCACTCGTGCCGGGCATTGCACAGCACGGCGGCCGGGGCGTGCCGGTCCAGCACGAGCTGCCGGCACAGCTCGGCCAGCACGGCTTGCCGGGACGGCGCGTCCGCCTGGCCTGAGCGGGTCTTCTGCTTCCCGGGGACGGCGGAGGCAGCGAAGTTGAGGTCGCCGGGCCGCTTGGGGCCGACGTGCCGGTACAGGCGCGCGGATTTCTGGATCAGCTCGAACCGGCTGTCGGCCTCGCCGACCGTCTCGGCGCTGCCCAGCAGCAGGGTGCCGCCTTCCCTGAGCGCGAAGTGGAACACGGCGACGGCCTTGGCCTGCGCCTCCGGACCCAGGTAGATCAGCAGGTTGCGGCAGGACACCAGGTCGAGGCGGGAGAACGGCGGATCGGCGAGCAGGTCCTGCACGCTGAACACCACCGCCGCCCGCACGTCCGGCAGCACCCGGTAGCCTTGTCCGTCCTCCTTGCAGAAGAACCGGGCGAGGCGTGCCGCGGACACGTCCGCCGCGATGGAGGCAGGGTATAGCCCCTCCCGCGCCATGGCGACCGCCGTGGCATCGACGTCGGAGGCGAACACCTGCAGCTTGATGTCGCGCCCGGCGCCGGTGATCGCCTCGCGGAACAGGATGACGAGGGAATAGGCCTCCTCGCCCGTGCTGCACCCGGCGATCCAGATGCGGAGCGGCTGGCCTTGGGGCTGGTCCCGGACCAGGCCGGGGATCACCGTCTCCGCCAAGGCGGCATAGACCGCCGGGTCGCGGAAGAAGCCGGTCACGTGGATCAGCAGGTCATTGGCAAGCAGGCCGAGTTCGCCGGCATCGGTGCGCAGCAGGTCCAGATAACGGCCAATCCTTTCCGGTCGGGCGCCGTCCTTGCCTCCGGTCTGGTCGCCCAGCGAGGCCATCGACATGCGGCGCTCCACGCGCCGCTCCAGGGTGCCCCGCTTGTAGGGCGCGAAGTCATGCTTGGTGCGGGCGCGCAGCAGCGCGATGATGCCGGACAGCGGATCGGCACCTACGGGCGCCAGAGCCGCCGGCGCCGGGCCATGGCCGGCCAGGGCGGCAGCCAACACCCCGGGAATGGCCGCAGCCTTGGCGACCGCGTCCACCGCTCCGGTGCCGATCGCGCTGCGCGGCATCCCGTCGTAGCCGGCCTCCTCGGGGTCCTGGGCGATGGCCAGGCCGCCCGCCGCCTTCACCGCGGCCAGCCCGAGGCTGCCGTCGGCGCCACTGCCCGACAGGACCACGCAGACGGCGCGCCGGCCTAATCCCCCGCACCGCTAATCCAGCAGCCCGCCCACCGGACCCCGCGCGCCGCGCGGCGCGCCACCCCGCACCTGCGACGGCGACAGATGCAGCGCGCCGCCTGCCGCGGAGAGATAGGACCCGGGCGGGATGACATACAGGTGGTCCGGCTCGACCGGCATGCCTTCGGCGGCCTGCAGCACAGGCATGGCGGTATGCTCGGCCAGCAGCTCCACCATGAGGCTCTTGTGCGTGGGGTCGAGGTGCTGGACCAGGACGAAGGCCATCCCGGTCCGCGGCGGCAGCGCATCCAGCAGCGCCTTGCACGCCTCCAGCCCCCCGGCCCCCGCGCCTACCCCGCCCCCGGGCAACGCCGCCCCGCGCCGGGGCGGGGGGCGCGCGGCCGCGGAGCGCCGGCCAGGCCGCGGCTGTATAGTCTTCAGCCGAGAGGGCGCCTGATCCGGCATCCGGGGATCGCTCCTGGAGTGAAAGGCCCGCAAGCAAGACTGAGCGGGACATCCATTAGCACGGCGCCGCCACCAGCACGACGCCGCCTGCCGTCCCGGAGTGAGTATTTTCCGATGCTGCCGGAGCTTCCCTGAAAACCCGTATGCTCTCTTCGTAGTCCTGTGACCAGTCCCGCCAGCATCCCGGCCGCCGGAGGACAGCATGAGAGGCGTCGGAATGAATGCTGCGCGCGCTGCCGCCCGAACTGCGCCCGGCGGCGTTGCCGCCCAAACTCCATCCGGCGGTGCGGACCGGGCGCCGCCCCGGGTGTACCTGGTCGGCGGCGGCATCGCCTCGCTGGCGGCGGCCTTCATGATCCGCGACGGCGACGTGTTCGGGCAGAACATCACGGTCCTGGAGGAGTCCGGCACGATCAGCGGCAGCCTCGACGGCGCAGGCACGCCGCAGGACGGCTACGTGCTGCGCGGCGGCCGGATGCTGGAGAGCAAGTATCTTTGCACCTTCGACCTGTTCTCCTCGATCCCCACGCTCGACGAGAGCGGGACCGTCACGGACGAGATCTTCCGATGGAACAAGACGATGAAGACCTCGTCCAAGTCACGCCTGTTCCGGGACGGCCAGCGCGTGACGGCGCCTCGGTTCGGCCTCAGCGAACGGCAGATCCTGACCATTGAGCGCCTGGTGCTCGAGCCCGAGGCGTTGCTTGGCCGCACCACGGTCGCCGAGCAGTTCGACGCCGGGTTCTTCAAGACCGACTTCTGGTTCATGTGAGGTACCACCTTCGCCTTCCAGCCGTGGCACGGCGCCGTCGAGTTCAAGCGCTATTTGGCGCGTTTCGCCCACATGGTCGAGGGCTTCGGCCGGCTGCAAGGCATCATGCGGACCGTCTACAACCAATACGACTCCCTGGTGCGCCCGCTGCACAAGCGGCTGCGCGAGCGCGGCGTCGTCTTCGAAGTGAACGCCTGCGCCACCGATCTCGGCTTTTCCGGGAACGACGGCCGGCGCACCGTGGAGCGCATCGCGCTCACCCGCGGCGGCGTCCCCGGCGGGATCGCCGTCCAGCCCGGCGACTACGTCCTGGTCACGCTCGGCTCGATGACCGAAGGGTCCGACCTCGGCACGGTGGACAGCGCGCCCAAGCTTGGCGGCAAGCGGCAGGGCGGGGCCTGGCCCTTGTGGGAAACGCTGGCCGCGGGCCGGCCGGAGTTCGGGCGCCCCGGGGCCTTCGCCGACCACGTCGACCAGTCGAAATGGGTCTCCTTCACCGCCACGCTGCATGATCCCACCTTGCTCCGCCTGGTCCAGGACCGCACCGGCAACGTGCCCGGCGAAGGCGGCCTGATCACCTTTCCCGACTCAGGCTGGCTGGCGTCGATCGTCGTCCCGCACCAGCCGCACTTCATCGGCCAGCCCTGGGACGTCGGCGTGCTGTGGGGCTACGGGCTTTCGGTCGACCAGCCGGGCGACTTCGTGGCCAAGCCGATGGCCGCCTGCTCCGGCCGCGAGATCATGGCCGAGATCCTGGGCCACCTGCGCATCGGGGCCGAGGCGGCCACGGTGCTGGAGAGCTGCATCTGCATCCCGTGCATGATGCCCTTCATCACCAGCCAGTTCCTGCCGCGCGGACACGGCGACCGGCCGCAGGTCGTCCCGAAAGGCTCGCACAACCTGGCCTTCATCGGTCAGTTCTGCGAGCTGCCGGATGACGTGGTGTTCACCGTCGAGTACTCGGTCCGCTCCGCCCAGGTCGCGGTCTACAGCCTGCTCGGCCTGCAACGGAAACCGCCTGCGGTCTACAAGGGCAAGTTCGACCCGCGCGTGCTGCTCAAGGCGTTCCGGGCGCTGCACGACATCCCGGCATGACCCATGTCATCGGCATGGCAAAGGCGCCCCTCCCCACCGGCACGACGGAACCCGCCCGCGCCACGGGTGTCCGGCCACAACCGGGCCGGGGGGACCGCGGCGAACCCAGCCTGGAACCAGCATCCGAGAACACGCCCGTCCCCGCGCCGACCGGCAGCAACCCCGCCGTTGCCGGCCTGTACGACCAGATCGAGACCTGGGTCAACGAGGGCGGGGCAGGCGACGATGTCGCCCAATGACAGTGGGCCACCTGCCCACAACCCGGCAAGCTGGCCGGCTCCTCGCCGCGCGATCCCCGTCCACCACCATGAAAGCGGACCCGTGGCCTACGCAAGCATCAACCCATACGACGGCAAGACCCTGATGACCTTCGACGAACTCAGCGACGGGCAGCTCGAAGCGGCGCTTGCGGCCGCCGCGGCCTGCTTCGAGGCCTGGCGCCGAACTTCGTTCGCCGAGCGGGGGGGACGTGATCGCGCGGGCGGCCGACATCATGCGCGAACGAAAGGACGAGTTCGCCCACCCGATGACGCTGGAGATGGGCAAGCTGATCGGGCAGGCCCGGGACGAAGTGGACCTCAGCGCGGACATCCTCGACTACTATGCGGAGAACGCCGAGCATTTCCTGGCGCCGCAGCGCCTGACGCCCAGCTCGGGCGAGGCGAAAATCGAGAGCAGCTCGCTGGGCGTGCTGTTCGGCGTCCAGCCCTGGAACTTCCCCTACTAGCTGTCAGGTTGCGGAACATTGTTGGGACCCGGTCGGATTGGCCATTGCGGA
>CAXUJE010000430.1:0-4794 GCA_964251035.1 uncultured Acetobacteraceae bacterium
CGCGCGACCCGATGAAGCAGGTCCTGCGGTCCTACTTCCCGATGCAGGAAGAGAAGGACAACCGGGTGTACGGCGCGCTCGACGCGGCGCTCCGAGGCGACATGTTCCGCGACGTGGAGCCGCGCTGGGTCGAGTGGATGAAGCTGTTCCTGGCGATCATCCCGTTCCCGGAGATCTCGGCCTCCCGCTCGATGGCGATGGTCGGACGGCTGGCGCCGGGCGAGGAGCTGCGCACCGGGTTCACGATGCAGATGGTGGACGAGTTCCGCCACTCCACCATCCAGATGAACCTGAAGAAGTGGTACATGGAGAACTACATCGACCCGGCCGGGTTCGACATCACCGAGGCCGCGTTCGGCAAGTGCTACGCCACCACCATCGGCCGGCAGTTCGCCGAGGGCTTCGTCACCGGCGACGCCATCACGGCAGCCAACATCTACCTGACCGTCGTGGCGGAGACCGCGTTCACCAACACGCTGTTCGTCGCCATGCCGTCCGAGGCCGCGCGCAACGGCGACTACGCGCTCCCCACCGTGTTCCTGTCGGTGCAGTCCGACGAGAGCCGGCACATCGGCAACGGCCACTCGATGCTGATGTCGATCATCAACGACCCCGACAACCACCAATTGCTGGAACGCGACCTGCGCTACGCCTTCTGGCAGAACCACGCCATCGTGGACGCGGCGGTGGGCACCATCGTCGAGTACGGCACGACCAACCGCGACAAGAACAAGGAGTCCTACGCCGAGCTGTGGCACCGGTGGATCTACGAGGACTACTACCGGACCTACATGCTGCCGCTTGAGAAGTACGGCATCAAGATCCACCACGACGATGTCAACGCGGCGTGGGACCGGATGGTCAAGAAGAACTACGTGCACAAGACCGCGCAGTTCTTCTCCGTGGGCTGGCCGGTCGCGTTCTGGCGTCAAGAGGCGCAGACCGACAAGGACTTCGAGTGGTTCGAACACAAGTACCCCGGCTGGTATGCCGAGTTCGGCGATTACTGGAAGTGGTACGCGAAGCTGAGCGTGCCCGGCGAGACCAACATCCTGTTCAACCAGGACGTCGGCTACGTCTACCCGCACCGCTGCTGGTCCTGCATGGTGCCGGCGCTGATCCGTGAGGACTTCTGTGTCGATACCGTGGACGGCAAGCTCTACACCTACTGCTCCGAGGTGTGCCGCTGGACCCACAAGACGGCGTTCTCGGCCGAGTACGAGGGCCGCCCGACCCCGGCGATGGGCCGGTTCAGCGGACGCCGCGAGTGGGAGGACTGCTACGCCGGCTGGGATTTGGCAGACGCGATCACCGACCTTGGCTTCGTCCGCAACGACGGCAAGACGCTGACGCCGCAGCCGCACCTGCACTTCGACGACCGCAAGATGTGGACGCTGGACCACGTGCGCGGGCACACGCTGGCAAGCCCGCTGCAAGCCATCCGCGCCATGTCGGACGTGGAGCGGGAGAAGCACATCGCCGAGTACCGGGCCGGCTTCAAGGTCAACCCGATCAACTAGACGCCTGACGAACGGGGACCGGCGGCAAGCCGGTCCCCGGGACCGCCAACAGGGAGAAAAACGATGGCGGATGCCGTCCATACTGTCCGTTTCGAGCCGGTCGGCATCGAGATGGACGTGAACGAGAACGAGACCGTGCTGGACGCGGCGTTCCGCCAGGGCATCTCCGTCATGCACGGCTGCAAGGAGGGCCAGTGCGCGAGCTGCAAGTCCCTGCTGATCGGCGGCGACATCGAGCTGTTGAAGTACTCGACCTTCGCGCTGATGGAGTCGGAGCGCGACACCGACCACATCCTGCTGTGCCGGACGCTGGCCTTCAGCGATCTCACGATCGAGCTGCTGAACTATGACGAGGACCTGCTGAGCCGCTCCATCGCGGTGAAGTCGTTTCCCGGCGCAGTCGCCGCCATCGAGCCGCTCACCCATGACATCTGCAAGCTGACCATCGAGCTTGCGTCGCCGATCCGGTTCTGGGCGGGGCAGTACGTGGATCTGGAGGTGCCGGGCCACGGCGTCACCCGCGCCTACTCGATGGCCAGCCCGCCCGATGGCGGCACGACGCTCGCCTTCATCATCAAGCAGTATCCGGACGGCGCGTTCTCCGCCCTGTTGTCCGGCGTCTTGCAGCCCGGCGACGCCATCATCGCCCGCGGGCCATACGGCACCTGCTTCCGCCGCGAGGGGCGCACCGGGCCGTTGATCCTGATCGGCGGCGGGTCCGGCATGTCGCCGCTTTGGTCGATCCTGAGCGACCATGTCGCGAGCGGCGAGCAGCGGCCGGTCCGCTTCTTCTACGGCGCGCGCACCCGGGCCGACCTGTTCCTGCTGGAGGAGTTCGCGGCGCATGCGGCCCGCCTGCCGGATTTCCGGTTCATCCCGGCCTTGTCGCACGCGGCGCCGAGCGAGGCTTGGGAGGGCGAGACCGGCTTCATCCACGAGGTCGTGGCCCGGACGCTGCGGAGCGAGGCGCTGCAGGGCGACATGGACGCCTACTCCTGCGGCCCGCCGCCGATGATCGACGCCGTGCTGCCGGTCCTGCAGATGGCCGGGGTCGAGCCGGAGCGGATCTACTTCGACAAGTTCACGCCGGCAACGCGCTGACAACAACAAGGGGAAAGTCCAGATGAGCGTCACCCAGGAGCCAACCGCGCCGCGGAAGTCCGCCGCAGCCGGCGCCGCCACGTTCGCCGGGTCGAACAGCCGCAAGTACAACTACTTCACGCCCAAGGGCCGCAAGGCCTCGCACTACGAGGACATGACGGTCGACGTCCAGCCGGACCCCAAGCGGCACCTGTTGCAGGACTGGATCATCTCCTTCGCGGACGGCACGCCGACCTACAGCGAAAGCTGGACGGCGGCCAGAAGCTCCGACTGGCACCTGTTCCGCGCCGTCGATCAGGAGTGGGAGCGCACGCACTACCAGCGGCAGTCCACCATCGTCGGCATGATCGCCAACGTGGTCGAGAACGGCCGCCGCTCGGGCGCGGTGAAGCGCTTCGACAAGGCGTGGGTCAAGGTGCTGCAGGACCACCTGGGCGCCTACAAGCACGCCGAGTTCGGCCTTGGCATGGCGACGATGCAGGCGCAGCGCTACGGCTACACGCAGATGATCAACAACGCCGTGCTGACCAACTCGTCGTACAAGCTGCGCTTTGCCCAGGATCTGACGCTCTACCTCGGCGAGCTCGGGATGGATCTGGAGGGCTTTGACCAGGACGCTGGCAAGGCGCACTGGATGGAGGACCCGATCTGGCAGGGCGTGCGCCGGGCCGTCGAGACGATCGGGGGCGCCACCGACTACCTGGAGCAGTACTTCGCGGTCAACGTGGTGTTCGAGCCTCTGGTGGCCGAGCTGTTCCGCAGCGGCTTCGTGATGCAGGTCGCGGCCTCGCAGAATGATTTCATGACCCCGTCCGTGGTCGCCGCCGCGGAAGGCGACTACGAGCGCAACCTGGCCAATGCGGTCGAGCTGTTCCGCATGCTGGTGCTGGACGAGGCGCACGGCCAGGCGAACCGGGCGCTGTTCGCCGGCTGGCTGGAGAAGCACGGCACCGAGGCCATGAACGCCGCCAACCTGCTGCAGCCGATCTGGTCGCAGCCGCGGGTGAAGATCACGCAGTTCCCCGACGTGCTTGCCGGCTCGCACGACCGGTTGCGCGCGATCGGCTCGGAGATCGGCCTCGACGTGCGTCCCCTCATCGGCGGTTAAGGACACACCCTATGTCGCACAACGACAACATCTTCGAGTCCATGAAGGACATGCACCGCAACCAGACCATCTCGCACCAGTGCGGGGTGACGATGAACGACAGCGTCGAGGCGCGGGCCATTGCCGAGGTCATGGGGGAGAAGCCCGGCATCCGCGTCACCTACATGCCCGCGATGATCCGCATCGACGGCGAGGGCAAGATCGAGTTCAAGATGGACGAGCTGAGCGAGTATCTCGGCCGCGAGATGACGCCGCACCTGTTCGAGATCTCGACCTCCACCCACTACGGCCGGATGGTCATGGTGGACGACAACACCGTGGTGCTGTTCGGCAACATGGACGACGTGAAGCAGTTCATCGAATAAGGGGCGCCCGCATGTATCGCACCAAGGACGGCGAGGACATCTTCATCATCGACAGCCACGTCCACTTCTGGGACGCCAGCAAGGCGAACCAGAAGAACGTGCACGGCACGCAGTTCATCGACTGCTTCTACGCCTACCACACCAACCTCAGCCCCAAGGACCAGCTCTGGGCCAAGGAGAAGTTCGAGAAGTACGACGCGGAGACGATGCACCGCGACCTGTTCGTCGATGGCCCCGACGACATGGCGATCCTGCAGCCGACCTACCTCACGGACTTCTACACCAACGGCTTCAACACGACCGAGCGCAACTCGGCCATGCTCAAGAAGTATCCCGACCGCTTCATCCTGAACGGCACCTTCGACCCGCGGGACGGCGAGCAGGGGCTGGAGGCGCTGCACGCGCTGGCGGAGAAGTATAAGCTCAAGGGCCTCAAGCTCTACACGGCGGAGTGGAAGGGCGAGTCGAAGGGCTACAAGCTCAGCGACAAGATGACCTACCGCTATTTCGAGGCGGCCGAGAAGCTGGGCATCAAGAACATCCACGTCCACAAGGGGCCGACGATCCTGCCGCTGAACCGCGACGCCTTCGACGTGGCGGACGTGGACGACGCGGCGTCGAGCTTCCAGAACCTCAACTTCGTCGTCGAGCATTGCGGCCTGCCGCGCCTCGACGATTTCTGCTGGATCGCGACGCAGGA
>CAXUJE010000431.1:0-4791 GCA_964251035.1 uncultured Acetobacteraceae bacterium
ACGCCGCTGCAAACCAAACGCTGCCGACTTCGCCAACAGGGTCCGGTCGTTTGACGAAGTGGTACACCAAACCCATGCCAGCTTGTGACCGTGTACAAAGATTCCCTTGCGCTTAGCATGTCCGCAGCCTGGTCTTGTCTCAACGGGTGAGGGGAAGCGAGTCCGCGTAGGCTGTCCTCGCGTCAGAACGCGAAGCGCAAGGTGCCCCCATCGACGGGGACCGTTGCCCCGGTGATGTATCCTGCCTCCTCCGAGGCCAGGAATGCGATCGCCGCGGCGGCGTCCCGCGCGTCTCCGAACCGCCCGGCCGGGATGTTCTGCGCGATGTAGGCTTGCCGCGCCTCCTCCGTCGGGTGCAGCCGTTCCAAAATTTGTACGGTGTTCAGCCGCCCCGGCGCCACGCAGTTCACCGTCACGCCCCGGGCCGCGTAGGTCCCTGCCGCCATCCTGGACCAGCTTTCCAGCGCCGCCTTCGCGGCGCCTGCCGCGTTGAAGCGTTTCGCCACGATGGCGCCTGTTACGTTGACCACCCGGCCCCAGCCGCGGTCCAGCATGGACGGCACCAGCCGCTCCGCCAGCCGCCGCGGCGCCTCGAAGCCGAGCCGAAGCCCCGCCGTCCACACGGTGCCGTCATCGGGCACCGTCATGGGCCGCGACCCGCCGGCGTTGTTCACCAGCACGTCCACCCGCCCGGCCCGCGCCAGCACCGCGGCGGCCAGCCGCTCGGCCGCGCCGTCTTCTGCGAAGTCCGCCACCAGCAGCACCGGGTCCAGCCCGCCAGCCGTCCGGACCTCGTCCATCACCGCGGCGAAGGCGGCCTCGCTGCGGGCCGTGCCGACCACCTGCCCCCCTTCGGCCGCCAGCATCACCGCCGTTGCACGCCCGATGCCCGAACTTGCCCCTGTGACCAGGCACACCTTCCCGCGCAAGCCCAGGTCCATGGCCGTCTCCCCTACTGCCTCGGCCAGCCCGATGCGGCTTTGCGCAGGCCGTTGTCTGAGGCGGCCAAAGCGTCGTCCACAAGCCGCGTCAGCCGCACGGCGTGGTCGAAATCAGGCGCGGTTTGCGTCGCGTTCAGGATGTCGTCGCGCAGTGCCGCATACACACCGGCCACGTTGGCGGCCGCGTCGGGGATGGCCGCCAGCTCGCCCTCGTCCACGTGCTGCGGCTGGCCGTCCAGCGACAGCGTGATGCGGCCCGACTGGAAGCCGCGCGGGGCGCCCCCATCCAGGCGCAGGGTGCCCGTCTCTCCCACGACCTCCATGCGGAACGGCGTCTCGGGCGGGCGCCCGCCGGCGACCTCGAGCGACAGCACGCCGCCGTGGGCAAGGCGGCTCTGCATCAGCAGGTGGTCAAAGGTGACGCGCTTGCGCACCTTCTTGTCGTCGCCGGTCCGGATTTCGGGATACTGCGCCGTCGCGAGCGCGCTCATGTCGGCGAGCGCGCCGGCCACCGTGATCGCGAGGTCAATCGTGTGGCCGCCCTGGATGGTGACAAGGTTGGCGAAGTTCCTGGGGTCTTCGAGGTACACGAAAGGCGCCGGCACGTCCGGTCCGAACCCGGCGGTGGCGGAGTACACGCTCGCGCTCAGCACGCGCCCAATCGCGCCCGACGCGACCAGCTCGCGTGCGCGCCGGACAACCGGGCTGCCGTGCAGTTGCAGGCCGATGGCGGCGTGCATGCCGGCCGCGCGCGCGGCTGCCGTTATCTCCTCGGCCTCGGCGACGTCGCGGCCCAAAGGCCACTCGCAATAAACGTGCTTGCCGGCCGCGAGCGCAGCAAGCACCAGCTCACGGTGATCCGGCACCCGGGTGGCGATCGTCACCAAGTCGATGCCGGACGCCCGGATGAGGTCGATCCCGCTGCCATAAGCGGCCGGGACGCCGAAAGCCCGGGCGGATGCATCCGCCGTTTCCTGGCTGTTCGTCGCTACCGCGGCGAACTCCAAGCCCTCAAGACCCTGGACCGCTGGGACGTGCCCATCGCGTGCCCAGCCGCCTTCGGCGCTCGCCCCGATGATGCCTACCCGGAGTGTTCTGGCCATGATGCTCTCCTTTGCCCTTCGACGATGGTGGATGCGCGACAGCGGCGAGCTGCAATCAGGCAAGCGCCTGGACGGCGGGGACGTGCGACTCTCTGGCCCAGCCGCCATCGGCGCTGACGCCGCTGATCCCGACCCGCAGCAGGTTCATCGCCGTCATGTTCCGTCGCCCCCGTTCAGGCTGTTTGATTGAGGAATGGCAGCAGCACGTCGGTCAGCCGGTCTGGCTGCTCCTCGGCCAGGTAGTGGCCGCACTCGGCGATCTGCACGCTGCGGACGCGCTCAGCCATCTCCGGCGTGCGCGCCGCGAGGATGTCCCTGAAGCTCAACGAGGCGCCGACGGTGAGGACGGGCATGGCCAGCTTGGTCCTCGCGGTTTGCCGGTTGCGCTCGGCGTCGGCCCTGTGGCTGCGGAAGTATTCGACGCCGCACCGCAGCGCCCCCGGCGCGGCGAGCCTGCGGGCATACTCCTCCAGCGCGTCCTCGTCCGGGCCAACCGGGTCATAGGTCTGCTGGCGCATGAGATGGGAGACGAACATCAGTTCCCGGCCGGCGATCAGCGCCTCGGCCAGCCCGTTCGGCGCCTCGCACAGGCCGAGGTGCCACATCCGGGGATACGTGTTGGCGTCGTACAGCTCCTCCAGCCCGAAGCCTGGGAGGGCGGACTCCATGAGCACCAGCCGCCGCACCTCGGCCGGATAGGCGGCGGCGTAGGCGTAGGCGACCATCGTGCCGACGTCGTGGCCGACCAGGTTGACCGGCCCAAGCCCAAGCTGCTGGACGAGCTGGTGAACGTCTTCGGCGGCGGTGCGCTTGTCGAAGCTGCCGTCCGGCCGGTCGGTGTCGCCGCATCCCCGCAGGTCGGGGGAGATCACGGCGTGGCGCTCCGCGAGCGCCGGGATGACCTTGCGCCAGGCGTAGGACGTTTCGGGGAAGCCGTGCAGCAGGACCACCGGCTCGCCGGACCCTGCTGCGAGATAGTGCATCCGAATGCCGTTGACCTCGATCGTGTGGTGGCTCGCTGCCGAACCGTTCGCCTTTTCGGCTGCCACCGTCCTCCCCGTAGCGCCTGAGCCGCCTGCAACGGCTTGCGCGGCGGCCGGCGACGGCCACAGCGCCGGGCCAATGCCCGATCCCATGAGCATTGCGCCGCCTGCGGCGCCCCCGAGCAGCGTCCGTCGATCCATGTGTTGCACATCGTCGTTCACCATTCGCGATTCGCGCTCCGAAGAGAGGCTTTTCCCGCGCGACCGCATTCCTGAGCCTCAGCAGTTCATGGAACTAAGACGATAGCCCTAGGCTGGAAAGGTTCGGAAACTACCTAGGCCGATCATGGCGCAGGAGCCTGACCCAACATTGCTGCTATGACCCGGAAGGTAGCAGCAATGTTGGATCAGGCCCAAGATGACGAAAACGGCTGCGGAGGAAGGCGAGCGGCTGCACTCAGGCGTGGAGATCGGCCTCGTCCGTCACTTCGGGATGCCTACATCGCCGAGAACGCAGGGTACTGGCGTGGAGAAGAAGCTTCTAAAGAAGCTTCTATATGATATGCCCAACTGCTTGGATCGGCGCTTATTCAGCGACCCCATTCGGGCAGCCCTTATGGTGCCCAGTGCCACGCCTGGCTGTCCGCCGAACGAACCCTGGCGGACACGATTGAGATATTCTGGGCCGATCCATTGTGAACTTTCGACGTTCACAGGTTATTTCCCCGGTGGTTCGACAAATGGATGAAATTCCACTAAAGCTGAGCCTCTATGGCGGCCTTGTCTATGACCGACCATACCACCTCGATGCGGCCGTCTCGAAACTCATAGAATACGTTTTCAGTAAATAAAACCTTTTTCCCGTTCACATGAAGGCCAAACAGCATTCCTTGCGGCGTGCAGTTGAAGCTAAGACGGCTCGCCACATGAGGCGGCTCGCAAATCAGCAAACGGACGTCAAAATAGAGGTCTGGGACCGCACGGAAATCCTCTTCCAGCATTGTGCGATACCCTGTCAGCCCGATCCGTTCTCCGTTGTAGTGAACGTCCTCCTTAACGAACTTGTCTAGGTTCGGCCAGTCCTGCTTGTTCAGGCAGGCGATGTAGTCTCGGTAGATTGCAGAGAGGTCGGCCTTCATCATGCAGCTACACCCGTATGCTCCTTCGTGGTTCCTACTACAAAGGAACCTACGGACGAAGGTCCGCTTGCTGCATCTCGGTCACTGCCTGCTTCTCACTGATTATGGTCATAGGTAGGGAGGCAGAACCTAGTTGATCCCTGTGATACCCAGGGCCGCGTCTGCCTGTCCGGCAAACCAACGGTGGCCGGCCACGCCCGCCCTGTCCGCCAACCCCGGCTCCTTTGAGCTGAACCCCTTGGGTGAGACAGGAAATCACGGACAGCTCGGCTGCGTTATAGCCCTGGGCTGCTGCGCAGCAGCCCAGGGCTCGATGGCTTCGAACTCCAGTGGCGATAGATAGGCAAGAGCCGAGTGGAGCCTTTGGCGGTTGTAGGCGGTCTCGATGAACTCCCCGATGGCGGCGCTGGCATGGGCGAGGTCACGACAGGCGCTGGCGTCGACTTCCTC
Organism: uncultured Acetobacteraceae bacterium; assembly: GCA_964251035.1. Classification (GTDB taxonomy): domain Bacteria; phylum Pseudomonadota; class Alphaproteobacteria; order Acetobacterales; family Acetobacteraceae; genus CAHJXG01. The sequence goes on from CAXUJE010000431.1 coordinate 4,617, forward strand.
GTGCTTGAGCGTCTTCATGAAGCTCTCGGCCATGGCGTTGTCGTAGGGACAGCCGGCCCGGCTCATGCTGGGCTGGATCCCGGCGGCCTCCAGGCGGGCGATGTAGTCACCGCAAGCGTATTGGATGCCGCGGTCCGAGTGGTGAACCAGGCCGCCGGCGATCACCTCCCGGCTG
>CAXUJE010000432.1:0-4786 GCA_964251035.1 uncultured Acetobacteraceae bacterium
GGGAGCGCGAGGTGGGCGGCAGCGAGACGCCGTGGCTCGCTGGCGACTGGCTGTTCGTGCAGACCCTCGACCAGTCGCTCGCGGCCATCGGGCGGGATGACGGGCGGGTGCGCTGGGCCGTCGACCTGCCGCGCTACGACAACCCGGAGAAGCAGCGCGACCGGCTGTTCTGGACCGGCCCGGTGCTGGCCGGCGGACGCCTGGTGCTGGCCGGCAGCAACGAGACCGCGCTTTCGGTCAACCCTGGGGACGGCCATATCATGGGTCAGCAGCAGTTGCGCGGGCCGGCCGCCGTCGCCCCCATCGCCGCGGCGGGCACGCTGTTCATCGTGACCGACGACGGCACCTTGCAGGCGTTCCGATGACAGGCGCTCCGTCCACTGGGCTTCCCTTCGTCGTCATCGCCGGCCGGCCCAACGTCGGCAAGAGCACGCTGTTCAACAAGCTGGCCGGGCGCCGCTCCGCCATCGTGTCCGACACGCCCGGCGTGACCCGGGACCGCAAGGAGGCGGAGGCCCTGCTGCGCGGCAAGCGCGTCCGCCTGATCGACACCGCGGGGCTGGAGGAGTCGGCGCCGGAGACGCTGCCGGGCCGCATGCGCGCGTCGTCGGAAGCGGCGGTGGCCTTGGCCGACCTGATCGTGTTCGTGATCGACGTCCGCGCCGGCGTCACCCCGGCGGACAGCCATTTCGCCGCCTGGCTGCGCCGTCAGGGCCGCCCGGTGCTGCTGGTCGCCAACAAGGCGGAGGGCCGGGCCGGCGCCTCGGCGGCGCTGGAAGCCTACAGCCTGGGCCTTGGCGAGCCGCTGGCGATGTCGGCCGAGCATGGGGAGGGCCTGTCCTCCTTGATGACGGAGATCGCCGACCGGCTGCCGGCGCAGGACAAAGCGGACGGCGGCGACGTGCGGCCGTTGAAGCTCGCCATCGTCGGGCGGCCCAATGCCGGGAAATCCACGCTGCTGAACCGCCTGCTGGGCGAGGACCGGATGATCACCGGGCCGGAACCCGGCCTGACGCGCGACGCGGTGGCGGTGCCGCTCAGCGACGCGCACGGCCCGATCGAGCTGGTCGATACCGCCGGCCTGCGCCGCAAGGCGCGGGTGGACCTGCCATTGGAAAAGATGTCGGTCAGCGCCAGCATCGAGGCGCTGAAGATGGCGGAGGTCGTCGTGCTCTGCGTCGATGCTGTCCTGGGCCTGCATGAGCAGGACCTGCAGATCGCCCGGCTGATCGAGCGGGAGGGCCGGGCCTGCGTGCTGGTGCTCAACAAGTGGGACGCGGTGGCCGACCGCACCGCGACGCGCCGGGCGATCAGCGACCGGCTGGAAACCAGCATGGCGCAGATGAAGGGCATCCCCGTGGTGAACGTCTCCGCGCTGACCGGCGCGGGGGTGGACCGGCTGCTGCCGGCGGTGCGGGCGGTGCACGACACCTGGAACAGCCGGGTGGCGACCGGGGCGCTGAACCGCTGGTTCGAGGAGGCGGTGGAGCGCCACGCGCCGCCGCTGGTGGACGGGCGGCGGCTGAAGCTGCGCTACATCACCCAGGCGAAGGCCCGCCCGCCGACCTTCATCGCCTTCGGCACGAGGGCGGAGCAGATGCCAGAGGACTACCAGCGCTACATGGTGAACAGCCTGCGCGAGAAGTTCGATTTGCCCGGCGTGCCGATCCGCCTGTTGCTGCGCGGGACGAAGAACCCTTATGCGGAGGAGTAGGGGAACTCCCGCCTGACTGGTGCATGTTGCCGAAAAGCATGTAGATTTGTTTGATCAGCCCCGGCTATTGCCCAAAAGACGCCCCGCATTGAAGGATGAGCAAGAGCCATGAACTTCATGCGCAACGAAACGGCGGAGAAGCTGCGCGGCGGCTACTACACGCCTCCTGATCTCGCTCTTTTTTTGGCGCGCTGGGTCGTGCAAGGACAGCCCGAAACGGTTTTGGAGCCGAGCGCAGGCGACGGGGAGTTCATCCGGGCGCTTGACGCCGCCGGGGCAAAGGCGGCGCGGGTCACAGCGTTTGAATTGGACGCGGTTGAGGCCGCGAAGGCGACCGAACGCGTCCGGAGCTTAACTATCGAGGCGGAGGTGCTTAACCGCGATTTCCTGGGCTGGGCGCTTGCCGAACTGTCGGCGGGCGGCCAGCGGTTCGATGGCGTCGTCGGCAATCCCCCGTTCGTCCGCTACCAATACTTTCCCCCGAGGTTCCAGGGCTTGGCCGAAAGGATTTTCGCCAAGCTCGGTTGCCGGTTCACCAAGCACACGAACGCTTGGGTTCCCTTCGTCCTGGCCTCGATGGCCTTGCTGCGGCCTGGTGGACGTTTGGCAATGGTCATCCCAGCAGAGATCATCCACGTCCTGCACGCTCAATCCTTGCGGACGTTCCTGGGCGAGACCTGCCGCCGGCTGGTCGTCATAGATCCCGAGGAAATCTGGTTTGAGGACACCTTGCAGGGTGCGGTGATCCTCATGGCGGAGAAGAAATCGGTGCCGAGCGACCCGTCGGAAGGTCTCGGCCTGTTGCCGGTGCGCGGCCAGGGTTTCCTAAACGAAAATCCCGCCGAGGTCTTCACGCGGCCAGTCCCCATCAACGGGCGGACAGTCGAGGGCAAGTGGACGCGGGCCTTCCTCGGCGTTGCCGTGCGGCATCTCCTCGACAAGGCCGAGGCGCTTCCGTCCGTCCACCGTTTCAAGGATGTGGCGGATGTGGACGTCGGGATCGTCACTGGCGCCAACAAGTTCTTCCTGGTCAGCGACGAGACGGTGGAGCGCTTCGGCCTGCAACGGTGGGCGCACCCCATGTTCGGGCGGAGCGAGCATTGTCCGGGCGTCATCTACGACAAGCAGCACCGGGCGAACGGTAAGGCGGGTTTGCCCGCGAACTTCCTCTGGTTTCCGGACGAGGCCGCCGGGCGCGACCCGAACGTCGCAGCCTACGTCCAGACCGGCGAACAGCAAGAACTCCATACCCGTTATAAGTGCCGCATCCGGAAGCCCTGGTATGCCGTTCCCTCCGTCTATTCAAGCAAGATCGGGATGCTCAAGCGGTCCCACAGCGCGCCGCGGCTCATCCGAAACAAGGCCGAGGCCTACACGACCGACACCGCTTACAGGATTCGGTCCCTAAGTACGCCGGCTGAGACGCTTGTCGGCGCTTTCGTAAACCCGCTGACCGCCCTGAGCGCGGAGCTGGAAGGCCGCACCTACGGCGGCGGCGTCCTCGAGCTGGTTCCGTCCGAAATCGAGCGACTGCTCGTTCCCGTGCCGCCCGATGACGCGGTCGATGTGCGGGCGCTGGACCGCGCCATCCGCGCTACCCCGATGGAGGCGGTCGTCATGGGGTATGGAAGCCGGACTCTGCAAGCCGCCGGCCTGTCGGCAACCGAATGCGGCACGCTTGCCGATGCGTGGGTCCGGCTCAGGAACCGGCGTCAACGCATCGCAAGTGAGGAAACCGACGCGGCCTAGTCGATTTCGATCAGGAACCTGGTGGAGTCTTCTACCGCCCGGGACAAGCGCATGGTACGACCGACCAGCGCGTCCTTCGCCACGTAAGGTTTAGCCGAACCCCAACTAAGCTTGGTCATGGCATTGCCCTGCTCATAACTCCGGGTGCCCATTTTTGGGTCGTGCCTGATCGTCAAGGTGAAATCGCCGCAGTCGATCCCTTCAACGATCAGGCGGAAGTAGGTTTGTGTTGCCTCAATCCTCCGCACATCGGGTGGACCCCAGGCCAAGTGCTTGAATACCTCGTAACGAAAATAGCTCTTGAACTCGAAACCGTCTTGCATGTCGCCTTTGTCGAGGCTCATGGAGCCGGTCGCGTTCGTGTTATTCCCCTTGGAAATATTGAGGTCGCGTTCCGTCAGATTGCTTGCCGTCCACAGCAGTTCGTATGATGCCAGCAAAGGAAATGCCGACACGGCCATGGGCGGCGGCGCGGCCGACTCCCGGCCTGGAGACATATTTCTTTTTGGAAGGCGCGAGACGAGCCGCTTCGTCAGCGTCTTGAGAAGTGGGACCGGGTTCAAGGCCCCCGAGCCGCCGACCAACCGCGACACTGTCCGCGCCGGAGCCGTTCGCTCGTCCACCAGTCTTGAATCGGCAAGCAATGCCGTCAGTGCAACCCCTTCCGGGAACGCTGAAACGTTCGCCGAGTGCTTGGTCGATAGCTCGTCGAACTGTTCCTCAACTGAGCGGGCAAGTTCGTTGTCCTCCGGAGAGGACAAGTCGAGGGCAACAGCCACGCTGGCTTCGATATTGTTGTTCAATCCGCCAGCGGTGAGGTTGGCGGAGCCGACCAGAAGGCGGGCGGCCATATTCCCCCGCGCGTAGCAGAGTTTCGGGTGAAACACGAGGTGGGCGGACCCGGTGTCCACGGCCTTGAGGTCCACTCCCAAGTCGAGCAGTGCTTTGACGGCCTGCGCCGACGTGATCCCGTTCCGGATGCCTACGAAGGCGGTCGTTTTGGCGGCGTGGGATCGGATGTGATCGGCCAACAAGTCCACGCCTGTTGAACTGACGAACGCCACGCTGATGAGGACCCGCTCAATCCCATCAACCTGCATGACGTCCGCCACGGCCGAAACATGGTTCTGCGGCGTGAGGCCTTGAAGGACGAACGTGGCTGACACGGCGACTCCGGCGCGAGCCGATATCGTACGGCTCCTCCTATACCAAAACCAGTCCCGGGTCCCCGCGATAACGCCGTCCAGAACAGGCCAGGCTGGGTCAACCCGCAACCCGACCGGACGCTTGCACGTTGCCCGGCGGAGGAGAGGCACATGGCAA
>CAXUJE010000433.1:0-4765 GCA_964251035.1 uncultured Acetobacteraceae bacterium
CGCCGAGCCGCGCCTACTCACGTTTGAGTCAGAGCAGAGGGCCGTTGGTATTACACACGTTTTTCAATGCGTTACCCAAATGGTTTTCCGACACCCTCAGTCTTGATGGGTTTAACGTGCGTCCTCTCGCTGCTGAACTGCTCACCGGGGCTGCCTGGTTGAGGCCTGGCTTGGTTCCTGAATTAGGGAACCCTTATGCCTGGCCAGTAGGAGGACGGCCCCAACTGGGACATAAGGCTCAAGCGCCTTCCACCATCATGGGCGGGCGCGATGAGGGAAGGTCTGGATGGCAATTGCGATCGTGACAGGGTCAGGCGGGCTGGTCGGCGCCCAGGCGGCGAGAACCCTGGTTGAGCGAGGCTTCGAGGTCGTCGGCATCGACAACGACATGCGGCGGCGCTTCTTCGGCGACGGCGCCAGCACGCGCTGGCAGATCAAACTGCTGGAAACGTCCCGGCGCTACACCCACGCCGACATGGACATCCGCGACGAGCCTGCGGTCCAGCGCCTGTTTGCCCGGCACGGCAGCGCGGTCTCGCTCGTCGTGCATTGCGCGGCGCAGCCGTCGCACGACTGGGCCGCGCAGGACCCGGCGATGGACTTCACCGTCAACGCCAACGGCACCCTGGTCCTGCTTGAGGCCACGCGCCGGCATGCGCCCGACGCGGTGTTCATCTTCGCGAGCACGAACAAGGTCTATGGGGACCGCCCGAACCACCTGCCGCTGACCGAACAGGCCACCCGCTTCGAGATCGCCCCCGGCCACCCTTGGGCGGAGCGCGGCTTCCCCGAGGAGATGCCGATCGACGACTGCCTGCACAGCCTGTTCGGGGCGTCCAAGGTCGCCGCCGACGTGCTGGTGCAGGAGTACGGGCGCTACTTCGGCATGCGGACGGCCTGCTTCCGCGGAGGGTGCATCACCGGCCCGGGCCATTCGGGCGCCGAGCTGCACGGGTTCCTGGCCTACCTCGTCAAGTGCGCCGTCACCGACACGCCCTACACCGTGTTCGGCCACAAGGGGAAGCAGGTGCGCGACAACATCCATTGCAGCGACCTGGTCGAGGCGTTCTGGTGCTTCTTCCAGCGGCCCACTGCCGGGGCGGTCTTCAACATCGGCGGCGGCCGGCACGCCAACTGCTCGATGGGGGAGGCCATCGCGATCGCCGAGGGCCTGACCGGACGCCCGATGCGGCACCGCTACAGCGAGGGGGCCCGGGTGGGCGACCATGTCTGGTGGATCAGCGACGTGAGCCGCTTCCGCTCGGCCTACCCGGAATGGTCCTACGCCTATGACATCCAGCGGATGATGGCCGACATCCACGCGGGCCAGGCGGACCGGCTGAAGCGCGCCTCGGCATGACGGCGGATGGGACCGGCGCCGTGCGCGCCCGGCCGCTGCGGGGCGTGGCGCTCCGGCAAGCGGGGCGTGCGGCCGACGCGGTGGCCCGCGGCCTGGTCCTGCTGCTGCCGGTCCTCCTGGTGCATCTGCGCGTCGGCGCCGAGATTGGCTTCGACGTCGTCGCGGCCCTGTTCCTGGTCCGCAGCGCGCTTGGCCGCCGATGGTCCTGGGTGCGTCGGGACTGGGTGGTGGTCGGCCTGGTTTGGTGGGCGTGGACGGTCGCCTGCACCACCCGCGCGGCGCTGGCCGAGCCGGCCGGGGGCTGGGGCCACGTCGCCCAGGCCTGCCTTGCGGCGCGGTTCCTCCTGTTCGCCGCGGCGCTGGAATGGTGGGTGCTGCGCGACGGGCGCGCGCGCCGGTGGCTGCTAACGAGCTTCGGCGCGGTGGCCTTGTATGTGGCCGGGCAGAGCCTGCTGCAGTTCGCCACCGGTCGGAACCTGTTCGGCAATCCCCGTTGGGTCGAGGGCGAGCTGACCGGGCCGTTCAACGGTCCCAAGGCGGCGCCGACCTTCATACGGGTGCTGTTCCCGGCAATGCTGCCCGCCGCGAGCGCCCTGGGGGCTTCGGCCAAGGCCTGGAGGCGGGTGGCGGCCGGTGGCGTCCTGGTGGCCGGCGTGGCCGTGGTCGTCTTGATCGGGCAGCGGATGCCTCTGCTGCTGGCGGGCCTGGGCCTGCTGGCCACCGGGCTGCTGATGCCGAAGGCGCGGGGCTTGGTGGCGGTGGCCGTGGTGGCCGCGGGCGCCCTGATCGGCGCGTCCGCGGTCGTCTCGCCGCCGACGTTCTATCGCCTCGTCACCAAGTTCTCCCATCAGGTGGAGGGCTTTCCCGACAGCCCCTATGGGCAGATCACCGCGCGCGCCCTGGCGATGGCCGGGCAGCATCCCTGGGCCGGGCTGGGCTTCAACGGCTTCCAGGCCAACTGCGCGGACCCGCGCTACCAGCATGGCTGGCGTTGGCCGGAGGACCCGGCCGACACGGGCGGCGGCACCGAGATGTGCGTGACGCATCCGCACAGCTTCTACCTGCAGGCGCTGACGGACGCCGGGTTCCCGGGCCTGCTCGGGTTCGGCCTGCTGGTCGTGCTCTGGCTGCGCCGTTTGTCGGCCGGGCTGTGGCGGGCGCCGGACCCGCTGCGCGTCGGCCTGTTCGTCGCGGTCCTCATCCAGGCCTGGCCAATCAGCACCACAAGCCCGCTTGTCTCGTTGCCGATGGGGGGGTGGTTCTTCCTGGCGCTCGGCTTCGGCCTTGCGGCGGCGGAATGGGTGCCGGCCCGGCCCGCTGGGCAGGGCGGTCGCTTCGGCCTTGATCCCGCCTTGGCCGTCGAGCAGGGTTCCACGGGGACGAACGCGGCGGGATGAAGGTGGGCGCATGAGCGGGTTGAGACAGGATGCGGAGCCTCGGCAGGACGGGCCGCGGCGTCCGGACGGCGGCCGGGATCTCGTGTCGGCGTTGCCGGTCTTCGTCATCAACCTCGAACGGGATTCCGAGCGGCGCCGGCACATGGCCGGGCTGCTGGAGCGGCTGGGCCTTGCGGCCGAGTTCGTGCCCGCGGTAGACGGCCGCCGGCTCACGCCGTCCGAGCGCGCCGCCGCCTATGACCGCGCCCGGGCGCTGCGCATCTACGGCGTCGAGATGATGGACACCGAGATCGCCTGCTGCCTCAGCCACCACCACGTGTATCGGCGCATGATCCGCGACGGCATCGAGACCGCGCTGATCCTGGAGGACGACGTGCGGGTCGATGCCGCCTTTCCGCAGGTCCTGCAGGACGTGCTCGGTTCCGGCTTCCAGGATTGGCTGGTCGTGCGCCTGGACACCAAGCGCAGCCAGGTGCAGGAGCCGCCCTCGGCCAAGTTCCGCGGCGCCTCCGTCGCGGCGCTGTCCGGCGGCCGGGCGCTGTATCGCCTGCGCACCCACGTGCTCGGCACCGGGGCCTACCTGATCCGGCGGGAGGGGGCGGCGCGGATGCTCCGGTATGGCGGGCGGGTGTTCATGCCCATCGACCAGACCATGGACCGCTTCTGGGAGAACGGCATCCTGCCGTATGTGGTCCGCCCGTTCCCGGTGCTGCAAGGCGAGGATTTCGGCTCCAGCACCGGGGTGCGTCCGCCGGACCGGCGGGGGGCGCAGCCGGTGGGCGTGCGGGTGCTGCGGCGGGTGCAGCGGGCGGTGGATAGCGTGCGGAAGCGCATGTTCAACTTGGTGCGTTAGGGTGGAGGGCGACGGCGGGAGGCGCCCGGCGGCATTGCCGGTCACGCTTCCTGCTTTGTCCGGGGCAAGACGGCCATGCTCCGTCACAAGATTCATTGTCGTTGTCCGCCTCATCGCCTAAACTGCGATCATTGATGGCAGGGTACCCGATGGCCAGCATCACGATCCGGAATATCGAGGATACGCTCAAGTCGCGCCTACGCGTCCAAGCCGCCTTCCACGGCCGCTCGATGGAGGACGAGGCGCGCGACATCCTCCGCTCGGCGCTGAACCGTGAACCGGCCCGGCCCGGCCACCTGGCCGCGTCCATCCGTGCCCGGTTCAGGCGCCTGGGCGGCGTCGAGCTGCCGACGGTCCCGCGCGAGCCGATGCGCGAGCCGCCCTCCTTCGACGCGTGATCCTGCTCGACACGAACGTCCTGTCCGAGATGATGCGGCCTGCCCCGGACCCCCTGGTCGAACGGTGGCTCTCCGCCCAGCCGGACGCGAGCCTGTTCATCTCGGCCATCACCGAGGCCGAGTTGCGGTATGGCGCCGCGCTGCTGCCGGGCGGCAAGCGGCGCTCCGCGCTCATGGCCGAGATCAGCGGCATGTTGGAGGAGGATTTCAACGGTCGCATCCTTTCTTTCGACAGCCTGGCCGCCCAGGCATTCGCGGTGATCGCCGCCGACCGCCGTCAGGCCGGCCGGCCCATCTCGCAGGCCGACGCCCAGATCGCCGCCATCGCCCGCTCGCGGGGTGCTTCCCTGGCCACGCGCAACGTGCCGGACTTCGACGGCTGCGGCGTCGAGGTGATCGACCCGTGGCGTGTGGCGTGACGCGGGCGGAACGCAGGGCAGTTGAGAATGAGGCGAGGCGCTGAGTGCCTGTTTTGAGTTGGCTGACCCGAGACGATGATATCCGCGCCGTCAGCCGTGTGCCGTATCGCCTGCTGGAGGAGGTGCCTGCGCTGTCAGCGGGCGACCCGGCGGCGGGGAACATGCTGATCCAGGGCGACAACCTTGACGCGCTGAAAGCCTTGTTGCCGTTCTACGCCGGGCAGGTGAAGTGTATCTACATTGACCCGCCCTACAATACGCGGTCGGCGTTTGAGCATTATGACGACAATCTTGAACATACGCAGTGGCTATCTCTGATGTGGCCACGGCTTGAGTTA
>CAXUJE010000434.1:0-4750 GCA_964251035.1 uncultured Acetobacteraceae bacterium
CTCGAGAACCTCCGGGCGCACGGCGGCGAGCCCGCCGCCGGCCCGGCGCTGCTGCTGGGGGCCGGGGGCGCCGCGCGGGCCATCGCGGCGGCGCTGCTCGACCTCGGTGTGCCGGTCGTGGTCGCCAACCGCTCGGCGGAGCGCGCGGCGGCGCTGGCGGCGGCGCTGCCAGGCCTCCGTGTGCGGCCTTGGGCGGAGCGGGGGACGCTGGGCGAGGAGGCGCTCTTGGTCAACACGACGGTGCTGGGGATGACGGGGCAGGACGCCCTCCCCATGCCGCTGGACGACGCGCCGCCGGGCCTGGTGGTCACGGACATCGTGTATGCGCCGATGGTCACGCCGCTGCTGGCCGACGCCGAGGCGCGCGGGCTGCGGACGGTGGGCGGCCTCGGCATGCTGCTGCACCAGGCCGTCGCGGGCTTCGCGTCCTGGTTCGGCGTGACGCCCGCGGTGGATCAGGCAACCTTTGAATTGATCGCTGCGGACCTGTAATATATAACCCATGAGGATCATAGGCCTGACCGGCGGGATCGGCATGGGCAAATCGACCGTCGCGGCGGCGTTCCGGCGGGCCGGCATCCCGGTGTTCGACGCCGACGCGGCGGTGCACGCGCTGCAAGGCCGCGGCGGGCGGGCGGTACGGGCCATCGGCCAGGCCTTCCCGGGCGTGATCCGGGACGGCGCCGTGGACCGCGCGGCGCTCCGGGCCGTTGCCGTCCCCGATCCGGCCGCCATACGTACGCTGGAGCGCATCCTGCACCCGATGGTGCGCGCCGAAGAGAAGGCCTTCCTGGCCCGCGCCCGTCGGGCGGGACGGCCGCTCGTGGTGCTGGACATCCCGCTGCTGCTGGAGACCGGGGGCGAGCGGCGGGTCGACCTGGTGCTGGTGGCCTCCGCCCCCCGCGCCGTGCAGCGGGCGCGGGTGCGGGCGCGGCGGCAGATGACGGATGCGCAGATCGACACCATCATAGCACGGCAGATGCCCGATGCCGAGAAACGCCGCCGCGCCGACGCCATCATTCCGACCGGATTGTCCCGCCACCATGCGCTTCGCCGCCTCCAACGCCTGATGCAGGAGATGCAGCCTTGAGCCGTTCCGTCCTGTTCGACACGGAAACCACGGGCCTCGACCCGCTCACGGGCGACCGGGTGATCGAGGTCGCCTGCCTGGAGCTGATGCGCGACCTGCCGACGGGGCGCAGCTTCCACCGCTTCATCGACCCCGAGCGGGACATCGACCCGGAGGCGAGCCGGGTGCACGGCCTGACCCGCGCGGACCTGCGGGGCAAGCCGCGCTTCGCCGAGGTCGCCGACGAGCTGCTGGCGTTCCTGGGCGACGCCCCGCTGGTCGCGCACAACGCGCCGTTCGACTTCGGCTTCCTGGATGCCGAGCTGGCCCGGCTGCGCCGCCCCGCCCTGGACCGCGGGCGCATGGTCGACACGCTGGCCTTGGCCAAGGCGCGCTTCCCCGGCCTGCCCAACAGCCTGGACGCGCTGTGCCGCCGCTTCGGCATCGACTTGTCGGAGCGCACGAGCCACAACGCCCTGCTCGACTGCCGCCTGCTGGCGGAGGTGTACATCGAGCTGACCGGCGGGCGGCAGCGCGGGCTGCTGCTGGCGGAGGACGCCGGCGACGCGCTGCCGTCCATCGCCTACAAGCCCACCGGGCCGCGCACGCCGGTGCTGGTGCAGCCCGGCCCGGACGCGCTGGCCCGCCACGCGGCGTTCATGGCCCGGCTGAAGGAGCCGCTGTGGCTGGCCTGAAGCCGTTCAGCCCGTGGCATTCGGTGCGCTGGAAGGCGGCCGGGCTGCTGCTGGCGACGCTCCTGCTGCTCGCCGCGGCCCTGCTGTTCGAGCGCGAGGTCGCCCAGTCGATCCAGGCGGCGACCGACCGCAGCGGGCTTGCGCGCATGCAGTCCAGCGCCGCGCAGCAGGTGCTGTCGGCCGTGCAGGACGCGGAAACCGGGCAGCGCGGCTTCCTGCTGACCGGACGGGCGTACTACCTTGAACCCTATCAGCACGCCGTTGCCCGGGTGGGCGCGGTGCTGGACCACCTGGGCGAACTCGGCCGCGACACCCCTTGGCTGCGGGATGAGGCCGCGCCGCTGCATGAGCTGGTGCCGCGCAAGATGGCGGAGATGGCACGCACCGTGGAGCTTGCCCGCGCCGGCCAGGACCAGGCGGCGGTCGATCTGGTGATGACCGACGACGGCAAGACGCTGATGGACGACATCCGCGTCACCGTGCAGCGCATCGTGGACCGGGCCGAGGCCGAGCGCGCGGCCGAGGTCGCGTCGGTGCTGGCCCGCCAGCGCCTGGCCAGCCTCGGCATGCAGGGGGCGGCGGCGCTGGGGGTCCTGCTGCTTGGCCTGGCGGTGCTGGCGCTGCTGCTGGGCCGGGCGCGCCTGCTGGACACCCAGCGGCGGGAGCGGCTGTCGGCCGCGCAGCTTGAGGCCGCGGTGGAGCATGTCCGCGACGGCGTCGCGGTGTTCGGTCCCGAGGAGCGCCTGCTGCTCCGCAACAGCCGCTTCGCCCGGACGGCCGGCCTGCCGCCCGAGATCGTGCGCCCCGGCGTGACGCTGGCCGAGCTCGCGGCGGTGCAGCGCCTGGAGCCGCCTCTGCTGTCCGACCCCCGCCCAGGCGACGCGCCGGCCATCGCCGAGGCGCAGCAGGACGGCCGCCGGCTGGAGGTCTGGCGCACCGCCATGCCCGATGGCGGCCAGATGGTCGCGGTCGCCGACATCACCCGCCGCGTGCAGGCCGAGAGCCTGGCCCGGCAGGCGCAGAAGATGGAGGTGCTGGGCCAGATGACCGGCGGGGTCGCCCATGACTTCAACAACCTGCTGCAGGTCGTCTCGACCAACCTGGAGTTGGTGTCGAAGCACCTGGCCAAGCGAGACGGGGCAGGGCGCGACGCGCAGGATGCGTGGCTGCACGCGCGCCTGGACGCGGCGCCCGCCGGCGCTGCCCGCGGCGCCCGGCGGACCCCGCCCCGGCTCGCCTTTGCCCGCCGCCAGCCGCTAGCGCCCGAGCCGCTTGACCCCGCCCGCGTGCTGATGGGCATCGAGGACATGCTGCGCCGCACGCTGGGCGAGGCGGTCGCGATGGAGCTGGTGGTCGGCGGCGGCCTGTGGGCGGTGCGCGCCGACCCGAACCAGTTGGAGAACGCGCTGCTGAACCTCGTGGTGAACGCGCGCGACGCGATGACCGGGCCGGACGGGGAGCGGCACGGCCGCCTGACGGTCGAGGTGGCGAACGCCTCGCTCGATGAGGAGTACGCGGCGCGGGCGGCGGAGGTGACGCCGGGCCAGTACGTGATGTTCGCCGTGACCGACACCGGTTGCGGCATGACGCCGGAGCAGCTCCGCCGCGCCACCGAGCCGTTCTACACGACCAAGGGCGAGGGCCGCGGCACCGGGCTGGGACTGTCAATGGTGTTCGGCTTCGCCAAGCAGTCCGAGGGGCATTTCCAGCTCTACAGCGAGCTGGGCCGCGGCACCACGGCGCGCCTCTACATCCCGCGCACCGCCGCCGCCGTGCAGGCGCCGCCGCCCGAGCCGACCGCCACCGTGCCGGGACAGGGTGAGCTGGTGCTGCTGGTGGAGGATGATCCCGGGGTGCGGCAGGTGGCGGGCGACGCGCTGGCCAGCCTGGGCTACGCGGTGCTGGCCGCCGCGGACGCGGAAGCGGCGCTGCGGATGCTGGAGGGCGGCGCGCGTCCGGACGTGCTGTTCACCGACGTGGTGATGCCGGGGCCGCTGTCGTCGCGCGGGCTGGCGGAGCGGGCGCAGCGCATGCTGCCGGGCCTCGCGGTGCTGTTCACCTCCGGCTACACGCAGAACTCGATCGTGCACAACGGCGAGCTTGACCCGGGCGTCAGCCTGCTGAGCAAGCCCTGGCGGACCGAGGACCTGGCCCGGCATCTGCGCACGGTGCTGGACCAGGCGCGCAAGCCGCACACGCCCGAGGCGATGCGCGTGCTGCTGGTGGAGGACGAGATGCTGGTCCGCATGACGACGGCCACCATGCTCGCCGACCTCGGCCATGACGTGCTGGAGGCGGAGACCGGCACGGAGGCGCTGGCGCGGCTGGCCCAGGGCATCGACCTTGTGGTCTGTGACCTCGGCCTGCCGGACATGGACGGCCTGGCGCTGGTGGACCGGGTGCGCGAGCGCCTGCCCGGCATCCCGGTGGTCGTGGCGTCCGGCGCGGCCCGGGCCGAGGGGCAAGGCATCGTGTGGCTTGGCAAGCCCTACGACGAGTTCGCACTGCGGTCGGCGCTGGACCAGGCCCGGGCGGCCTGCGCCAGCGCCGCGTAGCTCAAGTCGTCGCTGTCGTTCTTATAACTCAAGCGGTCGCTGTCGCTCCAGAGGCGCGGCGGCTTTGCCAGAGCGAGACGAAGTCGATCGGCTGCAGCAGCACGGGGGGAAAGCCGCCGTCGCGCGTCACGTCGGCCAAGATGTTGCGGGCATAGGGGAACAAGAGGCGCGGGCACTCGACCAGCAGCACCGGCTCCACCGTGTTCTCCGGCACCCCGGTCAGGGTGAACACGCCGGCATAGGCCAGCTCGGCGATGAACACCGGGCGGCCCGTCGCGGCCTGGCCCTCGGCGGCCTGGCCGTTCGCCGCTTGTCCGTTTGCGGCCTGGGCCTGCGGCTCGGTCGCTTCCGCCTTGATCTGCAGGACGACCTCGAACACGTCCTGGCCTTCCTGGATGCGGCGCGCCTGGACATCGAGGTTGATGCTCACG
>CAXUJE010000435.1:0-4734 GCA_964251035.1 uncultured Acetobacteraceae bacterium
CGCGACGGGCAGCGCCTGGCCCGCGCCTGGGAGGTCTGGCGCGGCACCGGCCAGGGCCTCGCGGCGTGGCTCGCGGCCTGGCACGCGGCGGCGCCGGCACGCCCGGCATGGTCCTTTCGGATGATGCTGCTGGACCCGCCGCGTGATACGTTGCGGGATGCGATTGAAAAGCGGTTCACGGCGATGCTGACGGCCGGCGCGGTGCGGGAAGCGGCGGCGTTGCTGGCGCTCCGGCTCGACCCGGCGCTGGGGGGGGGGGGGGGGGTTGGCAGGCCGGTGGTGGCGGCCTATGTCGGGGGAGTGCGGCGGGTGCTGGCGGCGCGGCGCCGCGCCGTGCTGGCGTCAGGGCAGTACGCCAAGCGGCAGACGACATGGTTCCGCCGCCGGACGGTGGTTGACCCGTGCGCCACGCATACGATCCATGCGCGGTTTGCGGACAGAACGCAATTTTCGGAAAGCGTCTGGTGTGGTTTAATGCGTTTCATTAAGGCAGACCGGCGCACCGCATCGGAGGGTGCGGTGTTCGATCCATCGGGAGACACGACATGACGGCCATCCAGCAGCAGTCCGGCGCCGAGATCCTGCTCCGCGCGCTCCGCGACCAGGGCGTCGAGGTGATCTTCGGCTACCCCGGCGGCTCGGTGCTGCCGATCTACGACGCCATCTTCCAGCAGAACAGCATCCGCCACATCCTGGTGCGGCACGAGCAGGCGGCGGTGCATGCGGCGGAGGGCTACGCGCGCAGCACCGGCAAGGTCGGCGTCGTGCTCGTCACCAGCGGGCCGGGCGCCACCAACACGGTGACGGGCCTGGTCGATGCGCTGATGGACAGCATCCCGGTGGTCTGCCTGACCGGCCAGGTGGCGACCCACCTGATCGGCAACGACGCCTTTCAGGAGGCGGACACCACGGGCATCACCCGCGCCGCCACCAAGCAGAACTACCTGGTCCGCCAGTCGGAGGACCTGGCCCGCACGGTGCACGAGGCGTTCTACATCGCCCGTAGCGGCCGGCCCGGCCCGGTGCTGATCGACCTGCCCAAGGACATCCTGATCGCGCCCGCGCCCTACCAGCCCGCCTCGGCCGAGCCGCACCGCAGCTACCGCCCGATGACCGAGCCTGACCCCTCCCGCATCAAGGAGGCGGTGCGGCTGATGAAGGCGGCCAAGCGGCCCATCGTCTACAGCGGTGGCGGCGTCATCAACGCAGGGGAGGCCGCGTCGGACGCGCTGGTCGCCTTCGTGCGCGCCACCGGCGTGCCGTGCACCAGCACGCTGATGGGGTTGGGCGCCTACCCCTCGAACGACCCGCAGTTCCTGGGCATGCTCGGGATGCACGGCACGTATGAGGCCAACAACGCCATGCACGGCTGCGACGTGATGCTGAACGTCGGCGCGCGGTTCGACGACCGGGTGACGGGGCGGATCAACGCCTTCAGCCCCGGCAGCCGCAAGATCCACGTCGATATCGACCCCAGCAGCATCAACAAGAACGTGCTGGTCGACGTGCCGGTGATCGGCGATGCCGGCCGGGTGATGGAGGCGTTGCTGGCCGCCTGGCACGCGGACGACGCGCGTCAGGACCGGGAGGCGCTGGCGTCCTGGTGGCGGCAGATCGACGCCTGGCGCGCGCTGGACAGCCTCAAGTACACCCAGGACCCCAGCCCCGGCGCCGTCATCAAGCCGCAGCACGCCATCCGTCGCCTGTATGAGATCACCCGGGAAACGGGGCGCGAGACCTTCATCAGCACGGAGGTCGGCCAGCACCAGATGTGGGCGGCGCAGCACTTCCGCTTCGACAAGCCGAACCGCTGGATGACCTCGGGCGGCCTCGGCACCATGGGCTATGGCCTGCCGGCGGCGATGGGGGTGCAGATCGCCCATCCCGACGCCCTGGTGGTCGACATCTCCGGGGAGGCCAGCGTGCAGATGAACATCCAGGAGATGGCGACGCTGGCGCAATACCGCCTGCCGGTGAAGGTGTTCATCCTGAACAACCAGTACATGGGCATGGTGCGGCAGTGGCAGGAGCTGCTGCACGGCGGGCGCTACTCCGAAAGCTACTCGGAATCCCTGCCGGACTTCGTGAAGCTGGCGGAGGCGTTCCACGGCGTCGGCCTGCGCGCCACCGGCGTCGATGACCTTGACCGGGTGATCCGGGAGATGATCGCCATCGACCGCCCGGTGATCGCCGACATCTGCGTCGATCAGAAGGAGAACTGCTTCCCGATGATCCCGTCCGGCGCCGCGCACAACGAGATGATCCTGGGGCCGGAGGACCAAGACCGCACGGCGTCGATCACCGATGAAGGGCTGATGCTGGTCTGATGCCCGAGGACTCCCCCCATCCCGCGGCGCCGCCCACCTTCTCCGGCAAGGAGGCGGCGGCGCTGCCGCACCGCTCCGCCACCATCTCCGTGCTGGTGGACAACGAGAGCGGGGTGCTGGCCCGGGTCATCGGCCTGTTCGCCGGGCGCGGCTACAACATCGACAGCCTGACGGTCGCAAGCGTAGACGCGGGCGGCAGCCGCAGCCGCATCAACATCGTGACCAGCGGCACCGACATGGTGATCGAGCAGATCAAGGCGCAGCTCGCCCGCCTGGTGCCGGTGTACCGCATCGCCGAGCTGTCGCAGGAAGGGCCGCACCTGGCGCGGGAGCTGGCCATGGTGAAGGTCATCAGCGACGGCGCCAACCGGGCGGAGGCGCTGCGCCTCGCCGAGGCGTTCCGCGCCCGGGTGATCGACGCGACGGTGGGAAGCTTCGTGTTCGAGCTGACGGGCGGCACGCAGAAGCTCGACAGCTTCATCGAGCTGCTGCGCCCCATTGGCCTCGCCGAGGTCAGCCGCACCGGCATCGCGGCCATCGCCCGCGGCACGCGGACGCTGTCGTCCAAGCACTAGCCATGCGCGGCTGAGCCGCTAGAACCCACGCACGCAAACAGCCAAGGAGGCCACCCCATGCGCGTCTATTACGACCGCGACGCCGACGTGAACCTGATCAAGGGCAAGAAGGTCGCGGTCATCGGCTACGGCAGCCAGGGCCACGCCCACGCCGCCAACCTCCGGGACAGCGGCGTGACGGAGCTTGCGGTCGGCCTGCGCACCGGCTCGGCAGGCGTGGCGAAGGCGGAGGCCGCCGGCATCCGCGTCATGGACCCGGCCGATGCCGCGCGCTGGGCCGATGTCGTCATGGTGCTGACGCCCGACGAGGGGCAGGGCGACCTGTACCGGGAGAAGCTCGGCCCCAACATGAAGCCCGGCGCGGCGCTGGCCTTCGCGCATGGGCTGAACATCCACTTCAACCTGCTGGACCCGCGCCCGGACATCGACGTGTTCATGATCGCGCCGAAAGGCCCGGGCCACACGGTGCGCAGCGAGTACCAGCGCGGCGGCGGCGTGCCCTGCCTCGTCGCCGTGGCGCAGGACCCGAGCGGCAACGCGCTGGACGTGGCGCTGTCCTACGCCAGCGCCATCGGCGGCGGCCGGGCCGGCATCATCGAGACGACCTTCAAGGAGGAGTGCGAGACCGACCTGTTCGGCGAGCAGGCGGTGCTGTGCGGCGGCTTGGTCGAACTCATCAAGGCTGGTTACGAGACGCTGGTGGACGCCGGCTACGCGCCGGAAATGGCGTATTTCGAGTGCCTGCATGAGGTGAAGCTGATCGTGGACCTGATCTACGAGGGCGGCATCGCCAACATGAACTACTCGATCTCCAACACCGCCGAGTACGGCGAGTACGTGACCGGCCCACGCATCGTCACCGCGGAAACCAAGGCAGAGATGAAGCGCGTGCTGGACGACATCCAATCCGGTCGCTTCGCCCGCGACTGGATGCTGGAGAACCGCACCAACCAGGCCAGCTTCAAGGCCACCCGGCGCCGCATGAGCGAGCACCCCATCGAACAGGTGGGCGAGCGGCTGCGGGCGATGATGCCGTGGATCGCGCAGAACCGCCTGGTGGACAAGGCGAAAAACTAGCTATTTGGTCCCGGGATGGGTTGGCGCGGGTTGGGCGTGAAGGCATCGGGGGTTGTCGTCCAGGCGTGGCAGACGGCTTCGAAGGGCGTCCTCCACCGGAGCGCCTTGAGGTGCTTGGCGAGGCTGCAGGCCGACACGGAAGCAAGCACGTGGGCCTTGGGGCTTCCGAGGCCGGGACAGTGGAACGCCTTGATGGTGGCCTCCTTGGCGGTGCGGTCCATCCGTCCGGCCTGGCCGCTGGTGCAAGGGTGGCGGGGCCTGGTGGGCCTGTGTACGCCAAGGCGCTGACCACCTCCTACCTGACTGCGCCCAGCGCCGGGGCGAAGGGCGGCTCGGGCGGCGTCCTGAAGTTCCCGTTCAGCACCACGTCCTGGTTGTTCCTCGACGCCGTCGATGTGGCGGCGGCTGCGGACACGCGGGTGGTGGTGGCACTGGGCGACTCCATCACGGACGGCACGGCCTCCACCCTGAACGGGGACGACCGCTGGCCGGACGTGCTGCAGCAGCGGCTGCTGGCGGCGGGGGCGGCCCGGGCGAGAAATTGCACCCCAACCGGGCGGGCTACGAGGCCACGGCCGCCACGATCGACCTGACGCCGCTGATGGCCGGCGCCGTCCAGGCGCAGCGACAGCACGACTGAGACATAGGGCCCATGCCGTTGATCGGCGTAGATGCGGTGTCGGTCGCGGCAGCTTTGCCGGCGGCAGCGCCGCGCCGCCAAAGTTCTTTGGCCCGCCAGCCTCCAAGGAGGCCCC
>CAXUJE010000436.1:0-4728 GCA_964251035.1 uncultured Acetobacteraceae bacterium
CGCCGGGCATCGTGTTTCCCCTTGGGTTGAGGGCGGCCTTCTTTGGGCCGGTTGGCGTGGAGCGGGCGGCGTGTCACGCTTGCGCCATTCCTTGCACGCCCGAAGCGCGTGCGGAAGCAACTCACCGGCGGGCCTTTGGACGGACCCTAGGCAGCCGGCGCGTAGCTGCGCATCTTGCCCGGGTTGAGCAGGGCGAAGGGGTCCATGTCCGCCTTCATCGCCGGCTGCGTCTCACCGACGCGCTTGTGGCCGGCGCCGTCCTCCAGCGTGTAGAAATGCGGGTTGGCGATCAGCACGCCCCGGCTCTCGTGGTAGGCCACGATCTCCGCCAGGCGCTCCGCGGTGGTGAAGCGGATCACCGGCAGCCCGCTGCACGTGACGCGGCCGCCGACGCGGATGAACTCCAGATGCGTCATCAGCTCCTCCGGGAAGGCGGCCTGCATCTCGGCCATCAGCTCAAGCGCCCGGTCGGCCGGGTAGAGGCATTGCAGGTAGGTCATGCCCTTGTCCCGCCGCAAGGCGTGCAGCGTCGTGTGGTTCCAGGTGTATTCGTAGACGGGCGTGCGCCCGGCCTCGTCGGACGGGGCGCGCAGCAGCTCGCGCCCGCCATGGGCGCGCAGCAGGTCGTCCCAGGGCACCAGGCCGTGCCGGGCCACCATCGCCAGCACGACGTGCTGCCCCGCCGGGATGTCGAGGCCGCGGAACCATTCGGGCAGCGGCGCTACCACGGCGGTGACGAGCTTCTTGGCGACGCCGTCCGCCAGCCCCAGCGCCAGGCCGAACTTTGCTGCGGCGTCGAAGTCGTCGAACCCGGCCATGAGGTCCACCCAGGGCTGCGCCGGCGCCATGGCGAGCGTGAGCGCCGTGATGATGCCGGTGGTCCCGTAGGCGTGGTTCACGCCCGCCACCGCGTCGCCGGTCAGGGTCACGATGCGGGGCGCCTCCTCGCACGACACGACCCGGGCGCTGATGACGTTGCCGGCGTCGCGCAGCCCGCCCCAGGTGATCGACCCGGCGCCGCCGCTGCCGCCGGCGACGAAGCCGCCGATGGTGGCGGTGCGCTTGGTGGACGGGTGCATGCGCAGCTCCCAGCCCTGCGGCCGGGTGGCCGCGTCGATGTCGCCCATCTTGCGGCCCGGCTCGACGGTCAGCAGCCCGTCCTCCAGCGCGATGATGCGGTCGAGCGCCGTCATGTCGAGCACCACGCCGCCTTGGAGCGGCACGGCCTGGCCGTAGTTGCCGGTGCCGCCGCCGCGCACGGTGAGCGGCACGCGCCAGCGCGCGCATTGCGCGGCGACCGCCACCACCTCCGCTTCGTTGCGCGGGCAGGCGACGATGTCGGCGGTCTTGCGGTCGAGCTGGGCTTTGAGGATGGGGCTGTACCAGAAGAAGTCGCGGCTTTTCTGCCGGACCGCGGCCGGGTCGGTGATGCAGGGGATGCCGGCGAGATCGGCTTCGAAGCGGGTCCAGTCGGCGGGGGCGCTTGGGGCTTGTGTGTCCATGGGGGCAGGACTAGCACGCGCCGTGCCAGGGGCGCAGACGCCGCACGGCAAGAAGGGAAGGGCGTTGAGGAGAATGCGCGTGCTGCTGGTGTATGCTCCAGCAATACGCCGTTGCATCGGCTTTGACGGAAGCTCGGTAGCCATGGATCGTGCGCGTCATCCGGGCAACACGCACTCGGGGCTAAACCTCGCCTAATTTGAGGACCGTAGTTTCTCCTCGTCTGGGTCGAGGTGGTCCTTGACCCAGAGGCGGCCGGCAACGGCGTATGCATCTTGGTTAACCCTGGCCTCCAAGGCAGCGGCGCGGCGCGTGAGGTCCTCGGCGGTGGCGTGGCAGTGATGGTTGGGTGACGTCCTCGCGCAACCAGCGCCACAATGCCTCCACCGGCATCAAGTCGGGACTGTAGCCCGGCAACGGCATGAGCGTGATGCCAGCGAAGACCAAGTGGTTTGCGCGGGCTGGCGGCTACGGCCCAGACGGCCTTGGCCCGGTGATAGGGCGCGCCGTCCCAGATCACGGCAAGCGTGCGATCAGGGAACTCGGCGCGCAGCCGATGCAGCACGTCGATCGTGTGCTCGCCATTGGCGCGCGGACAGGGCCAAAGCCGCACCTGGCCCTCGTTGTAGAGGTGAAGGCCGTAGACCGAGACCTTGGCCGCAAGGCCGGGCGAGGTGGAGGCCACATGGAAGCGCTTGCCGCGCTCGCTCCAGCCGAAGCCAAGGCCGACGTCTTGGCGGATGTGCGCCTCGTCGAGGTCGGCCAGCATGTGCCGGTCCCGCTGGGCGCCGTCCAGCACGGGGCGCAGCTGTTCAATGGAGGCGCCCCGCCGGGCAGGATCGGCACGGCCGAGCGGCTTCCTGGCCGTCTTCCACGACAGGTCCAGCCGGTGCAGGGCAGCGCGGATCGGCTCCGGCTATAGGCGGGCTGGCCGCGACCTGCTGGGCAGCGCAGGCCTCGGTGCCGAGGGCGGCCTCGATCCTTGGGCAAAGGGGGGCGGCCACCGGTGCGAGGGTCAGCCAGCGCCTCGGGGCCGCGCTCGTTACACAGGCGCAGCCACTCCATCACGGTTTGCGGGTGGCCGGTGCGTTCGGCCACCTGCGTGGCGCAACGCGCTTGGGTGATCCTGTATGGCATCAAGAAGCGCTCACGGGTGCGCTGATGGGCAGCGCTCGTCGCAAGATGACGCAGGTTCTCCGGCGTCTGCCCCACCAGGCATGGTCAACGCGCAGCGTGGTAGGAATGAACAGGGCTCCGGTCTCATCGCCCTCCAGAGATAGGGAGCCTGCTCCCCAAACCATGCTTCTCGAACTGGACGGGGTTTAGAACTGCTGTCCGCGCAGATTCGCTTTTCCAGCACGGCGCCGGTTCAGCTATGATGACGGCAATGCCGGCACTCTGGAACGGCCGGATGCTTGGGGAAGGAACGGAGATGATGCTCACCCGCCGAGGTTTTGCCGCGGGCGCCGCGCTGCTGCCGCTGGCCGGCGCAGCCCGGGCGCAGGCCGCCGGACCGGTCGATGCCAGCAAGGTGTCCAAGGACCTGAGCCAGAAGGCCGCAGGCAAGAAATGGAAGATCGCGACCGTCGTGAAGGTGGACGGCATCGCCTGGTTCGACCGCATGCGCGCGGGCGTCGAGCAGTTCGGCCGCGACACCGGGCACGACGCCTGGATGGTCGGGCCGAGCCAGGCCGACGCCGCCGCGCAGGTGCAGTTGGTCGAGAACCTGATCGGCCAGGGCGTGGACGCCATCTGCATCGTGCCGTTCTCCATCGAGGCTGTGGAGCCGGTGCTGAAGAAGGCGCGCGACCGCGGCATCGTCGTCGTGGCGCACGAGGCCAGCAACCTGGTGAATGCCGACCTCATCATCGAGGCGTTCGACAACCGCGCCTACGGCGCCAAGCTGATGCAGGAGCTGGGGAGCCGCACCGGCGGCCAGGGCAAGTACGTGGCGACGGTGGGCAGCCTCACCAGCCAGTCGCACATGGAATGGATCGACGGCGCGGTGGCCTATCAGAAGGAGCACTTCCCGCAGATGCAGGAGGCGGTGCGCCGGGTCGAAAGCTATGACGACGCGGAGGTCGCCTACAACA
This sequence comes from uncultured Acetobacteraceae bacterium, assembly GCA_964251035.1. Taxonomy (GTDB): domain Bacteria; phylum Pseudomonadota; class Alphaproteobacteria; order Acetobacterales; family Acetobacteraceae; genus CAHJXG01. The sequence goes on from CAXUJE010000436.1 coordinate 3,594, forward strand.
AGCTAAAGGAGGTGCTGACGGCGCACCCGGACCTGCGCGGCATCATCGGCGCGCCGATGCCGGCGAGCGCCGGGGCCGGCCGCCTGATCGCCGAGCGCGGCGAGCAGGGCAAGCTGCTGTTCAGCGGCACCGGGCTGGTGTCGGTCGCTGGGCAATACCTGCGGGACGGCGACATCCAGTACATCCAGTTCTGGGACCCGGCGGTTGCCGGCTACGCCATGTCGGTGCTGGCGGCGATGCGGCTCCGCGGCCACAACATGGAGATCAAGGCGGGCCTGGACCTCGGGCTGGACGGCTATCACAGCCTGCTGGCGCCTGACCCGGCGCGGCCTGGGCTGCTGTACGGCGCGGGCTGGGTCGGCGTGACCAAGGAGAACATGGGCCAATATAATTTCTGACGCACCGCCTGTCCTGGCGCTGCGGGCCGTGTCCAAGCGGTTCGGCGGCGTGCAGGCGCTGGACCGGGTGTCGTTCGGGATCGCGCCCGGCGAGGTCCGCTGCCTCGCCGGGGAGAACGGGTCGGGCAAGAGCACCGTCATCAAGGTGCTGAGCGGCGTGCACCGGGCGGACAGCGGGGAGGTCGTGCTGGCCGGCGTTTCGCGCGCCGCCCTGACCCCGCGGGAAGCCATCGCGGCCGGGGTGCAGGTGATCTACCAGGACTTCTCCCTGTTCCCGAACCTCACGGTGGCCGAAAACCTGGCAGCCAGCCAGGACCTCGGCGGCCGGCGCTGGCTGTCGAGCCGCCGCCGGGCACGCCGTGCGGTGACGGAAGCGTCCGCGCGCTTGGGCGTGGCGCTCGACCCGGATGCGGAGGTGGGCAGCCTTCCGGTGGCGGGCCGGCAACTGGTCGCCATCGCCCGCGCCCTGTTGGCCGACGTGCGCCTGCTGGTCATGGACGAGCCGACGACGGCGCTGACCCATCAGGAAGTCGCCCGGCTGTTCCAACTGGTCGAGGGCATGCAGGCCCGGGGCATCGCCGTGCTGTTCGTCAGCCACAAGATGCGGGAGATGCTGGCGGTGGCCGACAGCCTCACGGTGCTGCGCAACGGCCGCGTGGTGGCGGAAGGCGCGATGGCCGAGTTCGACGAGGCCCGCATCACCCGCGCCATGACCGGGCACGACCCCGGCGCCGCGC
>CAXUJE010000437.1:0-4724 GCA_964251035.1 uncultured Acetobacteraceae bacterium
ACGAAGCATGGACATGCACCGTCGCGGCTCGTCGATCAGCCGATCACCGGGATGGTGACCCAGCGCGCGACGTCGGCGCCATGGGCGGCCATCATGCGCGACGCGAGGCCGTGGGCCGCGATGCGGCGCAGCAGGTCCAGCTCGTCGTCCGCTCCGAGTTCGGTGTGCTGCCAGGCTTGGACCAGGGTGACGGCCTCGCGCTGGGCGGCCCCGCGCAAATCGCTGCGCGATTTCGCTGAGGCCGGGGTGCCGGGAATGGGAATGGCGGTGTTGCTCATCGTCGCGTCTCCGTTCTCGTCAGCATCGTTGCTGACCCCGTTCGGAGACGGCGGGCGGCGGCCCGCGGCAAAGGCGCGCGCTTGCGCGGGACCGCCTTGGCGGTCCTCCCCTTTGCGGCGGCCCGCTGCCCGCCGTAGGACGTTCCTCCTCGTTCGCTGCTTCTCCTCGTGGTCTTGCGGCTGCATCGGCCTGCCACGCGATGGTCCTGGCTCAGGTGCCGGCACCGTTTTCCGCACTGGCTGGGGCTGTGAAACGCAAAGCGCCGAAGCCGTGCGCCAGGAACACATAATTAAACAATAACAGTGTGTTAGGTCAGTTTTTGCTTGCGTGTTCCTGGCCAGGCGTCGTACAACCGCGGGGACGACCAAGGAGAGTGCGATGGAAATAGATCATCTTCCCGGGACGGATGGCGTCGTGCGCTTTCCCGTGGAGCGCCGGGCCAAGCCGACGCTGCTGCTGGCCGACGAACTGGCGCCGCGGCACGACCTCGCGGCGGCGATGGCGGACGAGCTCGCGGGTGACGAGGGGCGTCCCGACACCCTGGCCCAGACGGTCGATGCGTTCACCAGGCTGGCCGAGGCGCTGGAGTTCAGCATGGGGGTGGACGCGGCCGTGGCGCATCTGCGGGCGATGAACGCGGTGCAGGTCGAGCGGGCCTGCACGCTGGGCTGGGCCTACCGGGACGCCGAGGCGGCGGCCGAGCAGGCGCAGCTGAAGCTGAGGAACGCCAAGGCTGCCGGCTTCGACGGGCTGCTGGACGGGCTGGACGAGCAGGTGCGGCGCACCCGTTCCGAGTGGACGTTCCGCACGCTTGCGGCCCGGGCGGCGGCCGATGCGGCGCGGGGCGCCAGGGAAGCGCTCGACTGCTTCGAGCGCGGCGAGCCGTGGCGGCGCATGACGGGCGAGGAGAGCGGCCTGCAGCTCATCGAGATGATGGAGGCGCTGGACGCGCGCCGGCGCGAATGCGAGAGCGAGCCGGCCTGACAAGCCGGGCGGCGGCTGCTGGGCTTCCCCGCCCGTGCTGCGGCACCACGTTTTCCATTGCCGGCGTGCTCCGGGGCGGTCTCGTGTGGGCCGTCGGGACAAGCGGCCAGGAGGAGACTGACAATGCCATGGACGCGCCTGAACCCGGCTGCGGCGGTCCAGCAGCTGCGTGCCGAGCACGGCCCGGGTGACGAGGCCATTGCCGAGCAGGCTCTGGCGCACCTCCGCGAGAACTTGCTCAGTGGTGCCTACATCGTGGTCGAGAACGACCGCGGTGACACCTTCGTGGGCACGGAAGCGGAGGCGGTGGAATACATGATGGCGCACAGCGGACACTGACCGCTGTGCGTTGAGCCATGAGCGTGGCTGGGTGGGTGGGCATGGACGTGGACGAGGACCGGATCGACGAGGCGGTGCTGGCGCTGCTGTGGCTGACGCTGCATGGCGGGGCGCGGGCGTGGAAGGGCCACGACTGGGACGCGCTCGACCGGCTGCACCGCAAGGGCCTCATCCTCAACCCGGCCAGCAAGGCGAAGTCGGTGGTGCTGACCGAGGAAGGGCTGCACGAAGCGGAGCGGCTGTTCGAGGCGCTGTTCGCCCGTCGTCCCGCCCATGCGCGTTGAGACCGAGAGGCAACGGTGGCCATCTTGGTGAACATCGACGTTCCGGACCTCGGGGCCGGGGTCGCGTTCTACACCCAGGCATTTGGCCTGACGATCAGGCGCCCCCTGGGCGCGCAAGCGGCGGAGCTGTCCTGCTGGCCGGTCCCGGTGTTCCTGCTGGAGAAGGCGGCCGGGTCGATGGGCGCGGCCGGCAGCAGGCGGGGCTACCAGCGGCACTGGACGCCCGTGCACCTGGATGTCGTGGTGGCGGACATAGAAGGCGCCGTGTCCCTTGCGGCCGGTGCGGGGGCGCAGGTCGAACAGGACGCCCAAACGGCGGCCTGGGGCAAGATCGCGGTGCTCGCCGACCCGTTTGGGCACGGCCCGTGCCTGATCGAGTTCCTGAACCGGGGCTACGACGAGCTGGCCGGGCCGCCGCCGTGATCGCGTCGGCCGGCGTCAGACGCGGTGCGCAATTGGTTAAAGGAAGTGGATGGCAAGCCAGACGGTCGGCTCGTTCGTTGCGGTCCAGGTGACCCGGTGCCGGCAATGGGCGGGGATCAGCAGGTGGTCGCCAGGACGGAGATCGCGCTCTCCTTTGCCGTCGATCCACAAGCCCGCCGCACCCTTGAGCAGCAGCACCCACTCGTCATGGTCCTGGTCGTAGGGCGCGTCCACAGGCGTTGACTGGCCGGTCGAGACGATCCGCTCGATCCGGGCCTCCTGTCGCGAAAGCAGCTCGGTGATGTCCTCGTCCCGCGACGAGACGGGAAGGTGGTCGAACACGTTGGCCAACATGGTCCTCCTACGGCCAATGCGCAGCCTCGATCCTAAGCCGGTCCTTGCCTGCTCCAGAAGCCCAGGCGCAACCGGATCGCGCTGGGGTGCGTCAGCGTGGCCCAGGTCGTCGGGGCAGCAACGCCTGGCCGGGACCTCCCCGTCTTGCCCACAACGCCTCGCGGGACGCCGATGCTGGCGTGCAAACCTTGGACTGGTGCCCGTCAAACAGCCCAGCACAGCAGGACGTGCAGACGGCGGCGCCACCTCCACCGCAAGCCTCCTTGTCCTCCGTCAAGGCGTCCACCCACCACCTCTGTCATGAGCCGCCATTGGACGGCGCAGACCTGCACGTACGAAGGTCAGCAGGGTCCGTTCTCCCGTCCGGCAATCAAAGCGTCCATTTTCTCATCCGCGTGCAAGTAGTTGGCGGACACATCGAGGGGAGTTGGTCATCGGTCGAGGCTGTTGAAAAACTCGCTTGCGGGCGCGTTTGTCGCATGATCCGTTTCGGCTAGGAGCGGACCGGAGATCACGACGATGATGGGCAGGCTGTCAGGACAGGAGCCGCTGTTCTTTGGTTTCCGGCTTGAGGACCACGTGCCCGCCGATCATCTGCTCCGTCGCGTCGATGCGGCGCTCGACTTCAGCTTCGTCCGGCGGGCTCTCGCGCGATATTACAGTGCCACCGGACGACCATCGGTCGATCCCGAGTTGGTGATGCGCATGCTGCTCATCGGTTATCTGCACGGCATCCGCTCGGAGCGGCGGCTCTGCGACGAGGTCCGCCTCAACCTTGCCTATCGCTGGTTCTGCCGCCTGGGGCTGGACGGAAGCGTGCCAGACCACTCGACGTTCTCGAAGAACCGTCACGGGCGCTTCCGCGACGGCGACGTGCATCGCATGCTGTTCGAGGAGGTCGTGCGCGCGTGTGCCAAGGCCGGGCTCACTCCTGGCCGCGACACCGCGATTGACGCGAGCACGATCGAGGCCGACGCCGGCAGCGAGCGCAAGTTCACCGGTGCGGCGGATGCCGACGCTTGGGACGAGCAGGAGCGCGAGGTCCGGCCTGTGCGTGAGTATCTCGCGGCACTTGATGCTGCGCTGCCGGCCGGTTCGGACGAGCGTGAGCCGGCACCGCCCAAATACACTTCACCCACGGATCCGCAGGCGGCTTGGTCGATCAAGCATGGCCCAGGGCAATTCAGCTACGCCACAAACTACCTGATCGACAGCGAGACGAGCGTCATCCTCGATGTCGAGGCCACGCCCGCGCGCCTGGGCGCTGAGGTGGCGGCAACGCGAACGTTGATAACGCGCGCCGCGGATCGGTTCGGTTTCCACCCCGAACGCCTCGCCGCCGACAAGGCGTATGGCAGCGCAGGCCTGCTGCGTTGGCTCTTCGAGCGCGGGGTCGAGCCGCATGTGCCGCTGCTCGACCGGACGGCACTGACCCAGGGCAAGCTCCCGCGCTCAGCCTTCGCCTATGACGAAACCGCCGACGCCTATACCTGCCCCGAAGGGCACCAGCTTCGCCACCGCGGCTATGAGCGACGGACCCGCACGCATCGTTATAGCGGATCGCCGACCACCTGCGGCGCGTGCGCGCGAAAGCCGGACTGCACCGACGCGCCGAGCCGACGCGTGCTGAGGACGGTTGACGAGGATGTGCGCGATCGCGTCCGCGACCTCGAAGGCACGCCCGCTTTTGTTCGCTCTCGTCGCCTCCGAAAGCGCGTCGAGCGCCTTTTTGGCCAGCTCAAACGGAACATGGGGCTGCGGCGGCTCAAATTGCGCGGGCTACGCGGTGCCGCCGAGGAGTTCACGATGGCCGCTGCCGCCCAGAACCTGATCCTGCTCGCCAGAAGGCCAGCGCCCGACTGACGGAGGACAGGTTGTGCCCTGTGCTGTCCCTAACCGGCTGCCGAATACTGGGATTTCGGCCCGAAAGCCGACTTCTTCAACAGCCTCGGTCGTTTGGCGGACAGGAGGATTGCTGCGTAGGTCAGCGAGGACCGGGATGGGTGGAGGCTGTGGCAAAACGTGTTTGGGGGTGGGAGATTGAGGGACCGTGACTGCTGC
>CAXUJE010000438.1:0-4705 GCA_964251035.1 uncultured Acetobacteraceae bacterium
GGGCTGGTTCCGCCGTGCAGGCCACCGCCCAAACTGAAACGCAATCGGCTCTAGGTGGCCGTGACCTACCACCTGCTCCGAGAAGCGGAGCGGGCGCAGGCGTGACCGTCACGCTCGGCTGCGCTCCGCCCGCATCCGGCGCTTGCGCGAGCATCGGGGCAAAGCTGCGCCGAGTTGCCGGTGCCGGCGGCGCCCCCGGTCTCTTCCAGGCGGGCCGGCGGCCATAGTTATTCGTGCTGTGCATGTGCCCATAATCATATTGAATTGACACCCACCGTACCCAGCCCTTCCGCTGTGTGGATAACCGCGCATTATTGAGTCGCGAGTTCAGGCAGGGAGCGTTCAATGAGGATGAATCAGATCAATCGCCGAGGATTGCTCGGCAGCGCGGCTTTGGGCGCAGGCGGGCTGGCGCTGGCAGGCTCCGCGCAGGCGGCCCAGCCGGGCGATGGCGGGTTCGCGCGCCAGGCGGTGCCGCTGCCGCCGGGCGACAAGGTCGTGCAGCACGACCAGGCCGACGTGGAGGCGATGCCCGAGTTCCGCTTCTCGCTCGACGGCAACCGGCCCAAGGTGACGTCGGGCGGCTGGGCGAAGGAGGCCACCGTCCACCAGTTCCCGATCAGCAAGGGCATCGCGGGCGTCCACATGTTCCTGGACCCCGGCGCGTCGCGCGAGCTGCATTGGCACGCCATCGCCGCCGAGTGGGCCTTTGTCATCGACGGCCGGTGCCAGACGGTGGTGCTGGACCCGTCCGGCGCCAGCGAGATCAACAACTACGAGCCGGGCGACCTGTGGTACTTCCCCAAGGGCCACGGCCATTCTATCCAGACCATCGGCGACAAGCCCTGCCACTTCATCCTGTCCTTCGACAACGGCGCCTTCTCCGAGCACGGCACGTTCTCCATCACCGACTGGATCGACGTGACGCCCAAGGACATGCTGGCGATGAACTTCGGCTTGCCGAAGGACGTGTTCGACGCCTTCCCCAAGGGCGAGGCCTACATCCAGGCCGGTCCGGTCCTGGCCGCGTCGGACGCGCTCGACGCGCCGTGGCCGAAGGAGTCCACCCACAAGTTCCGGCTGCTGCACGACGCCAAGGCCGTCCGCGACTTCGACGGCGGCACCTTCCGCCTGGCATCCGTGGACGAGTTCCCGGCGTCCCGCACCATGTCGGGCGGCGTGCTGACCATCAAGCCCGGCGCCATGCGCAACCTCCATTGGAACCCGAACGCCAACGAGTGGCACTACTACCTGCGCGGCAAGGGGCAGGTCGCGACCTTCGGGTCGGGCGGGCGCAGCAAGGTCGCGAACTTCGGCCCCGGCGACGTCGCCTACATCCCGGCCGGCTTCGGCCACGCGATCAAGAACGTCGGCGACGAGGACCTGGAAATCGTGCAGACCTGGGACGCCGGCAAGTTCGAGGAGATCGACCTCGACAAGTGGGTGAGGGCCAGCCCGCGCTACCTGCTGTCGAACAACTTCGCAGGCGTTCCCGACGCGACGGTCGCCAAGCTCAAGCAGGGTTGAGGATCGGCAGCACGCCGGCCCTGCGAAGGGCTGGCACACTGCTTCCATCATCTTGTTTCCGCACCGGTTTGAGCCGAGGCCGCCAAGGGCACCATGCCCTCGGCGGCTTCGGCCGTTCATCGCGTGCGGCGGGCGGCTTTGCGCCGGCAGCGCCGCAGGGCCTACTTGCGGGAGGATGTCTCGGTGCCGGACAGCGCCAGGTCCGCGCACCCAGCAGCACGCTGTCCGGCGGCTCCGGCATGGCGCCGGGCCGCCAGTCTCTGCGCGGGGCCATCCTGGCCGCACCTTGGAAGCCCCGTTCACTCAAATGGCTGCGTGTCCTGTTGGCAGACCGTGCCGTCCGGGGGCAAGGACAGGCTCACCAGGTAATCATCCTCGTACTGCTGCGCACACCGGCTGGGGTTCAGGAGGACGGTGTGACCGTAGCCTTCGACCGTCAGCAGACGCGCCCTCGCCAGTTCCCGGGACATGCCGACCGAGTTCCTGTATGGCATCGACGGGTCGTGCGTGTTGCCGATCAGCAGGACCGGATTCGGCAGCGGCCCGGCTCCGGCTGCGTCGTGAAGAACCTGCCCTCCAAGACCTTCAAGAACAGCGCATCGGTCAGCGTGATTTCGTTCATCTTGACGGGCGCGCGTTTCAATCGCTGCGGGAGGGCGTCGAACTTCGCGCGGGTGCCCGGCGCATCACCGGTCGAGAACGCGCACCTTGCGGGACCCGCCAATCCGCATCGGTCAAGGAACTCGTCCAGCGACTCGGACATCCCCTGGTTGGTGCCGAAGCGCAGTGAGCTGCTCAGTGCGACACGCGGGGCGCCGTTTCGTGTACAGGCTCGGCGTGAGGTTCCCATCCAAGGTCATCGCCCGAACATTGCCGGGGAAGACGTTGGCATACACGGCGCCCAGGAAAGTGCCGTACGAGGTGCCGAGATAGTTGAGCGTCCGCTCCCCCCACTGCTTGGCGCAGAAGGTCCATGTCCCGCGCTGTGTCCAGCGCGGGTCCCAACTGATGATGTCGAAACGGGCCTGCATTGTCGGCGAGAACAGCGAGATCCAGTCCGGTAGGTCCACCGTGCCCTGACCGCCCGGTCCTCCAGGGTTCATGAACAGCGTCCCGATGCGGTGGTCCCGGTCGGTTGCCGTATGGCGTACGACGCTGAGGGTGATCGAAGGGCCTGCAGGCTCCGCGTAGTCGAGCGGCACCTGCGCCATCACGCAATCGAACCCCGCCTGGGTGGGCGCGGTACAGGGCGCCTGTGGCAGGGTTGGTATGGGAGGGGCTTCCTGGGCCGCTGCCGGGTAGCGCCCGGGGAGGCAGATGAGTGCCGCGATGGAAAACGGCTTGGATGATCCCGCCCTTGGAGACGCAGCCGATCCTCCGCATGATCGCTTCTCTTTTGTTTGAATAAGAGAGGAACTCGCCCAACGCCGAAATGCAGCAGCGACTTGCGTCAGCCTGGGTGCCGTCCGTTTGCCAGGAAGACCGGGCGCGTGCCTATTCGGGAGCGGCGCCAGGCGGGGAACGGGACGGCGGGCGGCGCAGGACCGTGATGGAGACGAACGCCCCGATCCACGAGCCGACCGCCGCGAAGCAGACATAGACCCAGTTCTCCGTGTAGCTGATCACGGCAAAGGAGGAGAGCAGGTACCACAAGCTGCTCCAGGTCGCCGCCGGCACGCGCCGACGCGCCACCACGGCCGAGGTGAACATCACATACACCGCGTCGGTCGCGGCGGTGGCCAGCACGACGGCCCCGGCAGTGAGCGGATCGATGGCGAACGCGGTCATCGCAACCCCCGGCCTTGACTTGGCCTGCGCACCCACCCGCTCAAAACGGAAAGCCGAAGTTGACGTGCCAGACGTTCAGCCCGTCGCCGAACACGTAGCCCACGCCGATGCGCGGATTGGATAACCCCAGCATCTGAAAAGGAGTGGCCGACCCGATGGAAAAGGCGATCTCGCCTTGGTTGGCCACGCGCAGGGGCGACCGCAGGAAGCGCGAGAACACGAGCGGCTCTGGGTAGTAGTAGGTGCCCGCATACAGGCCGAGATCCGGAGCCCACTCCCCGATCTTGGAGCCGAGCGGGCGTCGTATCTCGCCGCCGACCTGCAACGCGACATAGCGCTCTTCGAAGTAACCCCCGAAGCCGAGATCAGCCGCATACACGTAGTTGAGGTTCACCGTGCGGTTCGGCGGCGCCGGCGCTGTTTGCGCCCGTGCCTGCGGCCCGGCCGCCGGTGCGCCGAGCGCCGCCATAGAGATCCAGGTCGCGCGACGCAGGACGGGCGACAGCGGACGAAACGGCATGTCTTGACGGGTCCATTGTTCAAGGCGAGCTTGACAACCGATAAGGTTGACCGCAAGGCGGCAGCCGGCAACGGACCGCGCGCTGCCTGAACAGGCGCGTCCGCCTTATCCAAATTTGGCGCCGGTCAGCCCGGAGGACCGCCGGTGCGAGGCATGCGCGCGACGCGCAGCACGAGGCTGCGCAGCCAGCGATGCGCGGGAACCTCGCCGAGCCGGCGGTGCCACAGCATGGCCGTCACCAGCCGCGGCGAGGCAAATGGAAGCTGCATGACCTTAAGGGGCGCGATCAGCGCGAACGCCCGCGCGGAGCGCTCCCCGAGGATCGCGATCATGTCCGACTGCGCCAGCGCCGCCGCGGCCGCGAGCAGGGGCGCACGCAGCGCCACGCGGCGTGCCAGGCCGTGCCGCGCCAGCTCGGCATCCAGGAAATCCGTCTTCTCCCCGGTCGAGGACAGCACGAGGTGCGGATAAGCGGCGAGCGCCGCCAGGCTCAGCCCGGCCCCGGCAGCCGGGTGGCCGCGCCGCACCAAGGCGGCAAAGCCATTCTCGAACAGGCGCAGGTCGGAGAAGCGCTCGCCCGGAGCGGCGAGGCCGCCGAGCGCCAGGTCCAGCTCGGCGCGGTCAAGCCGCTCGGCCAGGTCGAGCGTGCCGCTCGGGCGCAGGTCGAGGGTCACGCCCGGCGCCTCCGCCGCCACCGCGGCCGCGATCGGGGCGGCCAGGACCAGCGCGGCGCGGTTGTCCATCGCGACCACGAAGCCGCGGCCGGCCGTGGCCGGGTCGAACCCGGCGGCGCCTTCGCGCGCGGCCCCCAGGCCCTCCCGCGCGGCGCGGACCGGGCCGGCCCGCCGCGCGGCGGAGTGCGTCGGCTCC
>CAXUJE010000439.1:0-4701 GCA_964251035.1 uncultured Acetobacteraceae bacterium
CCGAGGTGGCGGCCTGGCACGCTTTCCAGTCCACCGCCATGCTCGGCGTGCTGGCCCATGCCCGCAAGCGGGCCGGGGTGATGGCGCCGGCGCAGTTCAACTGGCTGAAGCTGGTGGACCGCCGGCTCTGGTATGCGCTGCACAGCCTGGGCATGCCCAACCCGTATGTCGAGGCGCGCGGGTCGCGCGACCACTACGCGGCCGAGTGCCTGATCGGCGAGCCGATCCATGCGCCCTCCATCGACCGCGCTGCCCTTGCCCTGCAGGCCGAGGCAGTCGCCATGAATCCTTCTCCTCCAAGCAGCAAGGAAGCGCCTCATGCCGCCTGATCAGATTACCGTGCCGGCACTCCCGCCCCCTTACCCATACCCGGTCATGCAGCGGATCGACCCGTCGCCCGAGATGCAGCAGCAGGTGGCGTCCGTCATCGAGGCCTGCAGCAGATGGCAGCCGCGGATGGTCCAAGTCGCGCAAGCCGATGCCATGCCGGCACAGGCCTCCACCACGGCGCAGGTGTGCGAGGTGCTGGACCGCTGGCCGCTTCGCTACAACGGAGAGCAGCTTCAGACGATTTCGGTCGGCGTTGGCTTCGCCATCCTCACTGCCGCAGCTTGCATGTTCGCCTGGGCCGTGTTCCGCGGAGCACTCGGCATCCTGCCCTTTGCCCCACTCACGCGCCGGTTCGTCGCCCGCGCTGCCGGAGGCGCGCTGTGCGGCGTTGGGGTTACCATCTTTTATCTGCTGCTCAGCCTGCCTGGGTTCACGGCGCCCACGCTCGAAGAGGCGGCGGACAAGGCGTTCCTGTCCTGGAAGGGCACGGCCCCATGGGCAGCGGCGGTGCTTGCCGTGCTGTTCATGCTTTCCGAGATCCCAAGCGTTTGGCGCCGCCGGACATCTCGGGCGGCAACGCGCTGAGGGCGTCAGCCATGCTTGATGTGGTCGTTGGCATCATGCGGCCCCGGCGGACGTGGAAGCGTGTTCACAGTGCGCCTGGCCTCGGGCTGCTGCCATGGGCATTTGCGATCCCTCCCAAGAAGAAAGACCGATGATGGCCGCGAGCTTGCGAAGCACAGCCGCCGCAGCAGGTCGCGCGATCCTGCTCTCCATAGGGTTCGCCGGGTTGGGCGCCGCGACTGCGCCAGCGGATTGGCCGCCCACCACGAGCATTTACAGCGAGCATATGTTGTCTCCCGCAATGGGATATGCGGTTTGGGGTGTGACCATCGCGTTGGGCTTGGAGACGATCCGGCATCTTGCCTGGTGCTTGCGTGTACGATGTCGGAGCTGGGCACTGCTGATCCTGGCTCTTTGTTTCGAAGTTGTCCTGGTCGTCGCCACGCTCGGAACAACCCCAGCATGCAATTTCTGCGGCGATGTGTCGGTGATGCGCGACCCGTTGCCGATAGTGACGTTCAGCGATGAGGCGCCCGAGCCGTCAGGGTCCACGGTGAACGCGCCCGTCAGCCACCAGGACAATCCCTGGCGCTGATCCTGTGCGCCGTTGCGCCGCTGCAGGAAAGGAGCCGGTCGCACTCGCGTCCGTCTGGTCCAGGGTTTCCCGGTTGCAACCTGGAGGGCTTCGCCCGTGCTTCACACCATGCCTGACAAGACCGTCCGCGTGACCTCGCGCTACCCGAAGGGACACGGCACCGTCTTCTTCGACCTCATGAAAGCTCACGGTTTCACGCTGGAGCAGGACAGCTACAACTCGGACACCCTCGTGCTTCAAGCGGTGGGCTGCTACGGCAACTACACTGCCCGCTACGGCGATCCCGTCGAGGCCGAGGCGGATCTCGCCGACCTGAACCTGATGCTGGCTGACCGGCACACCCTTCCTGCCGCATCCTCGGTTCCGGCGCTGGCGTCCACGCAGCCGCCCATCGCGCTCGGACATGCCAAGCGCAGGGGCTGGGGCTGGAAAGGCACGATGGCCGGGCTGGCCCTTGGCGCGTTGGGCGCGGTCGTCGCCAACCGCACGCTCACAACAGGCGTCGCTACTGACGAGACCGCGCTGCGGTCCGCGGCCATGGCCCGCGTCCGCGCATCGGCATCCGACGACAACTTGCCCCAAGGGGCGGCATGGCCGTCTGTGCCACCAACCGGGCGTCCGCTCCTGCCCGTCCCGTCCGCGGGGCAGCCGTCGGCCTCCTCGGCACCGCTGCCAAGGCCGTTGCGCCCGCAGGCGGAAAACCAGGCGCGACCTCCCGCTTTGAGCTTCGGCTTGCAGCCGTAGGGCGGCCGGCATGGCCGCGCTGCACGAGACGTTCGGGCCGCAGACCCAGCACGAGAAGTCCGCCCGCGATCTGCACCGCGACACCCGGCCCTGGTTCCAGCGCCTGTCGCAGGCGCTGCGGAACGGCACGGCGGCTTGCGCGCTGCTCGGCACCTGTGCCGCCGGCGTGGCCCTGGTGCCCGCAACCGTCGAGCTGCTGTTCCCGGCCGGGGTGTTCTATGCCCTGTGGGTGATGACCCGGCCGGTGGTGCTGCCGCTGCGCCTGCCGATGGGCTGCGGCCTGCTCGACAAGACCGACCCCGACCCGGACACCGGCAAGCCGCGCCCGGCGCAAGGGCTGGACCACCTCGGCGCCGAGATCGGCACCCGCCGCCAGGTCTGGCACGGCAAGGACGACGTGGCCCAGCACACCGCCATCCCGGGCACCACGGGGGCGGGCAAGACCGAGGCGCTGGTCGCGCTGGCCATCGTCAACGCCCTCGTCCAGGGCACCGGCTGCGTGTTCGTGGACGGCAAGGCCGACCGCAAGCTCTACGCCAAGGTCTTCGCCCTCGCCCGCCGTTTCGGGCGCGAGGACGACGTGTTCGTGTGGAACTTCCTGACGCTGGACGGCCGGGACAGCATGACCTGCAACCCGTTCGGCCCGGCCAGCGCGGACATGATCCGCGAGATCCTGGTGGGCCAGCTCACCGAGCCGGGGCAGCAGGGCAACGGCGGCGTGTTCTTCGGCCGCGCGGTGGGCTTCCTCGGCGCCATCGCCCCCGTGCTGACCTGGATGCGCGACGAGAAGGGCGTGGCACTCGACCTGGAGAAGATCCGCGACGCGACCGAGCTGAGCAACGTGGTGCTGCTCGCCACCAAGAGGCAGATCAAGTTCACCGACAGCGCGACCGGCACCTCGGAGCTGCTGGAGTTCCCCGACATGCCGGCCGCCCTCGTGCAGACGCTGCGCTCCTACCTCGGCCAGACCGGCGGCTACGACCTGGACGTGTCGCTGAAAGACCAGCGCAGCCAGCAGCCGTCCGAGCAGCATTCCTACATCACCATGCAGTTCACCGAGGTGTTCAGCCAGTGGCTCGTCAGCCTCGGCCACATCTTCAAGGTCAGGACGGGCGACGTGGACATGCTGGACGTCGTGCTGAACCGCCGCATCCTGGTGGTGATCCTGCCCAGCCTGGAGAACTCGGACAAGACCAACGCGGGCCTGGGTAAGATCGTGGTGGCCATGCTGCGGAGCATGATGGCGCTCACCCTCGGGTCCAAGCTGGAAGGCGACTACGAGGAGATCGTCGGCAACCGGCCGAGCGAGGCGTTCGCGCCGTTCAAGGTCGTGTTCGACGAGCTGGCCTACTACGTCACCGCCGGCATGGACGGCATGCTGGCGCAGGGGCGCGGCCTCGGCCTGCACTTCCTGCTCGGCTTCCAGGAAGCGGCCGGCCTGCTGGCCCGCATCGGCGAGAAGATGTGGTCGCTGCTGGGCAACGCCAACCTGCAGATCATCATGCGGCTGCAGGATGGCAACCAGACCCGCACCTATGTCGAGAAGACCGCGGGCGAGGCGCACGTCACGCAGAGCACGTCCTACAACAGCGCGTCCGACCTGTCCGACGCGCACGTGGCGTCCGACCACGCCGAGGTGCGCCAGGTCAGCCGGATCAACTGGCTGGACGTGCGGGCGCTCCGGCCAGGGCAGGCCATCGTGCTGTTCCAGAACAGCCGCGTCTACACCAAGGTGCTTTACGCTCCGATCAAGCTGGCCGGGGTGATCCGGCGCAACAAGCCGGCCATGCTGGACCGGCCGGATGCGGCGGACCTGCGCCGGCAGTTTGCCCGGACGGTCGGCGTGCGCCGGGCCGTGGTCGAGGGCAAGGCGACAGCGGAGCCCGGGGCGGACCCTTCGCCTGTGCTGGACGGGATGCTGACCGAGCTGCGGCGGGCGTTCGGCGGGGAGGCGGGCCACGGCGGGCGGCTCTCGCCCGTCGAGGCGGCGCTGGCGGCCGTGCTGTCCTGCGGCGGCGAGCGCGTGCCGGCTCCGCCCGCGCCTGGACCGGCCGACGCGGACGAGGATGATGGGTCCGATGCGGCTGGGGCAACGCTCAGCACGTCCGAAGCCGAGGGGGCAACCGGAACGGGGCCGGGCAGCCGGAACGGCATGGCGCCCGCGCCCGAGGACCACGCCCTTTCCGACATGCTGCGCCAGGCGGCGCGCGAGCGGGACGTGCCGCTCGCCACGTTCACCGATCCTGGCGTGGTCGCGCCTGCGGACCGGGAGCTGGCCCACGCCTTGGTCCTCATCGAGCGTGCCGGCGGCCAGAACGTCCCCCGGGCCAAGCTCGCTGTCCGGCAGCTGCTGGCCGAGCGGGACCGGGTGCTGCGCGAGCCGGTTGCCATGCGGCTGCCGCCGATCGCGCCGGAGAGGCTGGCCGGCGTGATCCGGTCGTTGGCTGCAACACTGGAGCAGGGTGCGA
>CAXUJE010000440.1:0-4673 GCA_964251035.1 uncultured Acetobacteraceae bacterium
AAAGCGGGCGTGACTACAAGGCGTCCGTCGTCGAACCCGCTTGACGGCCCAGACGATATCTACATTCCGGGCGACGTGCGCGACAAGCATGCGGCACGTTTGAAGGCCCACATCGGCGCGGCCCACCCTACCGGAGCCGTGCTGATGTTCAACAGGTCGGTTGGCTGGCCGCCGGAACAAGGTCCGGGCGGCCTGCTGTATGGCGGGCTGCTGTGGTGGGACAAGACCTGGTCCGACTTCGTGCTGCGGCCAGGCGGCGGCCTCGACGACGCGCTGGCGCAGCGCGGGCGCGACCTCGGCCACCCGGATGCCCAAACCGTGGCGACGCTCGGGTTCATCGGCGCGCTCGGCCCTCTTCACAGCCTTACGGCTTACTTGGAAGGGTTGGAGCTGGATGAAGCCGACGTCCGGTTTCTTCGCTCCGCCAATGGTTGGCTCATGCCGCTGGTGACGCTTCCATAGCTGCATCCACCCCAGCTCACTCGCACCTGAGCGGTGGTCAAAGCCCGAGAGCACACATGAAGCTGTCCACATGGATGGTGATTTTTGTGTCTGTGTTTTTAGACACACGAAAATACGTGTGGCCGTATGGCCGTATGTCTTTATGGTTGTATGTCAGTGCAGACGTGCATGCGATTGCGTTTCGGTGAGGCTCTGTGCCTATATGTCTGAAGTGTGAACAGAGGTAGGTCCGTGAGGACGATTGTGCTGGCGTCGAGAAAAGGGGGAGCGGGCAAGACAACTCTTGCCACCGCACTCGGTGTGGAGGCTGAACGGGCAGGAGCGGGGCCGGTCGGCTTTGTTGATATGGATCCGATGCAGGGCTTGGCCGCTTGGTGGGACGCCCGTGCGGCACAGACCCCGATCCTGCTGCGGCCCGATCCAGATCTGAAAGCCGCTTTGACGACCATGCGCGGGCATGGCGTCTCGCTCGCCTTCGTAGACACGGCCCCATCGGTCGATGCCAACATCAATGGCATCATCGCACTAGCCGATCTGGTGGTCATACCCGTTCAGCCCAGCCCTGATGATCTGCGTGCTGTCGGTAGCACGGTCGAGCTGGTCACCAGAGCTGGCAAGCCGCTGACGTTTGTCGTCAATCGTGTGAAGCCGCGGGTTCGAATGACCCTTGAGGTCGTTGTGGCGCTTTCCCAGCATGGGCCGGTGGCAACCATGCAAGTAGCGGATCGAACTGGGTATGCGTCCGCCAAACTGGATGGGCTGACTGCCCCTGAGATGGATTCAGGAGGGTTGGCTTCGTCGGAAATAGCGGCCCTGTGGAGCTATTTGGCTGATCGACTGGAGAAAGTGTCATGAACAAGCCTGCCCCTTCTGGTCGTTCCTTGTCTGATCTGATGCCGGTCAAAGGAGCTGCAGCACGCCCGGAAACCTTGCCGTTGGCAAGCGCAGACGGGACTGAACACACGGTCCAGCAGCTAACGGCACCTTCCCCGCCGAGAAGGGTAAAGCCCGAAGCGCGAACGCCGATCACGGTCAAGATACGGGACTCCATCTATGCCCGGCTTCGGGAGGCTGCCCACCGCGAGGATGACCTGAAGCAAAATCTGATCGACGAGGCTCTCGACGTTTATCTTCGATCGAAAGGCTATTGACGTTTCGAGGTGTCACATGGGCAGGGTCCAGAGGAAGCGTGGCTTGAGGGTCGCACCCAGCAAGCAAGGCTGTCTGACATCCTCCCGTGTGGACATAGGGGAGTATGGTCATACGGATGTCTTTGTGTCTGGAAACACATATGTCTTTGTGGCTAGGCACGCATCTGGCCCAGGTCGCAGGATAAGCGATACCCTCCACAGCCGCATCTTGCCGCTTCTCAGCACGACGATGATGTAGGTGAGCGGCCGGATGCCATGTAGTATCGAACCGTTCGCCGCCCCAGAGTCAGGGAAGGTCGAGGGTGGCGCAGAGTTCGGCGGCTGGATCCAACAAACGCATCAGTTCCCCGGCAACGGGCGCTTGACCCTGGGCAAGACCGGCCCGTAGGCCGTGGACCTTCTCGACCGTGCCGGCAAGCCGGCGGAGCTGGCCTTCAGACGTTGCCTGATCCACGGCCAAGGCGGTTTCCAGGCTTGCGGAGTCGCCTTCCAGCACGCGCGCGATCTGGACGAGGCTGAGGCCAAGTGCGCGCAGCGCTGCCAAAGAGGCGACGCTGGCAATCTCACCTAGCCTTTTGTGCCGATTGGACGTCGGTTTTGCTGAAGTCGTCGCCCTTGAACAGCAGCGCCGTCCGGTAGGTCTTGGCCACCGCGTAGGCGAAACAGTCCCCCATGTTGAGCTGGGCGGGATGGCCGCGCCCCTTGCCGTAGCGCGAAAAGGCGTCCAGCGCCGCCTCCGCCTCCCTGGCCGTAATCGCGACGGTCCGCACGCCGGCCATGGCCAGGAACTCCGCCACGTCCGCCTGCGCCTCCGCCACGCTCGCGTGCCGCTTGCGGCACAGGCCCAGCGTCGCCTCGAACACCGCAACCGCCGACGTGATCGGGGCGCGCGCGGCGTCCAGAGTATCCGCCAGCGCGTCCGCATCCGGCTCCCCTGTCAGCACAGCCACGATGGCGGACGCATCAACGAACATCAGCCCTGGCCGCTGAGCTCGTCGTAGAAGGTTTTGTCCGCTTCATGCCCGGTCGCGGGCCGGGCCAGCACCCGGGCCTGCAGGGGACGCAGCCGCTCCCGGAGCGGCGTTTTTCCGTCGAGGCGGCGCAGTTCGTTCTCCAGCGCGGTCCGCACGGCGTCGGTCTTGCTCATGCGGGTGCGCTCTGCCAGCGTTTGCGCGAGCTGGTTGACCTGTTCGCTGCGAATGTTAAGCGGCATGGCGGTCTTTGTGTAGATGCCAACACACTATTGCATGCACGTCTACACGGCAACTGCGTTGATCGCTTAAGCTCGCGTGCAGCCCAGAATGGGGCAACATGGCCAACTGTGAATTTCTGCCTGTCACGTGAGAACATCAGCCCGAGGTCATCCTGACCCGCAAGCGGTTCACAAGAATGGCTCGTTCGGTTTCAGGCTTCGGATTGGGACTGCATCCTGTGCGCAAGCTCCACTAGGAACATAGATGGCCCGAGTACGCAACGTTGACCCCTGCGCTCATACCAACCGGAGTACAACATGTGCACCTCATCTCTGGCGCGCGTCAGACCAACATAGAAAAGACGGCGTCCTTCAGATATTGAAGCTGCATTCTCATTTGACCACGGAAAAACCCCTTGATCTAAACCGACCATGATCACCACGTCATATTCACATCCTTTAAAAGAGTGCATGGTGAGCAGGTTGACCCGATCAGGCGAACCGTCGCGGCAACTCATTCTGGCGACTGTCATTCCTTCCAGAACACCACCTGACTTGAGCGCCGCCAGCATGCGCCGGACTTGTTCGCGCTGGTCGGCCAGCGATGGATTAGCATCGAGTACTGGCGCAAGAAGTTCATCGACTGCCTGGGTCATGAATGGTAACGCTGGTGCTGACCCACCTCGCCTAGTCAACAGAAATGTCGTCAGGCGCCGCCTGAAGTCTCGTCGGGCCTCGTCTGAAACTCCCGCGCTGTGAAGGCCGGTCCAACGACGGCAGTAAGCGTCGGCTGTAGGCCGCGGTTTTGGTGGGCCAAGTCTGACGTCGGGTTCGGCTATTGTGTCCAGAACCAGGGGAGCAGGGAGTCGATCTGTTGGATGGGGTGATCCGCGATGCGCCCGAGGACGTCGCTTAGGTAGGCCTGCGGGTTGATGCCATTCATCTTGGCGGTTTCGAGGAGGGTGTAGACGCAGGCGGCGCGCTGGCCGCCGGCATCGGACCCGCAGAACAGATAGTTTTTTCTTCCAAGTACGAGGGGCCTGATGGCGCGCTCGGCGGCGTTGTTGGACATCTCGAGCCGGCCGTCTGTGGCGTAGCGGCTCAGCGCCGCCCATCGCGACAGGGCGTAGCGGATGGCCCCGGCCAACGTGCTTTTGCCGCTGATCCGATCCAGCGAGGCGTCGAGGAGCGCCTTGAGTTCGTCGAGCAGCGGGCGGGCGTGTTCCTGGCGCGCGGCGGCACGGCGCTCAGGCGATTGTCCGCGGATGCCGCTTTCGACGGCGAACAGGGCGGCGATGCGCTGCAAGGCCTCGAGCGCAATCGGCGAGGCGGTGGCATGGTGGACGTCATAGAACTTGCGACGCGCATGGCTCCAGCAGGCGACCTCGACCAGGGGTGGCGCGCCCGCCGGCGTGGTCGGCTGATACAGCGCGTCAAACCCGGCGTAGCCATCGGCGTGCAGGAACCCGCGGCAGGAGCCGAGCAGCGCCTGGGCGTGGACGCCCTTACGGTCGGCCGAGTAGCGGTAGAACGCGGCCGGCGGCGCGTCCGAGCCCCAGGGCCGCTCGTCGCGCACCACGACCCAGAGCCGTCCGGTCCTGGTCTTGCCCAGGCCAGGGGCGAGCACCGGCACGGTGGTGTCGTCGGCGTGCAGCGCGGCGCCGGCCCGGACCTGGCGGCCGATCGCCTCGGCCAGGGGCGAAAGCAGAAACACAGCCTGTCCGACCCAGTCGGCCAGCGTCGAGCGGTCGAGCTCGACCCCTTCACGCCCATAGATCACCGCCTGGCGGTGCAGGGGCAGGTGGTCGCAGTACTTGTAACTCACTCCAGAATGCATGCGTTCCCGTCGCTGGCGTGCAACGTGTTCT
>CAXUJE010000441.1:0-4669 GCA_964251035.1 uncultured Acetobacteraceae bacterium
AGCGCCAGCAGGTTGGTCTGGAACGCGATCTCGTCGATCACGCCGATGATCTGGCCCACCTGGCGCGACGACGCCTCGATCTCGCCCATCGCCGCCACCGCCTGCCGCACCACGCCGCCCGAGTGCTCGGCGTCCCCCCGCGTCCGCGCCGCCACCTCGCGCGCCTGCCGGGCGCCCTCCGCCGTCCTGCGCACGGTGGCCGTGATCTCGTCGAGCGCCGCCGCCGTCTGCTCCAACGACGCCGCCTGCTGCTCCGTGCGCCGCGACAGGTCGTCCGCCGCTTGGCTGATCTCCGCCGTGCCCAGGCGCAGGCCCGAGGTGTGCGCCGCGATGCCGCGCACCAGCGCCTGCAACTGCGACAGCGCCGCGTTCAGGTCGGCGCGCAGCGTCTCGTAGGCCGGCGGCAGCGCCGCCTCCAGGCGGAAGCCGAGGTCGCCCGCCGCCAGCCGCGCCAGGCCGGCGCCGATCGACCCCACGACCAGCGACGCCGCTTCCGCCGCCGCCGCCTGCTCCGCTTCCTGCCGCACCCGCTCGTCCTCCGCCGCACGCCGCGCCCGCGCCTGCGCCTGCTCGCCCTCCAGCGCCCGCGCCCGTGCTGCCGCGTCCTTGAACACCTGCACCGCCGCCGCCATCGCCCCGACCTCGTCGGCGCGCCTGACGCCTGGCACCTCGGCCGAGAGGTCCCCTTCCGCCAGCCGGCGCATCGTCGCCGTCATCGCCGCAATCGGCCCCGAAACGCCGCGGATCAGCGACCCGCCAACGGCCGCGCAGGCCAAGGCCATCGCCCCAAGCACCGCAAGCACCCAGACGCGCGCCGATGCGCCAAGCGCCGCCCCGGTGTCGGCGGCCCGCTTGCCTTCGCGGGCGTCGAACGCGATGCCGTCCTGCAGCGCCTTGCGGAACTCGTTCATCGCGGGGTTGATCTGGTCCAGCATGACCACCGCCTGCGCGGCCTCGCCATTGGCCACCAGGGCGCTCAGCAAGGCGGAGGATGCTTTGTATCTGCTCCATGACGCCGCAATCGCCTTGGCAAGCGCCTCCTCCTCGCCGGCCGACACCAGGGGCAGGTAGGCCGCCTCCGCAGCGTCGAAGCGGGCGGTGAAGTCGATGACCTGCTTGGAAACCACCTGCCGCCGTTCCACCGACGGGGTGGTCGCGAGGACGTATTGGTTCAGCCGAAGCCGCTCGGCAAGCTCCGCCATCTGGCCCAGCACCTGGGTGCCCGGCAACCAGCTTTCCCGGATCTCGGCCGCGGACGCGTTGACCGCGGCGAGGCGCTGGACGGCGAACGCGCCCAGCCCGGCCGTGCAGCAAAGCACCAGCGCGAAGGCCGCGATGATTCTGCCGCGGATGCTGGCTCGGGCAAGCAGGGGGCGCATGGCTTTCCTCGCACTCAGACGAATGAAGCGCCATTGTCGTCCGGAAGCATGAAGGAATGATTAAGGCGCGAGTCCCTTGGCCTTCGTCCGGGCCGCGGCGCCCCTTACGCGATCACGGCGGACAGGAAGGCGCGGGTGCGCTCCTCCGCCGGCGCGCCCAGCACCCGTGCGGCGGGGCCAGCCTCGATGATCGCGCCGCCGTCCATGAACGCCACCCGGTGCGCCGCTTCCCGCGCGAACGCCAGCTCGTGCGTCACCACGACCATCGTCATCCCGCTCCGCGCCAGCTCCTGCATCACCGCCAGCACCTCGCCCACCAGCTCGGGGTCGAGCGCGCTGGTCGGCTCGTCGAACAGCATCAGCTCCGGACGCATCGCCAGCGCGCGGGCGATGGCGACGCGCTGCTGCTGGCCGCCGGAAAGCTGCGCCGGGTAGGCGTGCGCCTTGCTGGCCAGGCCCACGCGCTCCAGCAGCGCCATCGCCTCCCGCGCCGCAGCCGCGGGTTGCCGGCGCAGCACCTGCACCGGCCCCTCGGTCACGTTCCCCAGCGCCGTCAAATGCGGGAACAGGTTGAAGCGCTGGAACACCATGCCGGTGCGCCGCCGCTGCCGGGCGACCTCGGCCTCGCTCAGCGGATGGAGGCGCCCGGCGACGATCCGACGCCCGAGCAGCTCGCCGCCCAGCCAGATCGCGCCCGCGTCGACGGCGACAAGCTGGTTCACGCAGCGCAGCAGCGTCGTCTTGCCGGAGCCGGAGGCGCCGATGACGCACAGCACCTCGCCCGCCGCCACGTCGAGCGACACGCCGCGCAGCGCCTGGAACGCGCCAAACCGCTTCTGCACGCCGCGGACCGCCAGCATCATGCCGCATGCCCGCGCGAGAACCGCCGCTCCAGCAGCATCTGCAGCGGCGTCAGCAGCGACACGACCGCCAAGTACCAGACGCCCGCGACCATCAGCAGTTCGATCACGCGGGAGTTGGCGTAGTAGATGTTCTGCGCGGAGTGCAGCACCTCGGCATACTGGATGACGCTGGCGAGCGAGGTGAGCTTCACCATGCCGATGAACTCGTTGCCGAGCGGCGGGATCACCACGCGCATCGCCTGCGGCAGCACGATCCGGCGGAGCGCGCGGAGCCGGGTCATGCCGATGGCCTGCGCCGCCTCGTGCTGCCCCTCATCCACGGACAGGATGCCGGCGCGCACCACCTCCGACGTGTAGGCGCCCTGGTTGATGCCGAGGCCGAGCAGGGCGGCGACGAACGGCGTCATCGCATCGACCGTGCGAACCGACCACACGCCGGGCCAGCCAAGCACGGGGAACACCAGCGCCAGGTTGAACCACAGCAGCAGTTGCAGGATCACTGGCGTGCCGCGGAACAGCCAGACGTAGCCCGCCGCGACGCCGCGCAGCACCGGGTTGGGGGACATGCGCAGCACTGCCGCCCCCACTCCGAGCGCCACGCCGAGCGCCATCGCGCAGACCGCCATCAGCACGGTGTTGCCGACGCCCAGGAGGATGGACCGGACGGTGAGGAACCGCCACACGTAGGCCCACTCGATCTGCCCGGCGGCGAACGCCCGCGCCAGCAGCCCGAGCAGCGCCAAGAGCGCCGCCGCCGCCAGCCAGCGCCGCCAGTGCAGCGGGCGCACGGTCGGCAGGCCCGAAAGGTCCGTCCACCCGTCGGGCGGCGCACCCGCATCGGCGCTCACGGGCGCGGCCCGCCGTTCAGCAGGGGCGCATCCAGGGCGTTGCCCGACAGGCCCCACTTGGCCATGATCCGCCCATAGCTGCCGTCCGCGATCAGCGCCGCCAGCGCGTCGGCCACCGCGTCGCGGAACGGAGCGTCGGCCTTGCGGAACGCGATCCCTTGCAGCACGGCGGAGAACGGCTGGCCCACCGCGCGGTACGCGCCGGGCTCGAGCGACATGGCATAGGGGATCGTCTCGCTCCCCTGCACGGCGGCGTCGATGCGGCCCTGCTTCAACTGGCTGCGCGCGTCGGCGGTGCTTTCGGCCGGCACCACCGCGATGGCGGGCTTGCCGGCGGCCTCGCAGGCGGCGGCGCTGAACCGGGCGATCTCGGCGGGGAAGGAGGTGCTGCGGCTGGTGCCGACGCGCTTGCCGCAGAGGTCGGCGGGCGCCTGCGCCGGGCTGGCCGCGAGGGCGTAGAACTGCGCCCCGGACCGCATGTAGTCGATGAAGTCCATCGCCTCGCGCCGGGCCGGCAGGTCGCTGAGGCCGCTCAGGATGAAGTCGGTGCGCCCGGTGGCGAGCGAGGGGATCAACTGCTCGAACGCGCTGTCCTGCCAGGCGACCGCGAGGCCGAGCTTGGCCGCGAGCGCCTGGCCGAGGTCGATGTCGAGGCCGGCCAGTTGGTCGGTCGCCGGGTCCTTGTATTCCATGGGCGGATACACCGCGTTGGTGCTGAGATGCAGCGTGCCCGCGGCGCGGACCGCGGGCGGGACCTCCGCCGCCTGGGCGGCGACGCTTTGGGACCGCAGGGCGGCAAGGCGGGGCGGCGCCCATCAGGCCGCCCTGGCGGGTTTGGTCAACGCCGGAGGTTGGCGGCGATGCCGGTGGCGAAGCCGGTCAGCGCGTCGCCGGCGATCACGCCGCCCGCGAACACTTCCATCTCGGTCTGCGCCGGGGCGCCGCGCAGCCGGGCATAAAGGAGGCGCAAGGCCACGCCCGCCAGCACGGCCCAGCCGGCGGCCGGGAACACGATCAGCATTCCCGTCGCGAACAGGACGCCCATCTGCCGCCGCGGCCCACCCAGCAACTGCAGCACGGCGCCCGGCACGGCCCAGGCCAGCAATTGCCACGCGGCGCCCGGCGTCGCGCCGGCCTTGATGGTGGCGACATAGACCTTCGCCACCGGCGCCACGAGACCGGCGGCGAAATAGCCCTTGTAGGAGACGGTCACGACCACGGCCGCGACGCAGAAGGCGAACATCGCGGCCAGGTATTGCTGGAACCGGCCATCGGCCTCGAACGCCGGGTCGGCGCCCTGTCCCCGCAGCATGAAGCCGGCCTTGAGGTCGTAGCCCATGTCCGCGAACGCCGGCCCGGTCGCGGCGGAGAAGCCGACCAGCAATGTCAGCGGCACCGCCGGGAAGCCGGCCAACATGCCGACGATCAGGGTGATCAGCGCCACCGCGAACGCCGGGAACCAGCCGGAGTGCATCGCCGCCAGGCCCACGATCAGCTCATGCACCAGCGCCGCGAACGCCGCATACAGCACGAACGCCACCAGCATCGGCGCCGACAACTCGCCGAACAGGCCGCCGCC
>CAXUJE010000442.1:0-2593 GCA_964251035.1 uncultured Acetobacteraceae bacterium
GCGCAGAACGCCGCCGCTGCCGCCGCCCTAGCCTTGGCGCTCGATACGCCGCGCGAGGCGGTGTCCGCTGCCATCGCCGGGTTCGGCGGCCTGCCGCACCGGCAGCAGCGGGTCGCGGTGCTGGAGGGCGTCGCCTGGGTGAACGACAGCAAGGCGACCAACGCGGACGCCGCCGCCCGGGCGCTCGCCTGCTACGAGCGGCTGATATGGATCGCAGGCGGCATCGCCAAGGCCGGTGGGATCGAGGCGCTGCGCCCGCTGCTGCCCCGCGTGGCGCACGCCGTGCTGATCGGCCGGGACGCGCCGGTGCTGGCGCGGACACTGGCCGACGCCGGCGTGCCTTACACTGTGGCGGGCACACTGGACGCCGCCGTGCCCGCCGCCCGCGCCGCCGCGGCGCGCATCGGGTGTCCCGTGATCCTGCTGTCCCCGGCCTGCGCCAGCTTCGACCAGTTCGCCGGTTTCGAGGCGCGCGGCGAGCGGTTCCGAGAGCTCGCCCTCACCCCTGTCTTTGCCCCCGATTTCGCAAGAAGGAGCGCCTGATGGCCCTGTCCCGCTCCGACGACTCCGTGCTCGGCCGCTGGTGGCTGACGGTGGACCGCTGGACTTTGCTCGCGGTCGGCACGCTGATCGGCTTCGGCTACGTCATGATGCTGGCGGCCTCCCCCGCCGTGGCGGAGCGCATCCACCAGTCGCGCGACGTGTTCATTCTGAAGCAGGTCGTGTTCCTGGCGCTGGCCGGGCTGACCGTGGTGGCGGTGTCGCTGCTGTCGCCGCGCGGCGTTTGGCGTTTGGCGCTGTTCGGCTGCCTCGCGGCGCTGGCGCTCACTGCCGCGACCCTCGTGGTGGGCGTCGAGATCAAGGGTGCCCGCCGCTGGATTTCCGTCCCCGGCATGACGGTGCAGCCGAGCGAGTTCCTGAAACCCTGCTTCGCCGTCGTCACCGCCTGGCTGCTCAGCGAGGGCCAGCGTGTGCGGCGCTTCCCCGGCATGCTGCTGGCCGGCGGCGTGTTCGCGCTGATCGCCGTCCTGCTGAAGTCGCAGCCGGACATGGGAATGCTGGCGGTGGTGGCGGCGGTGTTCTTCGTCCAGCTTTTCATCGGCGGCCTCAACCTGGTGATGGTGGGCATCGGCGCGGGCGGGCTGGTGGGCGCCGCCATCAGCGCCTATGCCTTCTTCCCCCACGTCCGCAGCCGCGTGACCCGCTTCATGGACCCGTCTTCCGGCGACAGCTACCAGGTCAACACCGCGCTTGAGGCGTTCGGCAACGGCGGGCTGCTCGGCCGCGGCCCCGGCGAGGGCCGGATCAAGGACGTGCTGCCCGACGCCCACGCGGACTTCGTGTTCGCCGTGGTGGGGGAGGAGTTCGGCATGGTCATCTGCCTGGTCCTGCTTGCCTTGTTCGGCTTCATCGTGCTGCGCGGGCTGTTGCGGCTGCTGGCGGAGCAGGACCTGTTCATCGTGCTGGCGTCCTGCGGCCTCGTGACCAGCTTCGGCCTGCAGGCCTTCGTGAACATGGGCAGCGCGCTGCACCTGATCCCGACCAAGGGCATGACCCTGCCCTTCGTGTCCTATGGCGGGTCGTCCGTGCTGGCCGTGGCGCTCGGCATCGGCATGTTGCTGGCGCTGACCCGGCGTCGCGCCCGGACCGAGACGGTGTGGGGCGCCGCGGCATGAGGGGCCAGCCCGTCCGCCCCATCGTGATCGCCGCCGGCGGCACCGGCGGCCACTTCTTCCCGGCCGAGGCGCTGGCCTCCGAGCTGCTGTCCCGCGGCCACCGCGTGGCGCTGATGACGGACGCGCGGAGCGGCGGCCTCAAGTCCGAGGTGTTCGCCGGGCGGGAGACCTTCGTGCTGCGCGGCGCCGGGATCGCCGGGCGGGGCGCGTTGCGGGCCGGCCAGGCGGCGCTGGCGATGGCGGCCGGCACGGCGCAGGCGCGCGGCATCCTCTCGACGCTCGACGCCATCGCGATCGTGGGCTTCGGCGGCTACCCGTGCGTGGCGCCCGTGCTGGCATGCCGCCTGCTGCGCCGGCGTCCCGTGGTCGTGCTGCATGAGCAGAACGCCGTGCTGGGCCGGGCGAACCGGGCGCTGGCGCGGTTCGCGGACCGGCTGGCGCTCGGCATGGCGGGGCCAACGCGCCTGCCGCCCACCGCCGAGACGGCGGTGACGGGCAACCCGGTGCGCCCGGCGGTCCGCGCCTTGGCCGGCCTGGACTATGCGCCGCCCGCGCCGGACGGCCTGGTCAACCTGCTGGTCATCGGCGGCAGCCAGGGCGCCCGCGTGTTCAGCGACGCGCTGCCCGGGGCCGTCGCCCTGCTGCCCGAAGCCCTGCGCGCCCGGCTCCGCATCGCGCAGCAGTGCCGGCCCGAGGACCTGCCGCGCGTGCGCGACGCCTACGCCGCGCAGGGCGTCGAGGCCGCGCTGTCCGCCTTCTTCCCCAACGTGGCGGCGCGGCTGGCGGCGGCGCATTTCGTCGTGGCCTCTTTCGTGGGCCGCTGGCTCGGCGGTGAAGCGACGACCGGCCCCGAGGCGCTCCGCACGATGTGGGTCACGCCGGACCGCCTCGACGGGCTCGCGACGCCGCCGCCGTTG
>CAXUJE010000442.1:2603-4666 GCA_964251035.1 uncultured Acetobacteraceae bacterium
GCGGACGCGGGCGGGGCGCGCGCCGGCGCCAGCAGGGGGGCCGAGCTGGGCGTCATCGGCCGCCCGGCGCTGCTGGTGCCGCTGCCGGCCTCGATTGACGGGCACCAGCGCGCCAACGCCCGGGCCATCGGCGCCGACATATTGGAACAGGCCGAGTTCGAGGGGGCGCCGCAGGTCCTCGCCGACGCGCTTGCCGCCCGCTTGTCGTCGCCCGCGCGTCTCATCGAGCAAGCGCGCACGGTTGCCCGCGCCGGCATTCCTGACGCCGCCGCCCGCCTCGCCGACCTCGTCGAGCAGATGGCGCACGTCCCGCATGAAGGAGCACGGGCATGAGGGCGCTGCCGCTCGGCATCGGCACCATCCACTTCGTCGGCATCGGCGGCATCGGCATGTCGGGCATCGCCGAGGTGCTGCACACGCTGGGCTACGCCGTGCAGGGCAGCGACCTCAGCGACAACGCCAACGTGCGCCGGCTGCGCGACGCCGGCATCCCCGTGGCGGTCGGGCACGACGCGGCCCACGTCGCCAACGCGCAGGTCGTGGTGGTCAGCACGGCGGTGAAGCGCGACAACCCGGAGGTCGCCGCCGCCCGCGCCCGCCTGGTGCCCGTGGTGCGCCGGGCGGAGATGCTGGCGGAGCTGATGCGCCTGAAATGGGCCATCGCCGTCGGCGGCACGCACGGCAAGACGACGACCACGAGCCTCGTCGCCTGCCTGCTGGAAGCGGCGCGCATGGACCCGACCGTCATCAACGGCGGCATCATCAACGCCTACAACTCCAACACCCGGCTCGGCGAGGGCGAGTGGATGGTGGTGGAGGCCGACGAAAGCGACGGCAGCTTCCTGCGCCTGCCGGCCGTCATCGCCGTCGTCACCAACATGGACCCGGAGCACCTGGACCATTGGGGCACGGCGGAGGCCATGGTGGCGGGATACGACCAGTTCGTCGCCAACGTGCCGTTCTACGGCTTCGCCGTGCTGTGCATCGACCATCCCGGCGTGCAGCAGATGATCCCGCGCCTGTCGGACCGCCGGGTGATCACCTACGGGTTCTCCCCCCAGGCGGACGTGCGGGCGGAGCGGGTGCTGACGGACAAGCTGGGCGCCACGTTCGAGGTCATCTCGGCCGGGCGCGGGCGCGGCCACGCCCGGCGCATGGGGCCGTTCCGGCTGCCGATGCTCGGCCAGCACAACGTGCAGAACGCGCTGGCCGCCGTCGCCATCGGCATCGAGATGGGCGTGGACGAGGCGACGATCCGCAGCGCCTTCGCAGGATTCCGCGGGGTGAAGCGGCGCTTCACCAAGACCGGCGAATCGGGCGGCATCACCGTGATCGACGACTACGGCCACCACCCGGTCGAGATCGCCGCCGTGCTCAAGGCCGCGCGCCAGGCCGGCGCCCGCGACGTGCTCGCGGTCGTGCAGCCGCACCGCTACACCCGGCTGCAATCGCTGTTCCCCGAGTTCTGCACCTGCATGAACGACGCCGGCACCGTGATCGTCGCCGACGTTTATGCGGCCGGAGAGACGCCGATCCCCGGCATCTCCCGCGACTCGCTGGTGGACGGGCTGCGCGCCCGCGGCCACCGCAGCGTGGTGCCGCTGCCGGGGCCGGAACACCTGGGCGAGATGGTGCACGCCATCGCCAAGCCCGGCGACTTCGTGATCTGCCTGGGCGCCGGGACCGTCACACAATGGGCGGCGGCCTTGCCCGGCGAACTCGCGGCGCTGCAGGCCGCAAGCACCCGGCGGGCCGGATGATCCCCGCCGTGCACGCCCCGACGCTGGCCGACCGTCTGCCGCCGATCCACGGCCGGGTGCAGGCGAACGCGCCGTTGGCACCCTTCACCTGGTTCCGCGTCGGCGGCCCGGCGGAGGCTTTGGTGCGTCCGTCGAGTCCTGCCGACCTCGCTGGCTTCCTTTTGGCGCTGCCGCCGGACGTGCCGGTGCAGGTGCTGGGGGCGGCCAGCAACGTGATCGTGCGCGACGGCGGCATGGGCGGCGTGGTGCTGCGCCTCGGCCGCGGCTTCGGCGAGGTCCGCACCGAGCCGGACGGCGTGGTCG
>CAXUJE010000443.1:0-4642 GCA_964251035.1 uncultured Acetobacteraceae bacterium
CAACGCGCGCCGACCCCGGATGATCCCCCTAAACCTTTATGCAATCCGCTCTAGACCATTAACGTTGTGAAATCGTTCGAAATGGCCGGATTTTGGAGCGGGTGAGTGCCTAGTCTGTGCCTGAAACTGCTGACATAAAACGCTCACATGATTGTACACAGGATGGATTCGTCAGGATGGCTTGGAGCGACGCATTTTCGAGTCTGCCACCTGGCATAAGGGGCGCAATAGCTGTTTTCATAGTGGTACCTGCAATTGGTATAGTGTCCTATGTCAGTTTAGTGGTGGTACCGACAATTCCAGCAATCGTCGAGGCAATTAAACAAGGTCGTCCTGC
Organism: uncultured Acetobacteraceae bacterium; assembly: GCA_964251035.1. Lineage (GTDB taxonomy): Bacteria > Pseudomonadota > Alphaproteobacteria > Acetobacterales > Acetobacteraceae > CAHJXG01. Next base: position 338 of record CAXUJE010000443.1, read on the forward strand.
CACACTGGTGCCTCTAGGGATAGGGGAGTACAAGCCGCCTAGTGTGAAGAAATGTAAGCTTGTCGTAGAAAATACTAATGATAGCCTACATTCTTTGCAGGCAGCTTTTGACAGGAGCGTTGATCTTCTGAAGTCGCAGCAGATTATCCTGCAAGATAGCATGAATAAGCGTTCGGAGTTCATGCAGTTACCTGCGGAGAAAATCAATGCAATGCGCTACGCATCGGACAGTGTTTTACGAAACTTGTATGATGACGTGCAGTCTCAAGAGAATGTCAAGGACGAAATCATATCTAAATTGCAAGGTCGTATCGAAGTAGCAATTGACTACTTAAACCGTTTAAGGGATTACTGCTTGTACTCAAGTCAACCGTAGGCGTTCTATATGTTAAAATCTTGATGCTGACGCTTCGCCCATCGATAACGCTGAGCGTTCTCGATGAACAAGTTCAGTGCGGACGTAGACTATCGAATAAAAGCCGACTTTCAACCTAACTTAATAACCCAAACTCACCCTTATTGAACCAAGTTCCCCGCCCCTCTCCCCGCCAGCACCGCATCAATCCCATCCAGCACCAGATACCCCATCGCATCCCGCGTCTCCACCGTGGCGCTCCCCAGATGCGGCAGCAGCACGACGTTTTCCAGCGCCAGCAACCCCGGCGCCACGTTTGGCTCGTTGTTGTAAACGTCGAGGCCTGCCGCCGCGACCTGGCCGGACCGCAAGGCCGCGATCAGGGCGTCGTCGTCGATCAGCGTGCCGCGGGCGGCGTTGGCCACCACGGCGCCGGGCGGCAGGCGGGCGATCCGTTCGGCGTTCAGCCAGTGCCGCGTCGCCTCCCCGCCCGGCGCGTGCAAGGACAGCACGTCGCACACGGCCAGGAAGCTGTCGTCGTTGTCATGGAACGTGGCGCCCTGCTCCAGCTCGGACGGCAGGCGGACCTGGTCGCGGTAATGCACCGCCATGCCGAAGCCGCGCGCCATGGGCGCCAGCTCGCGCCCGATGCGGCCCATGCCGAAGATGCCGAGGCGGCGGCCGGACACGCCGGTGCCGAGCAACTGCGTCGGCGCCCAGCCCTTCCACCCGCCCGACCGCACCAGCCGCTCCCCTTCCCCGGCACGCCGCGCGGCGGCCAGGATCAGCAGCATGGCGCACTCGGCGGTGGCGACGCTCAGCACGTCCGGGGTGTTGACGACGGCGATGCCGCGCTCCCGGGCGGCGGGGAGGTCGATGTGGTCGAAGCCCACGCTGAACGTGCCGATCACCCGGACGGTGCCGGGCAGGGCGCGGATGGTGGCGGCGTCGAGCCGTTCCGCCGGGCAGCACAGCACGGCGCTGGCGCCCTCGGCACGCGCCAGGATGTCGGCGCCTGTCACCGGCGCGTCGGTGGGGTTCAGCCGCGCCTCGTAGTCGCGGGACGCGCGGGCCTCGACGGCGGGCGGCAAGTGCCGGGTCACGAGCAGGATGGGCTTGGTCATGGCAGTCAGCTCCACAGCGGGTCGATGGCGGGGTTGCCGGCCAGCACAGCCTCGATGTTGTCGAGCGCCCGGAACCCCATGGCGTTGCGCGTTTCCGTCGTGGCGCTGCCCATGTGCGGGGTCAGGAACACGTTGGGGAGCGCGGCAAGCCGGGTGTCGAAGTCCGGCTCCTTGCGGAACACGTCGAGGCCGGCGGCGGACAACTGGCCGGATTGCAGCGCGTCGATCAGCGCGTCCTCGTCCACCAGCGTGCCGCGGGCGGCGTTCACCAGCACCGCGCCGCGCGGCAGCATCCCGATGGTCTCGGCGTTCATCAGCTTGTCCGTCGCCGCCCCGCCCGGCGCGTGGAGCGAGATGATCTGGCTGCGCGGCAGCAGCTCGCGCAAGGTGGGCACGAACTCCGCGCCGTGCTCCAGCTCGGGCGCGGCGCGGGCCACGTCGGTGTAGAGCACGCGCATGTTGAAGCCGCGGGCGCGCTGCGCCACCGCCCGGCCGATGCGCCCGAAGCCTATGATGCCGATGGTCTTGCCGCTGGCCTGGATGCCCAGCATTTCCCGCATGCCGAAGCTGCGCCGCCAACCCGCGCGCATGACCTCCGTGTGCTCCCAGGCGCGGCGGCAGGCGCAGAGCAGCAGCATGAAGGCGAGGTCGGCGGTGCAGTCGGTCAGCACCTCGGGCGTGTTGGTGACGATGAGGCCACGTGCGCGGGCCGCCGGCACGTCGATGTGGTCGAAGCCGACGCTGCAGGTCGCGGCGACTCGGACCGATTGCGGCAGGCGGGCGATGAGGTCGGCGTTGAGCTTGAGGTTGCTGCTGAAGAACAGCGCCTCTGCCTTATGGTGGGCGAGCGCCTGGATCACGGCGTCGGGCGGCATGTCGGTGCCTTCGGACAGCACGGCGTCGAACTCGTCCCTTGCGCGGTCGGTCACGGCCGGCGGCACGGGCCGCGCGACAACCAGGCGGTGCTTGGTCATGGATGATGCCTCCCCTTCTTCGCGCCATGATGGCCGGGCTTGCCGGGATGCGGAAGGGGCGGCACCCTGGCGCCATGCAGAACCCAACCACCCAGGCGCGGCTCGCGGTTGACATCGGCGGCACCTTCACCGATTTGGCACTGGAGTACGGCGGCGGGCGGCGCACGGCCAAGGTCCTGACCACCGGGGCGGAGCCGGAGCGCGGGGTGCTGGAGGGCGTGGCGAACATCCTGCGCGGCGCCGGGCTGGCGCCGGCGGATGTCGGCATCCTGGTGCACGGCACGACGCTCGCGACCAACGCCATCATCGAGCGCAAGGGCGCGCGGACCGCGCTGGTCACGACCCAGGGTTTTCGCGATGTGCTCGCCTTGGGCAACGAGAGCCGCTACGACCAGTACGACCTCAACATCACCCTGCCGGAGCCGCTGGTGCCGCGCCATCTGCGCTTGGCCGTCCCGGAGCGCCTGGACAACAAGGGCGCCGTGCTGCTGCCGCTCGACGAGGCCGCGGTGCAGGACCTGGTCCCCGTGCTGCGGCGGGAGACGGTGCAAAGCGTCGCGGTCGGCTTCCTGCACAGCTTCGTCAACCCGGCGCATGAGCGCCGGGTCCGCGACATCCTGAGCCACGCGCTTCCGGACCTCCCGGTGTCGCTGTCCTCCGAGGTGTCGCCGGAGATGCGGGAATGGGAGCGGTTCAGCACCGCCGCCGCCAACGCCTACGTGCAGCCGATGATCGCGGGCTACCTGGCCCGGCTGCAGGCAGGGCTATTGGACATGGGGCTGCGGGCGCCGGTGTTCCTGATGCTGTCGGGCGGCGGGCTGACCACCATCGACACCGCCTGCCGCTTCCCGATCCGCCTGGTCGAGAGCGGACCCGCCGGCGGCGCGATCTTCGCCGCCGACATCGCCCGGCAGTGCGGCCTCGGCCGGGTGCTGAGCTTCGATATGGGCGGCACGACGGCCAAGGTGTGCCTGATCGACGACGGCCAGCCGCAATCCTCCCGCAGCTTCGAGGTGGCGCGGGTCGGGCGGTTCAAGCGCGGCTCGGGCCTGCCGCTGCGCATCCCAGTGATCGAGATGGTGGAGATCGGCGCCGGTGGCGGCAGCATCGCCCAGGTGGACGCGCTGGGCCGCATCGCGGTCGGGCCGGAAAGCGCCGGGGCGGAGCCGGGGCCGGCCTGCTACGGCCGCGGCGGGGAGCGCCCGGCGGTGACGGACGCGAACCTCCTGCTCGGCCGCTACGACCCCGAGCGCTTCGCCGGCGGCGCGATGCGGCTGCATGCGGACGCGGCGGAGGCGGCGCTGCTGGCCGCGGTGGGCACGCCGCTCGGCATCGGCGCCGGAATGGCGGCGCTGGGCGTCGTCGAGATGGTGGACGAGAACATGGCCAACGCCGCCCGCGTCCACGCCATCGAGAGCGGCAAGACCTACGCCGGGCGCACGCTGATCGCCTTTGGCGGCGGCGGCCCGGTGCATGCCTGCCGGGTGGCGGAGAAGGTGGGCATCGCCCGCGTGCTGGTGCCAAGCGGGGCCGGCGTCGGCAGCGCCATCGGCTTCCTGCGGGCGCCTGTGGGCTACGAGGTCGTGCGCAGTCTCTACCAACGTTTGGGCCGGTTCGATGCCGCCGCCGTGGACGCCTTGTTGTCCGACATGGCGCGGGAAGCAGAGGCCGTGGTGGCGCTGGGCAGCTTCGGCGCGCCCACCCGGCAGGCGCGCATCGCCTTTATGCGCTACGTCGGCCAGGGGCACGAAATCCCGGTGGCGCTGCCGCTGGGCCGGCTGGACGAAGCGGAGGTGGCCGGGCTGCGCGCCGCGTTCGACGCCGAGTACGCCCGGTTCTACGACCGCCCGGT
>CAXUJE010000444.1:0-4630 GCA_964251035.1 uncultured Acetobacteraceae bacterium
GCAAAGACGGAATGGAGCCGGGCGAGGTGGGCTGGGCGTCGTTCATGCACTTCACGGCGCGGCCGACGCTTGCGGTGCAGGACGGGCCGGACGGGCAAACCTATGTCATGGACGTGCCCGTGCCGGGCGACCCGCAGACCCACATCCACAACGCCATGTTCAACCTCGTCGTGACCGCGGACGGGCACGTCGGCTCGCTGGACACGGCCGAGATGCAGGAACAGGTGCACAGGTTCGGCGCCATCTTCCAGGGCCGGCTTGCCGACGAGCTGAAGGCGCTCGGCATCGAGGTGCGCTACAACAAGGGCGACACGGCAGCGGTCATTGAGGCCATCCCCGAGTTCGCCTGCGAGGCGTATTCAAAGGGCCACAAGGCGACCGTGCGCAAGGCCAAGGACTACGCCCGGCGCCATGGCCTGGACTGGGATGCGCTGCCGGCTGAGCGCAAGTTCGCCCTGCTGGGCACCACGGCGCAGAACACCCGGCTGGAGAAGTTCGACGGCAAGGGCGACCGCGATCTGTGGCGCGAGCTGGCCGAACACATCGGCTGGCGGCACACCACGGCGATCACCAGCGAGGCCCCGCCAGCGCTGACCCGCGAGCAGGTGATCGACCAGGCGGCCCGGTTCACCATCCGCCACGTGGAGGAGGAGTTCGCCACCGCGGCCGTGCTGAACCTCAGCGTGATCCGCACCTGGGCGGCTCGCAGCCTGATCGGCACCGGGCTGCCGGGCACCGGGCTGTCGCGCGAGGACGCCATCGACGCCGTGGTGCACGAGGTCGAGCAGCGCGGCATCACGCTCCATGGCGAACACGCCCGCCTGCTCGTGGGCGAGATGGCCGCGCCCATGCGCGACGACGAGCCAGGCCAGGCCCGCATGAGAACCCGCGTCACCAACACCGTGCAGGTCAGGATCGAGCGCGAGCTGATGGACCTGTCGAAGGCCGCCGCCATGGACCGTGGGGGCGCGCTGTCCGAGGCGGCGGTGGAGCGCGCGGTCGCGGCGTCCGGCATCGACTACCAGGCGGACCCGGAGATCGGCCCGGCGCAGCTTGCCGCTGTGCGCGCCTTCGGCACCGGGGGCGGCCTCGTGTTCCTGGAAGGGGCGGCCGGGGTGGGCAAGACCAGCCGCGTGCTGCCGCCGGTGGTCGCGGCCTGGAAGGCGGATGGGCGCCGGGTGATCGGCGTGAGCCAGGCGTGGCGGCAGGCAGACGCCTTGCAGGACGCCGGCATCGAGCGAACGGTGGCGATGCAGCCCTTCCTTGCCGCGGTCCGGTCGGGCGACATCGTGGTGGACCGCAACACGGTGCTGGTGGTGGACGAGGCGGCGCAGATCGGGCCGCGGCAGTTCCTGGAGCTGCTCAAGCTCTGGCGGGACACGGGCTGTGTCATCCGGGCGCTCGGCGACCGCGAGCAGTGCCAGGCCATCGAGGCGAGCAGCGCGGTCGAGATCATGGCACGGGTGCTGCCGCCCGGGGCGCTGCCCGAGCTGCTGGCCACCGTGCGGCAGAAAAGCGCACGCGGGCGCGAGATTGCCGACCTGTTCCGCAAGGGCCGTGCGGCGGAGGCGCTCGACCGCAAGCGCGAGGACGGCACGGCCATGATGGTTGGCGGCGACTACGACCAAGTAGTCGGCCGCATCGCGGGCTTCTACCTCGAACGCCGCGCCGCGCTGCGCGAGGCAGGCAGCAAGCGGGGCGTCACCATGTCGGCGCTGACCAACGCCGACGCGGCGGAGATCAGCAAGGCGATCCGGGTGCGTCTGAAGGCCCGGGGCGAACTCGGCGCCGACGAGGCCGTCTACGCGGCCGTCGACAACCGAGGCGAGCAGTACGAGCTGCCAGTGGCGACGGGCGACCGGTTCCGGCTCTACAAGCAAACGGCCGCCACCATCGACGGCCGGTATGGATTCATCGGCGCCAACGGCGACGTGGTGGAGGTCGTGCGCCGGGCCGAGGACGGCTTGGTGTTGCGCAACAAGGACGGCCGGATCGGGCGCGTGCAATGGCGCCGGCTGCGCGACCGGGACACGGGGCGGCTGCTACTCGGTTACGGGCACTGCCTCACGGTGGACAGCGCGCAGGGGATCACGTCAGGCGAGCACATCAACGCCCTGCCACGGGGCTCGGCCGGGATTACCGCGTTCAAGGGCTACGTGGCCGAAAGCCGGCACGAGCACCAAGCGTGGACGGTGGTGGGCGAGTGGGCCGAGCGGGAAGCCGAGCGCATGAGCCGCCCGCTTGGCGACCAGCGCGAGATCACCGAGGCCGACCTGTGGGCACGGACGGCCAGGAACATGGCGGCCAAGCCTTACAAGTCGCTGGGCATCGACCTGGTGGACAAGCTGCGGCGCGAAGAGGATGCGATGCACGACCGCTTCATCCGCTCCGACCTGCGCATCCAGCGTCAGCAGGCCGAAGGGCGCGACCACGGGGCCGAGTTCGCCGCCTGGCAGCAGGACCGGGCGATCCGCCGCGTGCTGGAGCCGCGGATCGAGGCGCTGGACGGGGTGTTGCGGCGCAACGGCGAGGCGATCGAGGGCTTTCGCGCCGCAGTGGCCGACAGCCTGCGCGAGCTGGGCCGGCGCATGGAGCAGGCCTTGCGGTTGCTGGAGCAGCAGATCAGGCGGGCACGGCTTGCCGTGCCGGCACCAATGCCCCAGCCTCCCGTCCTACCGGCCACACCGGACCAGCCGCGCCCAGAAGCGCCAGCTGTACCTGCGCCGCCAGTGCAGCCGTCCAGAGCCTTTCGGATGTAAAGTGGTCCGATGACGACTCAATACATGTCTTGTCGCACCGCCGACGTCCCGACCCAGCTTGCACTATAGGCAGTTTCATGGCCAACACCTGGATCACCTTTCCCGATAAGTCCTGTGCCCGGATTCCGGCCGAGGATGCTTCCGTGCAGTTGGTCGCTTGGTTCCAGGACAAGCTACGGCAGGCTCACCAGCATCCAGAAGGGTCGCGATGCGGGTGCGTGCATACCGGCCGATCCCTGGGGGTCGTGATCCGGAGGCTACCGACTGACCGATTTATCCTGGCCCGTATGCCCAACGAGGGGCCGCTGCATCGGGAGAGCTGTGCCTTCCATGCTGCGGACACCGACCGCTCCGGCCTTGCCGGCTATGTTAGGAGCGTAGTCGAGGAGACGGCGGATGGCGGCATCCGCATCCGCCTCGACCAGAGTCTGACCCTCCACGGTCCTGCTCCGCAGCCAGCCGAGATACCAGCCTTCGCCGCTCGTGCCGGCGCTGCCCGACAGCGGGCGATGACGCCACTGGGCCTGCTTCATCTCCTGTGGGAGACGGCAGGGCTGAACCGTTGGCATCCGGGCTTTCGGGATAAACGGCCAGCTTGGTTTGTAGCCGTTCGCCTGGAAACCGCTGCAGAACAAATCCGGGTCGCCCGAACCGAACTGGCCGAAGGCTTCACGGCCTTGGCGGAGAACCGATCGAGCGGGACGCGGCTGCGCCACCAGGCGAGCAGTTTCGGAGCGCGTCGAAAGCTGGTGGTGGTGGCCGAGGTGACGGGCATCGATCCTGAAGTGCAAGGCAGAAGGAACATCAGGTTGGCAGGAGGAGGGGGCGCCGGGCTGTTTCTCTCGGCGGCGGCCGGCATGATCGACGGATTCGAGCACCGGTTCCCGTACGCCAACCGCCTTCTAAGTGTCGGTCCGCCTCAACGGCCGGGGCCGGCCCGGGTTATGGGCCTGTTCATCGTGTCGGTGAAAATCGGCAAATGGCGCGACCGCCCGGTAATCCGGGCGACGTTAGAGGGTGGCGCGTTGATGGAAGTGAGCCAGCACTTCATTCCGATAGCCAGCGACTTGGAACGGCAGGTAGCCGATCGCTTGGTCGACGCGGACAGGGAATTTGCCAAGCCGCTGCGTTTCGACGCCGATGCGGACCTAGTACTACCGGACTTCGTGCTGATGGATGCCGGCACGACAAGGGGTACGCCTATGGAGGTGTTCGGGCGAAACGATGAGGAGTATTTGATCCGACGGGCAGAAAAGGAAGCATACTATCGAGTTGCTTACGGGGTGAATGGTTTCTGGCTATGGATTGCTGCAGGTCGCGATCGAACCCCCATGCCGGACTTCCCACCTCGCGTGTAGTTTCCCCGCTCAAACGCGAGCCAAGTGCGCGTATCCTGCTGTGCGCCGGGCCGTCCGTGCCGCTGCTGCTGAAATGCGCACTGTTCGGCCTGGACCTCGCCGGCAACGTCGCCTGTTTACCGCCTATCATTGAAGGTGGAGTTTTACCCCGCCGATGTGGCGCAGGTGATGGCACAGGTCACGGCCACTAGCCATGCGGGCTACGCCTCCGCGCCGGCTACCTTCAGCGGTTCGCACGACCTCAGTGCGTCTTCTGCGACATAGCCCTGGTCAGGCACATGGGACGGGAACCGTGAGCGCTGGAGCAATGCGTTCAGCAAATCCGGTAAGTCGTCATGACGGCATCCCGGCCATCCATCCTGCTTGTCGCGTCGGCTACGCCGGACCAGCCGCGCCCAGACGCGCCGGTTCCGTCTGCGCCGTCGGTGAGGCCGCCTGAGTGCTTTCAACTGCGGCATTCGCACCCTGCTCCAGTGTTGCAGCCAACGACCGGATCACGCCGGCCAGCCTCTC
>CAXUJE010000445.1:0-4630 GCA_964251035.1 uncultured Acetobacteraceae bacterium
CCCGAGGCCGCTGCGGACGCGCCGCCCAGCCCTGCCGTCGCGCCCAGCTTCGACATCGTGCGGGTCGGCCCGCGCGGCGCCGTGCTGGCCGGGCGGGCGGAGCCGGGCGCCACCGTGGTCGTGGTCAACAACAACGCGACGCTTGGCCGGGTCCAGGCCAACGGGCGCGGCGAGTGGGTGCTGGTGTCCGCGACCGCGCTCGCGCCGGGCGGACGGGAGCTGAGCCTTTCGGCGCGCAACGCGGACGGGCGCGACGTGAAGGGCGCCGGCACCGTGCTGCTCGACGTCCCGGCGTCGCCGTCCGCCTCCGGCCCGGCGACGGCGCTGCTGGTGCCGCAGGTGGGCGCGCCGCAGGTGCTGGACGGGGCGCAGGACGACGCGGCCCCGAAGTCCGAGCCGAAGCCGGCGCGGCAGCCCGGCATGGCGCGTTTGGGGCTGGACGCCGTGGACTATGACGACCGCCGCGCGGCCCGCTTCACCGGCCAGGCGCCGCCGGGCGCCACCGTGCGGGCCTATGTGGACGACGCGCCGGCCGGCGATGCGGCGGCGGATGCGCAGGGGCGCTGGTCCATGGCGCCGCAGCGCGCGCTGCTGCGGAGCGCGCACCGGCTGCGCATCGACCAGCTCGACAGCGATGGCCAGGTGCTGGCCCGGGTCGAGCTGCCGTTCCGGCACACGACGGTCCCACCGGCTGTGCTCGCCTCCGGCCGGGTGGTGGTGCAGCCAGGCCAGACCCTGTGGCGGATCGCGCGCCGGGCCTACGGCACGGGGGTGCGCTACACCGTCATCTATCTTGCGAACCGCGGCCAAATCCGCGATCCCCGGCTGATCTACCCCGGCCAGGCGTTTGCCGTGCCCGCCGTCGCGCGGTAAGAGGCTGGCCCCTGGCCGCGCCGCGGCCTTGCCTGCCCCGGCCGCGTTGCGGCCTTGCCCGCCCTATTCGGAATAACCATTTCGTGAGCCATGACTCCCATTGAATCCTTCCGTTCCGTCTTGGCGCCGCCGCACCCGGTCGGCCGTCCCTTCATCCTGGGCGGCGTCGTGGCCATGCTGCTCGGCGTCTTCGTCGGCGCGTGGCTGGCCTGGCTCGGCGCGCTGTTCACGCTGTTCTGCCTGTACTTCTTCCGCGACCCGGAGCGCGTGCCGCCCACACGGGTCGGCGCCGTGGTGGCCCCGGCGGACGGCCGCGTCGTCTCCGTCACGCAGGCGGTGCCGCCGGCTGAGCTGGGCCTCGGCGACGCGCCGCGCTGGCGGGTGGCGATCTTCCTGTCCGTCCTTGATGTCCACGTCAACCGCATGCCGGCCAGCGGCACGGTGACGCGCATCGCCTACCGCGCTGGCCGCTTCGTCAACGCCAGCATGGACAAGGCGAGCGAGCACAACGAGCGCAACGCCCTTACCCTGCGCCTGCCGGACGGGCGGCAGATGGCGGTGGTGCAGATTGCCGGGCTGATCGCGCGCCGCATCGTCTGCCAGGTGCGAGAGGGCCAGGCCGTGCTCGGCGGCAGCCGCTTCGGCATCATCCGCTTCGGCAGCCGCACCGACCTGTACTTGCCGGAAGGGGTGCGTCCGCTCGTCGAAGAGGGCCAGTTGACCATCGGCGGCGAGACGGTGCTGGCGGAGCTGTCCGCGTCGTGACGCCCGACCGGGCCGGCTCCCCCGTCGCGCGGCTGCGCACCCGGTTCCGGCCGCGGCAGCGCCCCCGCTACGCCGGGCCGTCGTTCAACCGGATGATCCCGAACATCCTGACCCTGCTCGGCTTGTGCGCCGGGCTGACCAGCATGCGTTACGCCCTGGACGGGCGGTTCGGCCCGGCGGCGGTCGCCATCGTGGTGGCGGCCTGCATCGACGGGATCGACGGGCGGCTGGCCCGGCTGCTGAAAGCCACCTCGCGTTTCGGCGCGGAGTTCGACAGCCTGGCGGACTTCTGCGGCTTCGGCGTGGCGCCGGCCTTCGTGCTGTACTTGTGGTCGTTGCGCGGCGCCGGCGGGTTCGGCTTCACGCCGTGCCTGATGTTCGCCGTGTGCATGGCGCTGCGTCTTGCCCGGTTCAACGCGGCGCTCGACACGCCGCCGCCGATTGCCCACGCCTACGCCTACAACTTCTTCACCGGCGTGCCGGCGCCGTGCGGGGCGGGGCTGGCGCTGTTCCCGCTGTTCCTGGGACTGGAGGCGCATTCGCTCCGGCTGCCGTGGCTGGAGGCGCTGGCGCATTATCCGCTGTTCTGCGCCACCGTGCTGATCGGCACGGCGCTGCTGCTGGTCAGCACGCTGCCGGTCTGGAGCTTCAAGAACTTCAAGGTGCCCCGCGACCTGGTGCTGCCGCTGCTGCTGGGGATCGGCACGTTCGCGGCGGTGCTGGTGGCGGACCCCTGGGCGGCGCTGGCGGGCGCCGGGCTGATCTATCTCGGCATGCTGCCGTTCAGCCGCCGCAGCTTTCGCCGTTTGCGGGAGGACGCCGGGGACCACGCCGGGCAGGAGTAGCCGGACCGGCTTCTCAGGCCGGCTCGGCCATTGCCATCAGGCTCTCGAACACGAGCTTGACCGGCGCCCCAGGGTCGCGCGCCCGCTGCAGCACGAGGCCGTGGACCAGCGCCACGAATAGGTCGGCCAGGTCGTCGGGGGGAGCGGGCGCCCGTTTGCCTGCTTTTCCGAACAGGGCGGCGATCAGGTGGGCGAGACGGCTCCGGGTCCGGTTCTGTAGCGCGTCGTAGTCGGCGGCGAAAGCCGGGTTGCGGGCGGCGTGCAACTGCAGCTCGATATCAAGCCTGGCCCAAACGGCGTCGCCGACCCGGTCGTTGAAGTAGCGGTCAAGGGCTGACCCGGCCTCGCCCTGCCCGGCCCCGTCGAGGATGCGCCCGAGGGTCGCGATGTCCTGCTCCTTGTGCCGGCGCAGGAGTTCGAGCAGCAGCGCCTCCTTGCTCTCGAAATTTGAGAAGAACGCGCCTTTGGAAAAGCCGGCGGCCTCGGCGATGTCGGCGACGCTGGTGCCGTCGTAGCCGTTCCGGGCCACGGCCTCCCGCGCCGCTTCGAGCAGGCGCTCGCGCGTGCGCTCCCGGCTCTCCTCCCGCGTCAGTCGCGCCATGCCGTCCACCCCCGTGCTTCGGTTCCTGATACCGTAAGATACCACTTGCATTCGAGAAACCAATTGGTATCTAGTGTCATACCGTCCGGTATCCAAATACCATTCGGTCGCATGGCGATGTGCCTCGCTGACCGGCGCCTTGCCCTGGACGGAAATCAACCCATGACGGAGGTCAACCCATGATAGCTCGTTTCCTCGGCGCCCTGGCGCTCCTGACCGCTTCGGCCGGCCCGGGGGCAATCGCCCAGGCCCTGCCCGGCGCCGCGCCCTTCGGATGCGCCACCGAAGACGCGGTCGGCCGCTGGCTCCATGACCCTCAAGGCGCCAGGATCGGCAGCGTCCGCGCGCTGACCGATGGCGGCCGGTCCGCGGTGATCATGGTCGGCTTCTACTTCCAGCTCAACCTCCACGAGGCCGTGGTCCCCGCCTGCGAGATCACCGTCGCCGCCGATGGCCGGGTCACGCTGCGCCGTGGGGCCGTGGAGGCGTTGAACGCTCCCGCCGCGCGGTGATCTGCATCACCCCCAGGAGCTAGGGGAAGATGGACAGCACGGGATGGCCGAACATCTGGGTCATCTTGGCGTCGGCCTGCCCGCCGAAGCGGTCGGTGCAGGCCCGCAGGAAGTCGGCGTGCCAGCCGTGGCCCGCGAAGAACATCTTATGGGCGCAGTACAGGAACGGCTTGATGCGGGGCACGTAGCGTCCGTGGAACAGCGCCACTGCCTCCGTCACGCCGGGCCAATGCGGCTGGAACATGTCGTCGAGCAGCACGACGCCGCCGGGCGCCAGGCAGTCCTGCGCCGTCATCAGGTCGCTCAGCGTGTGCTCCGCGGTGTGGCAGCCGTCCACTGAGAACAGGCGGAACGGGCCGCGATCCCGGACGAGATCGGCCTTGTCCGCGCAGTTCAGCGCCGTGCTGTCGTTCTTGATGAAGGCGTAGCTGACCTCGTGATCCGGCCCGTATGCCTGGATGTTCGCCTGCAGCCGTTCGAGGCTGCCGACCCCGGCGCCGTCGATGTTCCTGAGCTGGTCGTCGAACACGTCGATGGCCGTCACCTTGCTGCCCGGCTGCATCAGGTGGGCCAGCGCGAGCAGCAGCTTGCCGTGGAACACCCCGATCTCAGCGACGTGCCCCGTGATGCCGAGGCCGTTCTGCACCTGGTCGATCAGCTTGAGGAACGGCAGCCACCGTTCGTTGACCCAGCCTTCGATGTTCGGAAGGCCATCCTGCCAATAGGTGTCGATGTCCTGCATCATCCCGATCTCCGTGAGCGGATTGGGCTATAACGCTTTGACTGTGGCGGCTAGTGCTCCGGCGCCAAAAAGACTGGCGCCCATCAGCCGCTGGGTCGCCATTCCGCCCGGTTCGCTGTAAGGGGCGCGGGACGAGTGGGGCGGCGCCCGGCGGGAGTTTGGCATTGGACGACGGTGTTGCAACGATATCGCGGGAGCAGCCGGCGCCGACCTTCGCGACCCGCTTCGATCCGTCGCACAACAACTTCGACCTGCTGCGCATCGCCTTCGCGGTTCTGGTGGTCTACAGCCA
>CAXUJE010000446.1:0-4626 GCA_964251035.1 uncultured Acetobacteraceae bacterium
CAACGCTCGTCAGCCCGCGTCGGTCCTCCAAACCTTCACGAATTTTGCTCTAGGCTACTACGGTTTGGTGTCGATGACGCTGAACGTGGCCGAGGTTGCTCCGCCGAACAACGAGCAGGTCTTGCCACCGCCGCCAAAGTGATTCGGGGCCGGTGAACTGCGAGTGAGCGGCGCCAAGCGTCAGGTCTCCATCAAGTGACCGGCGCCGCCCCGCACGCCGCCAGCAGCCCGCGCAGGTCCTGGATCGCCGGGAACACCTCCTGGTTCAGGTCGCAGCCCTGCCGGTCATGCGCGGCCTGCTCCATCTCCACAATGGCGCGGTCCTCGGCGAAGATACGCTCGGTGAAGAATACCAGGAACGGCCAGGCCGCCTCGATCAGGCCGGGAATGCGCGGGCGGCGCACCGAGAGCAGGCCGAAGGTGCGGTTGGTGCGCTGCTCGGCATCGAGCGGCACATAGACGATCCACAGGTCCATCACCGGGATGTCGTCCCCGGCCCAGATCTTCAGCGTCTGATAGGGATACTCGGTCCGGATCGTCATCTTGTCGCGGTTGTTCTCCCAGCCGCCGACCCGCTTGGCTCCGAAGATCACGCGCTCGCCCAGCGACTGCCCGCCACCGGTGCGGGCGAAGGTGTAGTCGATCTCCAGCCAGCCCTCGCCCATCCGGCGTCCGAGGAAGCGCGGGCGGATCTGGCCCATCTGCGCGCGGTGCAGGAACTGGTGGTTCATGTCCATGAGGTTCTCGTGCATGAACGTGTAGTGGCAGCCAATGGGCTTGCCGAAGCGACGGGTCTTGTAGGCGGGATCGGCGACGGAGCCGAGGGCGGGGAACGGACGCGACCCGGCCAGGTCGGCGTCGCCCGGGAAGACGAAGATCAGACCCTGCGCTTCCCGGCACGGGTAGGCGCGCACGCCGTTCGGCAGGTGGCCCTTGCCGAGATAGGGCACGTCGATGCAGCGGCCGGTCCGGTCATAGGTCCAGCCATGATAGCAGCAGCGGATCGCCTCGCCGTCCACGACCCCTTTGTGCAGCGGCACCTGGCGGTGGGCGCAACGGTCCTCCAGCGCGAACACGCCGCCCTCCTTGCTCCGCACCAGCACGATCGGCTCGCCGGCGAATCGGGCGCCGAGCGCCTGGCCGCGCTTCACCTCGCGCGACCACGCCAGGGGGTACCAATGGTCCGGATGCGCGCCGATCCGGCGCAGGTCGGCGCAGGCCAGGGTGTTGGGTCCATCAAGCATCGCTGTCTCCGTGCTGCCCGACCATCCGGCTTCATTGCACTCGCGTCAATGCACGGCGAACAAGGAAGGGGCGAGCAAATTCCAGTGCTGGTCCGATCAGCGGGACGTCCCATATCAAGGCTATGCTCGACGCACCCCGACCGGCCGCCGTGACCACCGCCATCCTGCCCCGCCCCCCCATGCCGACGCGGGAGCGTTCTCAGGTCGAGGCGTTCCTCGTCCTGCGGCGCAACCCGCTGGAGCTGTGGGGCCGCCCTGCCTACGAGCAAGACGTGCTCGGCGGGCGCTTCCTGGGCCGCGAGCAATTGATGTTGAACTCGCCCGACGCGATTCGCCACGTGCTGGTGGCGAACCACGAGAACTACGGCCGCAACATCGGCGCCCGGCGCGTCTTGCAGCCATTGCTGGGCCGCGGCCTGTTCCTGGCGGAGGGCGCGGCTTGGCGGCATCAGCGCCGCACCATCGCGCCCGCCATGTCGCCGCGCACCATGCCCGTGCTGTCCCGCCACGTCGTCGTGGCCTCCCGGCATACCGAGGCCGAGCTGGACCGTTTGACCGGCCAGCCGCTCGTGCTGATGCCGCATCTGCAGCACCTGGCGCTGCACATTGCCGGGCAGTCGATGTTCTCGCTGGAGATGGCCGGGTTCGGCGCCGAGCTGCGGGCGCTGATCATGGAATACGCCCGGCGCTTCGCTCAACCGGGCGCGCTCGACCTGCTGCTGCCGATTTCCATCCCATCCCCGCTCGACCTTGGCCGCGGCGCGTTCCGGGCGCAGTGGCTGCGCTTCATCGACCGGCTGATCGACGCCCGCGCCGAGCAGGCGCCGGCGGAAGGCGGGCCGCGCGACCTGCTGGACATGCTGTCCGCCGCCCGCGACCCTGCGACCGGCGCCGGCTTCGGCCGCGCGCAGCTGCGGGACGAGGTCGCGACGATGATCCTGGCCGGGCACGAGACCACGGCTGTCACGCTGTTCTGGGCCTGCTACGTCGCCGCCCGCCTGCCGGACCAGCAGGAGCGCCTGGCCGCCGAGGCCGCCGCCGCCGACCTGTCGGAGGACGGCGCCGCCGACGCGCTGCGTACGCTGCCCGCGGTCCGCGCCCACGTGGACGAGGCGCTGCGGCTGTACCCGCCGGCGTTCCTGATCGTGCGGGAGGCGCTGGGGTCGGACGTGATTGCCGGACGCCGGGTCGCGGCGGGCACGGTGGTCAGCGTCTCGCCCTGGGTGCTGCACCGGCACCGCAAGCTGTGGGACGATCCGGACCGTTTCGACGCCGACCGCTTCATGCCGGGCGTCGTGCCGCCGGACCGCTACAGCTACATGCCGTTCGGGGCCGGCCCGCGCATCTGCGTCGGCGCGCAGTTCGCGCTGACGGAGGCGGTGCTGGTGCTGGCGCGGCTGCTGCGGCGCTTCCGGGTCAGCTTCGCCGGGCGCGGGGCGGTGATGCCGCGCGGCTTCGTCACGACGCAGCCGGACCGGCCCGTCCATTTCGTGCTGGAACGGCGACCCTAGGCGGAAGCGGCGGCGAACCCGGCGGCAACGGCCTTGCCCCCGGCTCAAGCTGGGTGGTCAGCTCCGCCAGGCGGCGTGCGGAACCGATGATGCCTTGCAGGGCCGAGCCGGCATTGGTGAGCATGTGGTCGGCGCTGCCCAGGATGTCCTGCAACAGGCCGTTGAACTCGGCCTGGATGTCCGGCGACATATGCGCCCGACCGAACGTGACCTCGCCCAGCCATGCCGGGAGGCCCCCGGTGATGTCGAGCTGGTTGCCGAGGAAATAGCGCAGGTCGCCGTCATCGTCGAACACGGGCGATATGAACAGCAGGTTCCAGAACGCGGCGCCGTCCTTGCGGTAGTTCACGATCCACTCGATGCAGCCCTCGCCCGCCCGCAGGCAACGGCCGATGCGGGCACGGGTGGCCGGGTCGGTGCCGGTTCCTTGCAGGAAGCGGCAGTTGCGGCCCACCAACTCGATGCGGGGATAGCCCGACAGGGCCTCGAACGCCGAGTTCACGGCGACCATCGGCAAGTCGGGCAGCCGCGCGTCGCTGAGCACCATGGGTTCCGTGCTGTTGGCGATGGCCGCCAGCAGCGCCACATTCATCCTGTCGTGCTCAGCCATGTGTGCCGCCTCCGCCATTCCTGCGGTCAACCATGCCTCCGGCGCAGGGACAAATCCAGTCAGCCATGGCGACCGCGCCAAACCTCGGCGGCCTGCCCGTCAGCCTGCTCGGGCTCCGTGCCCAGGGCGACCAAGCCCAGCGCCACCGTGGCGATGGCGGTGGTGGCGCCCAGGCCGTCTGCGCCGTGCCAGACCTCGACGAAACCGGCATCGCCGCCAGCATCAGGCAGCGGCGGCAGGGTTGCCTCACCCTGGCCCTGCGCGCGGTCGAACCAATGCGCGGCCACGGCCTTGGCCGGGGTGCGCTCGGCCTCGCCGCCGCCGCCCGTGGCGCCCCCGCGGCGGCGGCGGCCCCGCCGGGGCGCGGGGGCGAGGTGCAGCGCGATGTAGGCGGGATGGAACACCCCGTCCACGCCGGCCCGGGCATCGAACGGGTTGAGCAGCCGCGCTGCCGTGTTGATCGGCGAGCGCAGGCCGAGCATGCGCCGCAAATCCAGCAACGCCTTGAGTTCCGGGCTGAACGCTTGGAGCGGCAGGTAGGCGAACCCCGTTTGGCCAAGCTGCGCCGCGGCCTCCGCACGGTCGCGGGCCGGGCGCAATCCGAGCGCCTGCAAGCCGTCCGGAACCGAGGTGCCGCGTGAGAACTCGTTGGTCCCGTGCATCAGGACCCGGTGCCCGGCGCGGGCCAGCGCCAGGGCGGCCAGCAGGAACCAAGGCGCCCCGCGCGTCCGCCCGGCGCCGTATGACGGCCAGTCCAGGTCCACCCCAGCCGCGCCCGTCGATAGGCCTACCCCGATGTGCGCCCGGGCAGCGTCCACCAGCCCGGCCATCTCCTCCGCGTCCTCGCCCCGGTAGCGCAGCAGCATCAGGAACGCGCCGACCTGGTGCGGGTCGGCCTCGCCTCCCAGCACCATGGACAGGGCGTCCCGCGCCTCCTCCCGCGTCAGGGCGCGCGACCGTCCGGGGCCGCGGCCCAGGGTGCGGACGTAGGTGGCGAAGCGATGCTCCTCGGGCGTTGCCGCCGGGTCAGGCCGCAAGGCCGTCCTCAACCGCCGCTGCCGCGACATCCGCCATGGCCACAACCGTGCCGATCAGCACCAGGGTCGGCCCGTCCAGCCCGGCGCCGGCGACCGCGTCGGCGATGCTGGCGAGCGTGCCGGGCATCCGGCGCTCATGGGCCAGAGTCGCGGTGTCCCCCGCGCTGGCCGGCGGGTCGGGCGCCCTGCCGGCGGGCCGCCGCCGCGCCGGGGGCAGCGGCCGG
>CAXUJE010000447.1:0-4615 GCA_964251035.1 uncultured Acetobacteraceae bacterium
GGACGGTCGCCGGCAGGCCATAGAACCGCACCAGGGCGCGCAGCGCGTCCAGGGCGGCCTCGTCCCATTCCGGGCCGCAGACCAGCACCACCTGCTCCGCATCGCCCAATGGGTCCTGCAAAAAGCCGGACAGGAACGCCCGCGGCAGCACGGGCACGGCCAGCCCGGCGGCGGCGCTGCGGGAGGCCGCGCAGGGCACGGCGGCGACGGTGTTCCTGCTGGCGGGACCCGGCGCGTCCGGCCGGACGCCGGGCTGGCGGCCGGCGCTGTACCGGGCCCCCGCGGGGCGGGACGGCGCGGCCGTCGCCTGCCCGCCGCGGCTGTACGAGGATTGGTCGGTCCGCTACGCCGGCTCGGCCGAGCTGGAGTTCCAGGACATCGCGCCCGATGCGCCGCCGCAGGCGCAGGTGCCGGGGATGCCGGCCGGGCCGGTGGCGAGCCAGACGCCGGTTCCGGCGGTTAGCGGCACGCTGGAATGCTGCGCGCTCCGCCGCCCGGCGCTCGCGGCGCTGGACGGCGCGGGCGTGCTCTCGACGGATGCCGGGCGGGAAGCGGATTTCTTCCTACGACTGCGCAAGACCGGGCTGGCCGGGGCGTGGGTGCCGTCCGTGCAGGTCTGCGCGCCGGAGGACGGGGCCGAAATCCAGGGCCAAGCCGGGCGCATCGTGGACAAGTGGATGCTGCGGGAAGCCTGGCGCCCGGCTGCATCCCCCGCAGTAACCTTGGCAGGGCGGGAGTAGGCCGGTGCGCGTCCTGGTCATCTCCCACGGACACCCGGCCTTTTCCATCGGCGGCGCGGAGGTCGCGTCCCACGCCCTGTTCCGCGCCATCCAGGCGACCGGGACCGACGAGGCGTTCTACCTGGCCCGCGCCGCGCCGCCCATGCGCCGCCACGCCGCGACGCCGCTGATGAGCCTGCGCCAGGGCGAGCGGGAGGCGTTCCTGCACGCCGACGCCTGGGACGAGTTCTGGCTGTCGAACGGCGGCCTCGCTGACCTCGACGGCGCCTTCGCCGCCTACCTCGGGCAAATCCGCCCGGACGTGGTGCATTTCCACCACGTGATCGGCCTCGGCGTCGAGGCCATCGCCGCGGTGCGGCGGCAGCTTCCGGCGGCGCGCATCGTGCTGACGTTCCACGAGTACCTGCCGATCTGCCCGAACCATGGCCAGATGGTGAAGACCCAGCGTCGCACGCTCTGCTATGAAGCCTCGCCCGCCGCCTGCACCGCCTGCTTCCCGCAGCACAGCCCAGCGGCGCTGTTCGGGCGCGAGCAGCACATCAAGAACCACCTGCTGCTGGCCGATGCCTTCGTCTCGCCGAGCCGGTTCCTGGTGGACCGCTACCGCGCCTGGGGCTTGCCGGCGGAGCGGTTCCGGGTGATCGAGAACGGGCTGGACGGAAGCCCCCGCCCGCCGCGGGCGCTGCCGCCGGGCGGGCGGCGCGACCGCTTCGGCTTCTTCGGCCAGGTGACGGAGTTCAAGGGCCTGCACGTCCTGCTGGACGCGGTGCTGCGCGTGCCCGAGGAGGTCTGGGGCGGCGCCACGCTGAACGTGTTCGGCGGCAACCTGGAGTTCCAG
The DNA here is from genome assembly GCA_964251035.1 of uncultured Acetobacteraceae bacterium. Classification (GTDB taxonomy): domain Bacteria; phylum Pseudomonadota; class Alphaproteobacteria; order Acetobacterales; family Acetobacteraceae; genus CAHJXG01. The sequence continues at coordinate 1,579 of CAXUJE010000447.1, forward strand.
CCCGAGGCGTTCCGCGCGCACTTCACGCAACTGATGGAGCGCGCCGGCCGCCGCGCCCGCTTCCACGGCAGCTACCGGCCTGAGGACCTGCACGGGCTGATGGCCGGGGTGGATTGGGTCGTGATGCCGTCGATCTGGTGGGAGAACTCGCCGGTGGTGATCCAGGAGAGCTTCCTGCACCGCCGCCCGCCCATCGTCAGCGACATCGGCGGCATGGCGGAAAAGGTGCGGGACGACGTGAACGGCCTGCATTTCCGCGTGGGCAGCCCGGAGGACCTGGCCGACCGGCTCACCCGCGCGCTGGAAGAGCCGGGCCTGTGGGACCGCCTGGCCGCCGCGGCCCCGGCGCCCATCGACCTTGCCGAGTTCGCCCGCCTGCACTTGGAGGTTTACCGCGAGATACGGGCGGCAAAGGCCGCCCCCGCAAGCCGCCCGCGCCCGAGGCAAAGGGCGGCGGCGTAGCAACGAAAAGGATGAGCGCCATGAAGAAGATCCTGGTCATCAGCCCGTCTGGCGAGGTGTACGACCGCGACTGCGTCCGTTGGTACGCCAGCATGAGCTTCGACAAGGCGCCGGACCACTACCACAACATCGGCGACGCCTTCGTGTACGACAGCTCGCTGAAGCTGCTGCGCTACTCCGACCTGTTCGGGATCAACATCCGCAACCCGACCGAGCGGGAGATCGAGCGATACAACGCCGAGTACGACTACGTCTTCCTGCGCGGCTCCAACTACCTGCATTCGGCCATGGACTGGGAGAACGCGCCGGCGGTCCTGGAGAAGCTGCGCCTGCCGATCATCGCCTTCGGCATCGGCGCGCAGGCCCCGTCCAAGGGACCTCTGGTGTTGAGCGAGGGCACGCGCCGGGTGCTGGCGATCATCGCCGAGCGCTCCGTCTCGCTCGGCGTGCGCGGCGCCTACACCGCGGACGTGCTGTGGTCCCAGGGCATCCGCAACGCCCGGATCATCGGCTGCCCCACGGTGTTCCGCAACAACGACCCCAACCTGCGCATCGACCTGCCGCCGCTGGAGCGCGTGCGGGAGGTGGCGTATACGCTTCGGCGCGAGGTGGACCCGAGCTACGCCCAGGACCTGCCTCGCTACCTCGATTTGCAGCGCGACACCATCCTGGACCTGTCGCGGCGCTTCAACCTGGACGTGCTGGCGCAGGGCGAGGTCGAGGAGAAGAACATCCTGTGGGGCAACCCGGAGCAGCGGGCGCTCAACATCGCCAAGCTGCGGGAGGAGAACTGGCTGCGCGGCGAGGATGACCCGCTGGAGCGGCTGTATGACACCAACCTGTTCTATGCGGATTCCGTCGCCGAGTTCGAGCAGAAGCTGCGGGCCAAGGACTTGGTGCTGGGCTACCGGCTGCACGGCAACCTGCTGGGCCTCGCGAACCGGGTGCCGTCGGTGTACTTCACCTATGACAGCCGCACGGCGGAGTTCGCGGAAACGCTGCAAATCCCGAGCTTCGACGTGTTCTCTGGCCGTCCCTTCCGGTTGGAGGACTATTGGGACCAGGGGCTGTTCGAGCGGTTCAACCGCGCGTACTACCAGCGCTACCGGGAGATGCGGCTGTTCCTCGATGAGAACGGCGTCGCCCACAAGATGCTGGACGAAACGGAGGCCGGGCGCGTCCGGCCGGCCCTCTCCGCCGTTCAGGACCGCGCGGCGTGAGCGCCACGCTGACCGAGGCGCCACGCCCCGCCGTCACAGGCTACGTCGAGGCGCTCACCGTGACCGCCGCTCTGGGCTGGGCCTGGACGCCCGGGCAAGCCGAGCCGCTGAAGGTCGAGCTGCGCCTCGGCGCACAGGTGGTGGCGGAGGCGGTGGCGGACGGGCTGCGCCCAGACCTGGCGCGCAGCGGCATCGGCGAGGGCCGCCACGCCTTCACGCTGAAGACGCCGGAGCGGCTGCGGCCGCGGCTCGCCGAACTGCGGGTGTTCGCCCGCACCGCCGACGGCGCCGCGGTGCCGCTCGGCAGCGTGCCGGCGGAGGACGGCGTGGCCGAGCGGCTGGTGCAGCTCAGCCGCGGCATGGAGATGCTGATCGGCTCGCAGCGCGTGCTGCACCGCAACGTCCAGGCGGCGCTGCTGGCCGCGCCGCAGGCAGGGGCGCAGTCCGACGCGGCGGTGCCGTCGCTCACGGACATCGCCGCGACGCAGGCTGCGCTCGCGGAAAGCGTCACCACCCTTGAGCTGTTCGTCACCCGCCTGGAACAAGGAATGGCGGCCCTCGCGGCGCAGCGGACGGGGACGGCGCAGCCGCGCTGGGCGCTGGGCGGCCTGGCGGCGCTTTCCACGGCGGCATTGGTCCTGTCGGCGTGGGCGCTGGTCCACGTCATGCCGGCCTGAACCCATGGCCAATCCCCCCGACACCGGCGGGCGGCTTGCCGCCGCGCTGACCCGGCGCCTCGCCATCCGCGGGGTGCTGGCCGTCGCGGCGCTCAGCCTCCTGTGCAACATCGGGGCGCTCGCGGTGCCGCTGTTCAACATGCAGGTGTTCAACCGGGTGCTCGCCACCCGGGACACCGGCACGCTCGGCATGCTGGTCATGGGCCTGGCGCTGTGCCTCCTGGTGTTCACCGTATTGGACTCGCTGCGCGCCCTGGCGCTGGAGGCGTTGGCCGGCAAGGTGACGCGCCGCCTGTCTTTGCCGCTGCTGCGCGCCGTGGCCGCGGGCGGGCGCGGGGGGGGCGGCGCGGGGGGCGGGGGGGGGGGGGGGGCCCCGGCGCCGGGTCGGAGGCGCTGGCCGACCTAGAGACGCTGCGCGGCTTCATCGCCACCCCGGCCTGCACCGCGCCGTTCGACATCATGGGGGCGCCGGTCTTGCTGCTGGCGCTGAGCTTGCAGCATTGGGGCTTCGCCGTGCTCGGCACGCTGTGCTGCGCGATCCTGCTCGTGATGAACCTGCTCGGCGACGCCGTGTCCCGCCGGCAGATGCTGGCGGCGAACGAGGCTTCGGCGACTGCGCTGCGCCGCGCGGCGGACGCGGTGGGCGCGGCGGAGGCGGTGCTGGCGCTTGGCATGCTG
>CAXUJE010000448.1:0-4595 GCA_964251035.1 uncultured Acetobacteraceae bacterium
AACATTGCGTGCAAGACGCTAACGTACGTTTTCGCAGAGATGGGCCTTCTGCCCCGGATTGGAAGCAGATAACGACCTGGTATCCCTTGAACGGTCGGGTTGCCCACCAGGGTCCAGGACAAGTATTGCGACAGATAGATGCCGAGCACGCAGGCCGCAGCGGCGGCGATGCCCAGCGCCAAGCCTGCTAGGCTCCCCTGCCCGTCTCCGGTCCGCCGGACCATGAGATCGCACAGCATCGCCGCGGGCACGGTTGCGTACCACAGGGCGTAAAGCGCGTCGGGCAGCACCACGTTCAGCCAACCCAGCACGCCGACCGCGCTGGGCAACAGCGCGGCATCGTGAAAGATGGTGTCCCAAGGGATGCTCAGGAAGCGCAGCGGGTCCGCCAGTAGGATGCCAAGCTGCGCCGCCGCGTCCGTTTCGTCGAAAAGGGCAGGGCGGGGGCCTGTCCAAAGCGGACCAGGCTCGTACGGCGGCTTGGTGAACGGCGTCGCGACGGTCGAGACGGCGAGCCAGCCCCAGAGCAGGCCGGGCAGCAGAAGTGCTGTGATCGCGGCGGCGCGCAGCAGCAGCGGCCGGCGCAGGCGCCCCCAGTCCCGCACCGGCGGCAAAGGCAGCAGCAGCAACGCGAGCAGCGGCGCATAGGGCGGCTTGGCCGCGGCGATGGCCGCGAGCAGCAGCCCCGCCACCCAGAAGGCGGCGGCGCGTGGCAACACGGGCCGGGCCGTCGTGGGAACGTCCGAGCGGGTCAGCAGCGCCGCCGCGAGCGCGCTCGACACGATGAGCAGGCCGTCCTGGCTGACCGATCCCGCGAGGCTCACGGTCATGGGCAGCGTCAGCGTGCAGAACAACAGCGCGTGCCCCCGTCGCGCCAGCAGCAGCGCCGCCAGGCCCAGCCCGACGAAGCAGGCGACGTTGGCGAGCCGGGCCGCATAGGTCGCGGCGAACGGCCCGGCACCCTCGAGCTTGGCAACGCCCATGCCGACCGCCGCCGGCACGTAGAACGCCGGCATGTAGATTGCGACATTCGGCACGGGGTGGAAGGACCGCGACCCGGCCCAGCGCTGTCTCATGACCTCCGCCAGCCGTTCCGCCGTGAACTTCGGCCGGAACGGGCTGTCCTGCACGTCGAGCAGCGCCCCGTCCACGTCCAGCCCGGCCTGCAGCCAGGTTTTTCCGTTCTCCGTATAAAGCCCGCGCCGGCCGATCCACTGCCCGTGCAGCAGGCTGCCGACGCGCAGCACGTGCGCCGGCTCGTCCGCGACCTGCCCTAAGGGCGTCAGAAGTGCGAGCATGGTGCAGGTCGGCAAGGCGATGGCAGCGAACAGCACGGCCAGTACGCGCCGGACGGACCAGGCATCGGCACGCGTCAGCACCAAGAATCCGCGGGACGAGCCGGTTCGGACACGTCCTGCCGCCTCGCTTCCCGACCTCTCCGAGGTCGGAAACTGAACGCGGCGTCTGTTGTCCGTGTCGGACCCGCTCACGACGCGAGGTCCTCGCCGAGCAGCGCCGCAGCGGGACGGACCACGCGAGCGACGAACCGCCTGAACTGGTCGGAAGCGACCATCGACACCATGCCCGTGACCAGCCGGTGCGTGTACCAGTACTCCGGGTGGAGCATGACGACATTAATGCTGCGGTCGAGCACCGCCCGGCTGCAGGTCATCTGGTTGCCGCCGTAACCGCGGTTCCGGTGATGCTGTGGAGTGTGCAGGCCGAGGCTGCGCGCCACCGCCACCGTGTTGTCGCCGTTGGCGTCATCGGTGAGCATGATGTCGTCAGCGGTGTCGCCGGAGATCTCGGCCACGGTCTGCCGCGGGATCCGTTCTGCGCTGTAGGCCAGCTGCACGACAGATACCTTGTGATGGTTGATCAAGTGGACGCTCCAAGAGGCTGAAAACTGTTCGCGGCAGTACGGTAAAGCACCACCTCCCGTCTAAACCGCTTTGGTCTGCAACCGCTAGGTGTAGACGCCCACAATCATCCAGCTTCATGCGCGCTACCCCGCTCCCGCTGCGGCGAACAGCCGCCGCTGCTTGACTGTCCACATAACGTCAATCCAGGCGATGGAGCACCCGTCGTTGCTGGACAGCGCCAGGGCAGATTTTCGGGCTCCTTGCACGTCGTGACGAGACGCTTGCGGCGGGAACCACCGCAGACGCCGGTGGTCGCAGCAAGGAGGCTTCAACATGGTTGACTTCATGCTCGTCGCGGCCACCAAAACCACCATGCACTTCGGTGCGCCCGAGCTGCTGGCCATCGTGGCAGGCTTGTTCATGGGCCGGTGGGCGTGGACGGCTCGGCATGATCCGCCCAGGATCGCCGGGGCGCTGCGCCGCCGTTCCTTGCCGGGACCGCAGCAGGAGACCGTCGGGCAGCTTCCCGCCCCGGCGCTGCCCCCAACTGCCGCCCCAGGATTGGAGAGGCGACCATAGCGCGGTCGCCCGCATGGCAGGGACCGTCAGGCGCTTGGGACTTTGCCCTTCCCGCCGCGGCCTACCGGCGCCGGGGCAGGCTCGTCCTGACCGCCCCGGGACACCTGCGCCGCCACGGCCGACATCGCGGCGGCCAGCCGGTCATCCGCGGCGCGGGCACGCTCGTCGGCAATTTGGGCACGCTCTGCCGACGCGACGGCTGTGGCTTCTGCCCGGGCCAGGGCCTCACGTGCAGCGGCAGCCAGCTCCCGGGCGGCGGCGGCCTCGGCACGGGCGGCGTCACGCTCTTGCCGGGCCTCGCCGGCAACCGCAGTCGCGGCTTCGGCCTGGACACCGGCGGCGGCGGCGTCCTGCTGAGCTTTGGCGGCGCTGGCGCTGGCCTCGCGGGCACGGGCCTCCGCCAGATCGACTTGGTGCCGCAGCTCGCCCACCAGCCGCTCCGCATCGGCCAGCCGGGCGGCGTCGGCTGCGGCCCGTTCCCGGGCAGTCTGCTCGGCGGCAGCGGTGGCCCGGCGGGCAGCGTCGGCCTCCTCCCGGGCGCCATCGCGCTCATCAGCCAGGGCAGCGGCAGCCTGATCTGTTTCGTCCAGCACGCGGGCTGCCTCGGCAACCTCGTCCTCCAAGGCGACGACACGGGCGCGTGCCTCCTCCACCTCCTCCTGCACCCGGCGCGCGGCGAGGTCAGCCGCCCGGCTCCATGCCTGGCCCACCAGGCCCCGCAGGTCCGCCGCCACACGCTCGACGGCTTCGGCCAGGTGGTCGGCTATGGCCGGCGGCAATACCGGCACTTCCGGCTCGGCGGCGGCCGGGGTGGGCTGCCCGCTTTCCTGCTGCCCTTGCCAGACGGCAAGCAGCCGCTCGGGCTTGCCCTTGCCGATCACGCCGCGCAGTGACCAGCCGTTTGTAGCCTTGCCTTGAGCGACGAGGGCTGCCGCTGCTTGCACCACTTGCTCGGGACTGACTTGGACGGGTGCGGGCACGCGATCCTCCTACGGCTACGCAGACCATAATAAGTTTGTTAGTTAGTTTGTCAGACGTTAGTTTGTTTGCTTTGGGACTCCCGAGGCGAGACACAGCAACAGGTCAATGAGATTGCCAGCCACATGCGTGGTCGGGGCAGGGTTTTCATAGAAGTCTATGATTTAATGACAGCCCTCCCTCGCCGTAGTCTGGAGAGGTCGGATCGTTGCCGGGCGGGGCGGGAAACGCACCATCTCCCCCCGTGAGATGGCACTGTATTGGGATGTTGTTGCACCATTATACCGTCATGCGGTTACATCGCCCTTGCCGGACAGGTGTTGCAGCAGCAGCGCCGCGCTTGGCAGCACCTTGCGCCGCTCCTGGAGCAGCTTGACACCACCCACGGCCAGCGTCGCCACTGCCTCCAAAATCTCGCGCAGCTTGCCCTTGGACCGCGCATCGAAGGGCAGCACGGCGCCGCCCGTCCGCCGGGCGATGTCCTGGAACACCTCAACGCTCGGATCATAGGCCGGCACCTGTCCGCGGTCGTGCAGAATGACGACGCGGCACCCGCGTAGCCGCAGCGTGTCCGCGACCGCCGCTGCCTCGTCCGCGTTTTCCTCGAACACATCGCCGATGTACACCACCACCCGCACGTCGCCGGCGTCCCGGCTGCGGGCCAGCACCTCCACGAGCTGCGTGCCTCCTGCCCGGCACGCGATTCTGGCGGCCGTGTCGCGCAGTTGGGCGGGCTGGGACGTGAACGCGGTAAAGGTGTGCAGCTCCGAGCCGCCGTGAACCGCCAACGCCACGTCGAGTTGCCCGGGCAGCGCGTCGAACAGGGCATCCGTCGTGCTCCTGGCCGCCTGCCAGGCCGGCTCGCGCGAGGCGGTGGCGTCGATGGCGAACACCAGCCGGGGCCGCCGCTCCTTGGGCGCCAGGGCGGCGGCGATCAGCGCCGGGTCAGCGCCGCCCGTCCGCACCGCACCCGCGGGCGCCACAGCCTTGGACGCACGCACCGCGGCCAGGAAGGCGCCCCCCTTCTTGCCAGCGCCGGCCTTGGCCAAGCCCGTCCCCGGCTGGGCGGCGGGCACGTTCTTCCTGGGATCATCGGTCATCGTGCTTGCTCCTTCATGTTGCCCGCGCGGCGCGGATTTGCTTGTAGGCATCGGCCACCGCGCGGGAGAGCCAGGC
>CAXUJE010000449.1:0-4581 GCA_964251035.1 uncultured Acetobacteraceae bacterium
GCGGCAGGGTCTGCGTCTCGCCGGGGATGTTGGAGGCGAAGGTGATGACCGCGCCGAACTCGCCCAACCCCACCGCGAAGGCCACGACGCCGCCGGCCAGGATGCCGGGCGCCATCAGCGGCAGGGTGACGGTGACGAAGCGGTCCACCGGCCCGGCGCCGAGCGTGCGCGCCGCCGCCTCCAGCCCCGGGTCGATCCCTTCCAGAGACAGCCGCATCGCCCGGACCATCAGAGGAAAGGCCATGACCGCCGTGGCCAGCGACGCGCCCGCCGTGGTGAACACCAGGCGCACGCCGAACCACTGCAGCAGCGGCGCCCCCAGCGGCCCCCGCACGCCGAACAGCAGCAGCAATCCCCAGCCGACGACCACCGGCGGCATCACCAAAGGCAGGTGCACGGCTGCGTCGAGCGCCGACCGCCCGGCGAACCGGCCGCGCGCCAAGGCGTAGGCGGCCAGCACGGCCAACGGCAGGCCGAACGCCACGCTGCGCGATGCCACGATCAGGCTGACGCGGACCGCCTGCCATTCGTCGGGACTCAGCCAGGAGGGCGGGTTCACTCCCGGACGGAGAAGCCCAGCGACCGGTAAACGGGGGCGGCCTCCGGCCCCGTGAGGAACGCGAGCAGGGCCTGCGCCTCCGGCCGGTCGCCGCGCCGGGTCAGGGCGAAGGGGTAGCTGACCGGCGGGTGGGTGTCCTCCGGGAAAGTGCCCACGACCCGCACGCCCTTGGACGCGGCGGCGTCGGTCGCATAGACGATGCCGAGCGGCGCCTCCCCGCGCTCGACCAGCAGCAGCGCGGCCCGCACGCTCTCGGCGCGGGCCAGGCGCGGCGCCACGGCGTCCCATGCGCCGAGCTTCGTGAGCGCCGCCTGGGCGTACTTGCCGACCGGCACGCTGGACGGGTCGCCGGTGGCGAGCCGCCCCTGCGCCCCCAGCCGCGCCAGCAGGTCCACGCCGGGCGTGAGCGCGATGTCGCCGGGCTGGTTGGCCGGCGCGACCAGCACCAGACGGTTGCCGAGCGGGCTGGTGCGGCTATCTGGCACGATGAGGCCGCGCTGCTGGAGGTAGTCCATCCACGGCTCGTCGGCGGAGGCGAACAGGTCGGCCGGCGCGCCCTGCTCGATCTGCCGGGCGAGGGTGGAGGACGCGGCGAAGACGAAGCGCGGCGCCGGGTGGCCGCGGGCGGCCCAGGCATTGCCGAGCGCCTGCAGGGCGTCGGTGAGGCTTGCCGCCGCCATGACCGTCACCGGGTCCGCCGCGCGGGCCGGGTTGGACGCGAGGGCGGTGCATAGCGCCAGCAGGAGATGGCGGCGTTTCATGGTGCCGAAACCCTAGCGCAGCCTCTCCGGCCCGGCAACGCCGCCCAGCCGCCGCCGCAGCATCAGGCGTGCAGCAACACCGTAGACGGCGAATGCTCGCCCTATCGTCCCGCACACACAAGTTATTACGTACTCAGTATAAATAAATCCTGGCCATCCCGCGTGACAGACCCTGGTCTTTGACCTATCCAACCCTTGCCTTGACCGTGCGGCGAAGCTGGCTGCACAAAATGCTGCTACTCTCCACATCCCTTCTTTGCTCGGCCTGGAACGCTGATTACAAGAGCTTCCGGAACACTCTGGCAGAGCCGGCGCCTGCAACGCGCGCAAGAACGCGCAGATCCGGATCACGTCGGCCGCACCTGACGGTCCCGACCTGAGCTTCGCGGTCCCCGAGCAGGGGCCGTCACCGAGAAGAGGATGCAACGGCCCCATGCAACGATACGGAGTCCTGGGTCGCCGGCCCCGACGCGACGACGCTGCCGGGCGGTCCTGGGCGGCCGTGCGCACCGGGCCGGGCGCGCCCGACGCCCTGAGCCTGGCCGATTACCGGCTCGCCTCGCGATGGCAGACGCTGATCCGGTTCTGGCAGTCTGTCCTGACGGCGGCCGTCGCGCTGGTCTTTCTCTTGGAGATTTTGGGACCGCCCGAGCGCAACGCCGACGCCGAGGCATCAAGCGCGGCGCAAGCCCTGGACCGGGCGCAGGCCGCCCTGCCCGCTCCGCTGGCCGGCAAGCCTGTCGAGGGAGGACGCCCGACGGCCGCCTCGACGCCGGTGCGGCCTGAGCCTGACCCGCCGGCGCCGGCCGTCCAGCCGCCCGGCGGCGCCGCGCAGCCGGATGTCTCGCCTCCTCGGGTGGCCTTTGTGCTGCACCCGGCACGGGCGGAGGGCGCCGCCGCGCTCGCCAGCCGCCTGGCGGCGCAGACCGGCCTCGCGCCCGACCAAGTCGACGTCGGGACCGTCGCCGAGGCGCGGTCGGAGGCGGTCATCCGCTTCTACGCCGTGGGCGACCACCCGCTGGCGCGCCGCCTCGGCAAGGAGCTCGCCCGCATGGGCTACTCCTGGCGGATCGAGAATTTTGCAAACCGCCCCTGGGCCTGGAAGGACCAGGCCGTCGAGGTTTTCCTGCCTGACAAGTAGTTAGACGGCAAACCTCGCCGAGAAGGCGAGGCCCTCCGGGCGCCTAAACAATCTTGGCATGACGTGACCGGCATATCGTGCTGATTACGCAACAATGTCAGCCGCAGCGCTCGGTTCCGCCCGCAACGCCGAAGACGCCGGGGCCGACGCCGCCGAGGCGTTCATCGCCCGATGGGACGGCACCGCCATGGCGGAGCGGGCCAACTGCGCCCCGTTCCTGTCGGAGCTGTGCGACGTGCTGGGCCTGCCGCGGCCCGACCCGGCCAACGGCAGCGGCGGCGGCTACCGGTTCGAGCGCGGCGTCACCCGGCAGGAGGACGACGGCAGCACCAGCAGCCGGCGCATCGACCTGTACCGCCGGGGCCGCTTCGTGTGCGAGGCGAAGCAGGGCGCCACCCCGCACCGGCAGGCCGCCCTGCTCGGCAGCAGCGAGGCCCAGCACCGGGCCAACGTCCGCAACACCCCGGCCTGGGTGCGCCACATGCAGAAGGCCAAGGGCCAGGCGGAGGGCTACGCCCGCGACCTGCCGGCGGAGGAGGGCTGGCCGCCCTTCCTCCTCGTGTGCGACGTGGGGTTCTGCCTTGACCTGTATGCCGACTTTTCCGGCACCGGCAAGCACTACGCGCAGTTCCCGGACCGCGAGCGGTTCCGCATCTACCTGCCCGACCTGCGCCGCCCGGACATCCGCGCGTTGCTGCGCCAAGTCTGGCTCGATCCCAAGTCGCTCGACCCGGCGCTGCGCCGCGCGGAGGTCACGCGCGACATCGCGGCCCTGCTGGCCAAGCTTGCGGCGGCGCTGGAGGGCACCGCGGCCCGGCCGCGCCACGCGCCCGCCCACGTCGCGACCTTCCTGATGCGCTGCATATTCTGCATGTTCGCGCAGAGCGTGGGGCTGCTGCCGGCGGGGAGCTTCAGCAAGCTGCTGGAGCGGTGCCGGGCCAACCTGCCGGGGTTCGGGCCGGTGCTGGGCAGCCTGTGGCAGGCGATGGACGCGGGCGGCTTCAGCGTGGCGCTGGACGCCCCGGTGCCGCGGTTCAACGGCGGCCTGTTCCGCCCCGGCCCGCACGGCGGCGCCGACCCGCTGCCGGTCAGCGCCGACGAACTGGGTTTGCTGATCCAGGCCGCCGGCAAGGACTGGGCGGAGGTGGAGCCGGCGATCTTCGGCACGCTGCTGGAGAACGCGCTGGACGCAAGGGAGCGCGGACGGCTCGGCGCGCAGTTCACCCCGCGCGCCTTTGTCGAGCGCCTGGTGCTGCCGGCCGTGATGGAGCCGCTGCGCGAGGACTGGGACGGCGTGCGCGGCGCCGCCGAAAAGGCGATGCAGGCCGGCGACGCCCCGGCCGCCGCGGCGTTCGTGCGCGCCTTCCACGCCAAGCTCTGCACTGTCCGCGTGCTGGACCCGGCCTGCGGCACCGGCAACTTCCTGTATGTCACGCTGGAGCTGATGAAGCGGCTGGAGGGCGAGGTGCTGGACACCCTGGCCGGCTATGCCGCGAACGAGGCCGGACGCCTGGACCTGGCAGGCGCCACGGTTGATCCGCACCAGTTCCTGGGCCTCGACGTGAACCCGCGCGCCGTGCCGGTGGCGGAGCTGGTGCTGTGGATCGGCTACCTGCAATGGCACTTCCGCACCAATGGCCGCGCGCCGCCGGCCGAGCCGATCCTGCGCGACTTCCGCACGGTCGAGGAGCGGGATGCCTTGCTGGCCTATGACCGCGTGGAACCGGAGCGGGATGACGCCGGACACCCCGTGACCCGCTGGGGCGGGCGCACCAAGCTGCATTCCGTGACCGGGGAGGCGGTGCCGGACGAGTCCGACCAGCAGGCGGTGCTGCGCCCGGTGGATGCCAGGCCGGCGCCCTGGCCGGAGGCGGAGTTCATCGTCGGCAACCCGCCCTTCGTCGCCGGCAAGGACCTGCGGGCGGAGCTGGGTGGCGGCTATGCGGAGGCGCTGTGGGCCGCTTACCCGAAGGTGCCGCCGTCCGCGGACCTCGCGATGTTCTTTTGGTGGCGCGCGGCGCAGGCCGTACGATCCGGAACGACTAAAAGGTTCGGCTTCATCACCAGCAACAGCATCCGCCAGGTGTTCTGCCGCCGGGTGGTCGCGGCGGCGATGGAGG
>CAXUJE010000450.1:0-757 GCA_964251035.1 uncultured Acetobacteraceae bacterium
CCCCTCGACCCATGCCAGCAGCCCGCCCAGCAAGGCCTCATGGTCCCCCGCCCCGCCTGCCGGGCGCGTTTCGTCCAGCACCGCCCCGGCGGCGTCGCGTGCCACGAAGTGCGGCGCGGTGCCGACGCCTTCCAACTGGCCCTTCGACAGCAGGCCGGGCCGGTCCGCCCCGTTCACCTCGAACAACGCGAACTTGATGCTGGACGAGCCGGCGTTCAGCGCCAGGATCGCATCCGGCATCATTCGCCCGCCACGGCTCATGGGCGTCTCAAAGCTCATCACGCGCGGGGGGCGATGACGTTCTGGACGACGTCACCTGCATCGTGATCGCCATGAGCCTGCTCTCCTTGAAGACGTCGCCGCGCAGCTTCGCGGCACGCCTGAACTTGCCCCGTGCCGGCCGCTGGAAGCAGGCTCGGAAACTACCCAGACGTGGCCCGTGCCAGCGGCGGGATCAGGGTGCATGGGCATCGTCGCCAAGGCTCATCCATCCGCCAGGCATGAGTAGTTTCCGACCCTGCGCTGGGGCGGCGCGCGATACCACGTAGCGGCTCGCAACGGTGCGAACCACGCGGCTCGCCTCACCGGAAATCAGGGAGATGCTCCATGTCGCATGACACGAAGCTGCAGCAGGCCGTGCTCGCGGAATTCAAGTGGGAGCCGAGCGTGACCGCGGCCCACATCGGCGTGACGGCCGACCACGGCGTCGTGGCCCGCTCCGGTGACGGCGCCCGCTATGCCCAGAAGCTCGCCGCCC
>CAXUJE010000450.1:767-4580 GCA_964251035.1 uncultured Acetobacteraceae bacterium
CCCCCCCCCCCCCGCGCCCCCCCCCCCGGGCCCCGCGCCGGGTCAAGGGCGTGCGCGCCGTGGCGGAGGAGATCGAGGTCCGGCTGCCGTTCGATGCGAAGCGGACCGACGCGGAGATCGCGGCGGCGGCGGTCGACCGGCTGCTCTGGAACACGTCGGTGCCGCGGCACAGCGTCAAAGTGACGGCCGAACAGGGCTGGGTCACGCTGAGTGGGCAGGTCGATTGGTTCTATCAGAGGGAAGCCGTGGAGCAGGACGTCCGTCCGCTGCTCGGCGTCACCGGCGTCTCGAACCAGACCACGATCAGGCCGCACGTCGACACGTCCAACCTCAGCGACGACATCACGCACGCGCTGCACCGGTCCTGGTTCTTCGATCCCGACACCATCAGCGTGCGGGCAGAGGGCGGGAAAGTCATCCTGAGCGGGACGGTCCACTCGCCGCATGACCGGCAGGTCGCGGCGGCGACGGCGTGGTCCGCTCCGGGCGCCACCGCGGTCGAGAACGACATCACCATCGCCTGAACGGCGGCGGCATCCGACCCGCTCATGGGCTTTGCTGCGGGCGGGTCGAACGTCGCGGAGATGCCGCATCGATGACTGGGAGACTTCGACATGACCTATGCCACGCTGCTCGTGAACCTTGAGGCCGGCCGGTCGAACGGGCACCTGCTGCAGGCCGCGGCCGAAGTGGCAGAGCGGTTCGGGGCCGGCGTGATCGGCGTCGCCGCCTGCCAGCCCATGCAGATGGTGTATGGCGACGGCTACGCCTTTGCGGACATGCTGGAGGAAGATCGGCAGGAGATCGCCAGGGAAATCGAGGCAACCGAAGCGGAGTTCCATGCCGCCCTGCAGTCCCGGGTGCGCGTGCTGGAGTGGCGTTCGGCGATGTCGGTGAGGTCGCTTTCGGAGCATGTCGCGGCCGAGGCACGCCGGGCCGACCTCATCCTCACGGGCGCCGTGTCCGCAAAGGGCTTCAACGCGACCCGGCAGACCCATACCGGCGATTTGGTGATGCAGGCCGGACGGCCGGTGCTCGTCGTCACGCCGGCGCCGCTGCGGCTCGACCGCGTGCTGCTGGCCTGGAAGGACACGCGCGAGACCCGGCGCGCCGCCGCCGACGCGCTGCCGCTCCTGCAAAAGGCCAGCCATGTCTGCGTCGCCGAGATGGCGGACGAGGCGGACTTGGGTGACGCCCGCCGGCGGCTCGCCGACGTCGCGGGCTGGCTCGGCAAGCACGGCGTAGCGGCGGAGTGCCTCGGCACCGCATCGACCGGCGACGACCCGAGGCGGCTGCAAGCCATCGCCGACGAGCAGGAGGCGGACCTCGTCGTGGCGGGCGCCTATGGGCACAGCCGGCTGCGCGAGTGGGCGCTTGGCGGCGTGACCCGCACCTTGCTGGGCGAGGCCAGCCGGGCCGCGTTCGTTTCGCACTGACCGGGACCGCCGGGCGGCTCGTCAGCCCGCCGCCCCCGCCGGCTGGTTGGCGGGATCGCCGGGTCCACCGCCCTCCGATGCCGCGGCCAGCGCCAGCCGCGCCAGCGCCGGCAGGGAGCGCGAGCCGGTCTTGCGCATGATCGACGCGCGGTGGTTCTCGACGGTGCGCTGGCTGATGCCGAGGTCGGCGGCGATGTTCTTGCTCGGGTGGCCGGACAGCACCAGCGCCATGATGTCGCGCTGCCGGGGCGTGAGCGCCGCGATGCTGTCGGCCGCAGCGATGTGCCATGCGGACCGCTTGCCGGCGTCGCGGGACCGGTCGAGCGCGCGCGCGATGCCGGCCAGCAGGTCGGGCGCGCGGACCGGCTTCTCGATGAAGTCCAGCGCGCCGCCCTTCATCGCCCGCACCGCCATCGAGACGTCGCCGTGGCCGGTGATCACGATGGCGGGCAGGCGGTGCCCGGCCTCCCCCAACCGCCGCAGCACCTCGAACCCGTCGATCCCCGGCATCGACGCATCGACCAGCAGGCAGGCTTCGCGGCCCGGCCGGTAGGCGGCCAGGAACGCCTCGCCGTCCGCGAAGTCCTCGACCGCCAGCCCGTGCTCCTCGAGCACGGCGCGGATCAGGGTCCGGATGCCGCCGTCGTCATCGACCACGAACACGACGGGCTTGGAGGCGAGGCTGCCGGCAGAGAGCGCCGGGGCTGGGAAGGGAGACATCTCCGGCGTGGCAGCCAGGAGGCGTTGGATCGCCTGCGCCAGCTCGGCCGCCTTCACGGGCTTGCTCAGGTGGACGCAGTCCTGCAGCGCGATCGCCTGCAGGGCGCCGGCCGAGGTGTCACCGCTCAGGATAATGACCGGAAGCAGCCGGGCCAGCGCAGTCCGCAGGCCGGCAGTGGCGTGCAGCCCGTCCATGCCGCCCGGCAGGTTGAGGTCCGCAAGCAGCAGGTCGGGCCGGATGTTGCCGCCCGCCGCCAAGGCCAGGGCCGCCGGTCCGTCCGGCGCCGTCGTCACTTGGTGGCCGTCGCCCTCCAGCAGTATCCGCAGCAGGTCGCGCAGGCCAGGGTCGTCCTCGATCACCAGGATGGACCCGTGGCGGCCTGCGACCTCGGCAGGCGGCCTGCCGGATCGCTCGGGACTGGGCCGCAGCCCATCCGCGGCCCGGGCCACCTCGATCGTGAACACCGAGCCGCGGCCGGGCTGGGAGCGGACATCGACCCGGTGGCCGAGCAGCGTGCCCAGCCGCCGCACGATGGACAACCCGAGGCCCAGGCCGCGGCTCCGCTCCCGCGCCTCGTTGCCGAGCTGGTGGTATTCCTCGAACACCGCCTGCAGCTCGCCGTCCGGGATGCCGGGGCCGGTGTCCCAGACCTCGATGCGGACCGTGTTCCCGTGCCGGCGGCACCCCAGCAGCACGCGGCCGTGCCCGGTGTACTTCAGCGCGTTCGTCAGCAAGTTGCGCAGCATCTGCTCCAGCAGGCGCGGGTCGGTGCGGACCACGGCGCTGCACGGCATGACGCGCAAGTCCAGGCCCTTGGCCTGGGCATGGTAGGCGAACTGGTCCCGCAGCCGGCCCAGCAGGCCGTCGATCCGACAGTCCACCGTAAGCGCCTGCACGACGCCCGCTTCGATCTGGTTCAGGTCGAGCAGGGTGTCCAGCATTCCGGACATGGCGCCCAGCGTCTCGTCCAGCCGCGCCACGAGCCCGGCCGCCTTCTCCTCCGTGACGCTCCGGGCGAGCAGGCCTTGCAGCAGGGCGAGCGTCTGCAGCGGCTGGCGCAGGTCGTGGCTGGCCGCAGCCAGGAAGCGGGACTTGGCGCGGTTGGCCGCTTCCGCGCCCTGTTTCGCCTCTTCCAGCGCCGCCGCTTCCTGCTTGCGCCGGGTGATGTCGTTGAAGGTGATGACCACGCCCTCCACGCCGTCGCCCTCGGTGCGGTAGGGCAGGATGCGGCGGCGGAACCAGGCGCCGCCCGGCGTCCTGACCTCGCGCTCGACCGGCAGCAGGCTGTCCAGCACCGACCGCGCATCGGCCGGCAGCAGGGTGTCGGTCGCCAAGGAGTGCAGGTCGGCCAAGGGACGGCCGATGTCGCCCGGGATGACGTTGAACAGCGCGCGGGTGGCCGGCGTGAAGAAGCGGATGCCGAGATCCCGGTCCAGGAACAACGTCGCCACGTCGGTGCTGTACAGGATGTTCTGCAGGTCGTTCGCCGTGGTGCGCTGGCGCTCCAGCGTTTCCTGCAACTGGCTGTTCAGCGCCTGCAGCTCCTCGTTCAGCGATTGCAGCTCTTCCTTGGAGGTCAGCAGCTCCTCGTTGGTGGACTGGTATTCCTCGTTGACCGACAGCGCCTCCTCGTTGATGGCGCGCTGCTCCTCGCCG
>CAXUJE010000451.1:0-4572 GCA_964251035.1 uncultured Acetobacteraceae bacterium
CCGCGATCACCGAGGAGATGGGCGCGCCCTCCAGCCTCGCCCAGCAGGCGCAGGCGGCGCTCGGCAGCGCGCATTTCCAGACCGCGGCCGGCATCCTCAAGGGCTACGAGTTCGAAAGCCTGCGCGGCAGCACGCTGATCGCCCGCGAGCCGATCGGCGTGTGCGGCCTCATCACGCCCTGGAACTGGCCGGTCAACCAGATCGCCTGCAAGGTCGCCCCGGCGCTCGCCGTCGGCTGCACGGTCGTGCTCAAGCCGTCCGAGGTGGCGCCCTTCTCCGGCATCATCCTGGCCGAGATCATGGACGCCGCCGGCGTGCCGCCCGGCGTGTTCAACCTGGTCAACGGCGACGGCCCCGGCGTGGGCGCCGCGATCAGCGCGCATCCCGACATCGACCTCGTGTCCTTCACCGGGTCCACCCGCGCCGGCGTCGAGGTCGCGCGGGCGGCGGCGGCCACCGTGAAGCGCGTGCACCAGGAACTCGGCGGCAAGTCGCCGAACATCCTGCTGGAGGACGCCGACATGGAGCGCGCGGTGACGCGCGGCGTGAAGCACGTGATGCAGAACTCCGGCCAGTCCTGCAACGCGCCGACCCGCATGCTGGCGCCGAACACCCGGATGGAGGAGGTCGTCGCCCTCGCCCGCGCCGCCGCCGAATCCACCACCGTGGGCGACCCCCGGGGCAACTCGGAGATCGGCCCGGTCGCCTCCGAGGTGCAGTGGAACAAGATCCAGGCCCTGATCAAGAAGGGCATCGAGGAGGGCGCGACCCTCGTCGCCGGCGGCCCCGGCCGTCCGGAGGGCCTCGACCGTGGCTTCTACATTAAGCCCACCGTGTTCGCCGGCGTCACCAACGACATGACCATCGCGCGCGAGGAGATCTTCGGACCCGTGGTGTCCATCCTCGGCTACGACACGATCGAGGAGGCCATCGCCATCGGCAACGACACGCCCTATGGCCTGGCCGCCTACGTCCAGGGCACGGACCCGGCGGCCCTGCGCTACGTCGCCTCCCGCCTGCGCGCGGGCCAGGTGACGATCAACGGCGCCGGGCTGGACTTCATGGCACCGTTCGGCGGCTACAAGCAGTCAGGCAACGGGCGGGAATGGGGCGACCTGGCGTTCAGCGAGTTCCTGGAGACGAAGGCCGAGATCGGCTACGGGACCATCGCGGCTGAGTAGGCTTTAATCAGTTCGACCTCACGCAGGCTCAGGCTGAAGCAGTGGTACAGCCAGACCGCGTGCTCAATGATCTCGGGCGGGAAGCGGAAGCCGCGGTAAGGATTAGAGGCGGTTGTCATGCTGACCAAGCTGCCACGGCAACCGGTCCCGCCAACTTGACAGCCTCGCCGACACGCCCCGGATGTCGTCGAAGACGAACTCGGTCGGCGCCGCGTACTCCAGCAGCGCCCGGTGGCTGTCCGGGTCCTCCAGCATGTCCCGGGTCATCGCCGCGAGCAGGGTGCTCTTGCCGTTGCCGCCAGCCACGATGACGGTGCCGTCATCCGGCTTGAACCCCCCGAGGATAGGTGCTTCGGCCGCAAGGCCGGCGAGACGGGGGGACCGGACCTGCAGCGTGCGAGCGGTGACCCGGAAGCGCATGCGGGTGCGCCGGTCGGGGCGGAGGTCGTATGACACGTCGAAGTCGCCGCCGCCCTTGAGCCGGGCCTGGCCGTCCGCCCCGTAGAGCTGGTTGACCGCTTCCTCGGTCTCGGACTGCGTAAGGCCGCGTGCGTACACCCGGCGCATGCGGCCGTGCAGCTGCACGAAGACCGGGGTGTTGGTCTGCAGCCGGATGTCCGAGGCGCCGGGCCGGTAGTCCCAGATCAGCAGGCGGTCGAGGTCCTCGCGCGCGAACGACGGGCTGTCACCGAGCCAGAGGCCGCAATCGGCTACGACGGCCAGCGGTGTGATCTGGTTCATGGCGCCGGCCTCGCCGGGCCATGGCCCCCCGCCGGGACGAAGGCCGGCTGCACGTCCTCGGCCGGCGCCTCCGGAGGCAGCCGCATCTCCGGCGGGCCGCCCCGCCAGGTGCGGCGGTTGGCGTTGAGGCCAGGCTGGTTGGTGATGGTGCGGTCATGGAGCGCCAGGCTGGCGCGGCCGCGCCTGACCTGTGGCGCAAGCACGGGGTCAGCGAGGCGGCGTTCTACGCATGGCGGTCGGAGTATGGCGGCATGGCGGTGTCGGATGCCCGCAGGCCGAGGGGCCTGGAAGAGGTCGGCCGCAAACTCAGCCGCAAACGCAAGCGTCTTGGCGGCTTCGCGTGTCGGACCGGGAGGTTCGCCAGGTTTCGGCGACTTGGCGTCTGACGCATCGCCGGCCGCCGAGCTGCAGGCCGCGTTCGGCAAGCACGCGCGGCGCTGGCAACGCCGGTTCGACAAGGCCGCCCCCGAGCTGGCGCGGTTCTTCGCAAGCGCGGCCAAGGACTGCACCGACCGGGAGCTGGCCGCGATCCTCAAGCGGGCCGGGATCACCGTCGAGTTCAAGATGACCGCCGCGGTGCAAGACGCCTATTCGGCGGTCATCGGCGAGCAGGTGGGGCTGATCCGGTCCATCGCGTCCGAGCACTTGGCCGCGGTCCAGGGGCTGGTGATGCGCAGCGTGCAGCAGGGGCGCGACCTCGGCCCGCTCGCCAAGGAGATCGAGGCCCGCTACGGGCTGACGCGCAAGCGGGCGGCCTTGATTGCCCGGGATCAGAATTCCAAGGCGACCGCCGTAATAACGAGAGTGAGGCAGCAAGGGCTTGGCTTAGACCAAGCCATTTGGACGCATTCGACTGGTGGGAAACACCCCCGGCCTGAGCATGTTGCTGCAAGCGGGAAACCCTATAGTATAAGTAAAGGGATGTTCCTCGAAGGCAAATACACTTGGCCCGGAATGGAGATAAACTGCCGCTGCATAAGTGTCCCGGTGATACCGGGAGCCTGATTGACGAGGCGGAGGAGCTTCGGCTTATAAGGAACCGCGAGTATCAGGCGGAGTACAGAGCAGCCAACCGTGGGCGCATCAAAGAGCTGGCGGCCAGGTGGCGCGCGGCGAACCGCGAAAAGGCCCGGAGCAAGGTAGCCGCATGGCAAGCCGCCCACCCTGAACGCCAACGCCAGGCGGAAACCAGCTACCGGGTGCGCAACCCTGGGAAGCGCAAGGCCTCCTGCGCGGTCTACCGTGCGGCGAACAAAGAGAAAGAGGCGGCCTACCGGGCTGCGTACGCGGCCCGGAACAAGGACCGGCTCGCGGAAAAGGCCGCCGGCCGGCGTGCCCGGAAGCTGCGGGCAACCCCGGCTTGGGCTGACAAGGCCGCGATGCGGGCCGTGTATGCCGACGCGCAGCGCCTTATCCTGGCAACGGGCGTTCCGCATCATGTTGACCACGTCGTTCCGCTGAAATCGGAATGGGTATGCGGCCTGCACTGCCCTGCGAACCTTGAGATCCGCATCGGCGGCGAGAACCTGTCCAAAGGCAACAGGCGCTGGCCCGATATGTTCTGACGGCTCCCTGAGCGCTCAATGGCCGAACGCCTGGAGCAACTGCTTGATTTCCAGCACCGCATCCGCGTTCGCCGCCAGGCCGGCGCAGCTCGCGGGCGAAGCGAAGCGGGCGCCCACCGCACGGGCTTCCTCGTAGTCGCGCACCCCACGGTTGTTGTCGGCGCCGATCAGCAACAGCGCGTCGCTGATGGCCTCGCCCACGCGGCTGATCGCAACATCGTATTGCACGGGCAGCGCCGGCCGGGCCGCGTCGCACCGCTGGGCCAGCGCGATGACCGACACGATGCGCAGCAGCGGCTCGACCTGCCGGCGATACAGCACTTCCTGTTCCGCCGGGGTGTAGGGTTGGGCGGCGGCCGGAAGGCAAAGCAGGCCGAGCAGGGCCGCAGCGACGAGCAGTCTGGTCATGCCAGCCTCCATCAAGGGTCGGTGTCAGCCGTCCACGCGCGCCGCGTCGGCGCGCTCGAACCAGGACGGCTCGGGCAGCGGCACGTCGGCTGCCGCCTCAAGCCAAGCGGCGACCTCCGGGGGGATGGGCATATGGCCCGAACCCCACCGGCGCACGAGCCGGTCGTCGCAGCCCAGCACGTCGGCCAGGCTCCGCGACGAATAGCGGAGCCTGGCCGTGCAATCGCGGAAGCGTTCCGGCGTCACTGGTGCCCGGGCAGCAACCGCAGCAGCACCGGGGCGGCCGCGATCAGCGACGCCACGGCGCCGACGACCAGCACGACCGGGGTGACGAAGCGGACGACCCGGAGATCGGCCGTTTCGGCGAACAGCTTGCCTTACTCGGCCGAGAGCTTCAGCGCCTCGGCGGCAAACTTCCGGTTCTCGACCAGGGTGCGGTCGATGTGGGCAAGCTGCTCCCGCATGTCGAGGCGGTCTTGGTATTCGGCGAATTCGCTCATGGGCGTGTCCCTCATGTGCGACAGGGACCATCCCACGCCGATATTGCAATTACGTAACAAAATGCACAGCGAAGCAACCAATAAACGAGGTGCGCGACATGGCCGCAGGGCGCGGGCGAGAACTAGGCAGTTCCGCTGAACTGATTGCGTTCGACCGGTCCAGCGTGCGCCGGATCG
>CAXUJE010000452.1:0-4528 GCA_964251035.1 uncultured Acetobacteraceae bacterium
GCAAAGGCTTACGGATACCCTCTGCCACGCGGCCTGAAACGCGGAAAGTCGAGCTGAACCTACCCCATTCTCCGCAGCAAACGGTATCTCTGCTCGGACGCGACCTGCCCGTGGTGGAGCAGAACGGCAGCGCATACGCGCTCGACCACGGCAAGCCGGCCTCCCCCCGTCCAGCCCACGCCTATGTGGAGAAGGCATTCGGCGAGCATCTGCCGGCCGTGCGCCGGGCGATGGAGGCGTTGGCAGACTCCCTGCCGCCTGAGGAGCTGAACCGGGTCGGCTTCCGGCTCTACGAGCGCTTCCGGCCGGAGGTGCCCGCCGGCGCCACGGGTTGGGGCAACAAGGGCGTGCTTGACCTCAAGCTGATCGAAAACGCCTCGCCCTGAGCCTGACGCGGCGGCTATGCCACAGCGGCAGCTGTGCTGCCATGTCGGTCTGGCTCGACACTTGGCTTGTTGGCGCCGTTCGAACGCCACCGGACTGCACCTGAACGCTCCTGCGCTCCCGCGGCGATCCTTCTTGACGCTCCACCCAGGCTCCGCCAAAGCCTTGCTCATGATGATCGGAGCCGTCTTCCCCGGCGTGTGACGCTTGGGCTGCTGTTTTTAGCGGCCTTGTTCGGGTGTGCCTGTCCAAGCCTACGTGGCTTCAGGCCCACCGTGGCTGTCACGCGATGCGATGTTCACAAGCGACCAGGCGCAAAGCGCCAGGCCGTGACCTTTATTACACTGGAAGATGGTCCATGCTGTTTTTCATCACCGGCGCGAGCGGCGCCGGCAAGTCGGCCTGCCTTGAGGGCCTGAAAGCCGTTCACCCCGACATCGCCTGGTATGAGTTCGACTCCGTCGGTGTGCCCGCCCCATGCCCGCCAGCGTGGCGCGCCAAGACCACCGAGCACTGGATCAGGGTCGCCATTGCCAACCAGCAACCCGGTCAGGGCCGCTTGGACACCGGCATCGTCGGCGGTGCGATCCCGGGCGAGGTGCTGGCCTGTCCTTCGGCACCCGAGGTGCTGGGCGGTGTCCGGTTCCTGCTGCTCGACTGCCACGACGTGACCCGTATCGACCGGCTGCGGGCGCGCGGGATGGGCGGCGACACGCAGGACATGCTGAGCTGGGCGGCATGGCAACGGGTCCACACCGTGGACCCGCAATGGCGCCCCGACGTGATCCGGAGCGCGAAGGCGTGGGATGGCATGCGCTGGGAACGCTGGGCCGACTGGCAGCGGGGAGACCAGCGCTGGACCGTTGCCATCATCGACAACACGCACCTCAGCGTGCCGGAGACGGTCGCGGCCGTCTCGTCGTGGCTCACCCAGCACCGCGGCCCCGGTCGGCCTCCTGCGCCCGGCCCTTCATCCCGCACGCCCGCCGCGGGAGGCACGCTGACCTTCGACGTTGCGTCCTGTCTTGCTGCCTTCGGGGCCGGACGTTTGGAGGACTGGATACACGGCTATCTCGCCGGCGGACCTTGGGCGAACCCGGGGCTGAGCACCGGCTTGCGCCTGCAGGAGCGCTGCTGGACGGGCCCGATCCTGATCCGGCTTGACGCGCTTCAGCGATGCTGTGGTCCCGAGCCGGAAATGGAGTTTCGGGTGGAGGCCGAACGCTGGCGGCGCAAGGTGTCCGGCATGGCAAGCCAATTGACGGACCCGATGCAGCTCCCGCCTTTTATCGTGGAGTGGCGGTCGGGTCACCTGAGCGTGCGGGACGGCAACCACCGGCACGCAGCGGCAGGCTTGGCTGGCTGGACCGCGTGCTGGGCTGTCGTCTGGCACAACGATCCTGCCGAGGGTGGAGCCGTCAGGCAGGCCATTGCGGAAGCCAGGCCTTGAACTGGAAACTGCAAGTCGGACAACGGGCCTCGGTGCAAGCCGCGCCCCGCAGCGTGACCCGATGAGAGTGAAAACACTTATGGCATCCATCAACAAGGACTGGCTGCGTGCGTTCGGCGAGCGCGGATACGCCGTCGTTCCGAATGTCGTGCCCCGCCACCTGCTCGATGAAGCGGAAAGCGCGATCACCAGGCTGATCACGCGCGAGCCGCCGCCCGTGGGCCGACGCGGGCATCACTTTTGTTGGCTGAACGACCCGGCGCCGTCCGACCCTCTGCTTCGCTTGTTCACCGCAAGTCCCGCCCTTGCCACCGCTGAGGCGATGGTCGAGCCGCTGCGGATCAAGCCGCCGCGCCAGGTCCAGGTCTCCCTCAACATTCCGCCCCGCGAGCACCGGCCCGGCGGTCCGCACCTCGACGGCCTGACGCCGCCGGAGCCGAGCGGGCGTCCCGGCACGTTCACGCTGCTCGCGGGCGTGTTCCTGACCGACCAGCTGGACGAGGACATGGGCAATCTCTGGGTTTGGCCCAGAACGCACCATACCTTTGCGGCGCACCTGCGCGCGCACGGGCCGGACGCGCTGTGGAACATGGCGCATCCCAACTTCGGCCTGCCCGAGCCTGAGCAGGTTTGTGGCCGGGCAGGCGACCTGCTGCTCGCGCATTACCTGCTGGGCCACAACATGGGAGGCAACCTGTCGTCCACGGTGCGCCAGGTTGCCTACGCTCGCTTGCGGACCGAGGGGCATGAGGAACGCTGGCGAGATGCTGTGCAGGATGCCTTGCTGGAGTTTGCACCCGTGCGCGGAGCGCTCTGACTGAGTGTCCGGCAATTGTTGGTGTTGCAGACCTCGGGCGCGAGTGGGATGAGGGTGGGCATGCCTCTTTCCATACGGCAATCTGTAGCCTCGACCCGCGAGAATATGTATTGGCCCGCCGGCACCCCGAAGGGCGGCATCGTGTGCCTGCATGGCAGCGAGGGCGGTTGGGCCGGTTGGAAGTACCTCTACTGCGCCCTGTTCGCAGCAAACGGTTTCGTCGCCCTCAGTCGCAACTACACGCGGAATGCAAGCTGGCTAAAGCATCCGGACATTGACGATGTGCCGCTTGAAGGCACGCAGGCTGCACTCGCGGCCATGTGGGCCGAGGTGGCGCCGTTCGGCTGTGGCCTGGGCCTGTTCGGCATCTCGCGCGGAGCTGAGCATGCCTTGCTGCTGGCCCAACTGCTTGCCGAGGACGGCTGCGCCGAAGTGCCCGACGCGGTGGCAGTCCACTCTCCGCCGGACGCCGCCTGGCCCGCATTCATCGTGTCTGATTTCCAAACCGGCCAGCCCTGGGCCGGCGACCCGGAGCGGCCGTCCTGGTCCTGGCGTGGCAGCCAAGAGCGGACCCGGCCGGGAACGCCGCTCGGCACCAAGCCGATCCCGTACCCCGTGTTCATCGCCCAGGGCACGGAGGACAGGACGTGGGGCGCCGACATGGCCCGGCGGCTTGTTGCTCGCATGACCGAAGCCGGGCACCCTCCCGAGGCGCACTCCTTCAAGGGCGAGGACCACATCTTCCGCGCCGCAGCCCGCAACCGGGAATGGGAGCTGATGGTGAACTTCTTCGGCCGGCACCTTGCCGAGGGTAATGGGCGCTTTGGGTAGAGCGCCCGGTTCTGGAATGATCCGCGTGGAACGATGCAGCCGCACCTAATCACTGCCCTTGTCCGAGAGGACGGCGTCCACAGCGACACCGACAAGGCGGTGCCTTGGTGGAGCTACGCGAAAACCGTGCTCGCGAGTGCCGCGCTCGCTCTGGTGGGCCAGGGACGCTTGCAGCTCGACGAGCCGGTGGATGGAAGGCCGTTCACGCTCCGCCAGCTCTTGCAGCATCGCGCCGGACTTCCTTGTTACGGAACCCGGCGGGCCTACCATGAAGCCGTGGCGCAGGGCCAACATCCCTGGGAAGCCGACGAAATGCTGAGGCGTGTTGATGCTTTCACGCTCGCATACAGGCCGGGACATGGCTGGGGTTACTCGAACGTCGGCTACATGCTGGTCCGAAACCTGATTGAGCGCGAGGCCGATGCACCGCTTGGCTCTGCCTTGGAACGCCTCGTTTTCGCCCCGCTCGGTGTTTCCGGCGTCACGGTTGCCCAGGTGCCAGACGACCTCGACGCGACCGCCTGGGGCAACGCTCGGCGCTACCACCCCGGGTGGGTGTACCACGGGCTGCTGGTCGGGCCGGCGGGCGCGGCTGCATTGTTCCTGCACCGCCTGCTCGCTGGCGACCTGCTGCCGCCCGATCTGCTGATCGCGATGCAGGTAAACCACCCAGTTGACGGCGTGGTTCCGGATCGTCCATGGCGAACTACGAACTACGGTCTTGGCCTCATGATCGGGCAGGGCGAGCCAGCCGGCGAGTATGTCGGCCACACTGGGGGCGGCCCTGGCAGCACCTCCGCAGTGTACCAGCTTGCAGCAGGGACGGCACAGGCACATGCCCGATGCACGGGAGCGGCATTCGCCCCTGTGGATGATCCTGGGATGGTGGAGGCCCGGGCTTTGGTGCTGGCCTATTGCGGCTCTCCCACAGAAGCCCGCTAATCCCGGTCAGCAAGCACGCCCCTCGTGTGGACGGATTCCAGGTATGGTAAGCTCGACTTTCCGCGTTTCAGGCCGCGTGGCAGAGGGTATCCGTAAGCCTTTGC
>CAXUJE010000453.1:0-4528 GCA_964251035.1 uncultured Acetobacteraceae bacterium
CGCGACGGCGTCCGGCAGGGGCGTGGGGCCAGCCAGGGCCGCTGCGGCAGCCCGCGCGTGCATGCGGCACGGCAGGCAAGAGGGAGGCGTGCGGGACGCGGCCGGGTCGAGCGCCTGGTGCGCAGGCACGGCGTGCGCGGCCTCATGGCCCCGCCCCGGCGCGTGCGGACCACGGACAGCCGCCACGCCTTTCCGGCCGCCCCCAAGCTGCTGGACCGCAGGTCCACGGCCGCGGCGCCGGACCAGGCCTGGCTGGCCGACTTGACCTACATACCGACAGGAGAGGGCTGGCTCTACCTGGCCGCCCTCATGGACTTGCGACGATATGGTGCCGTGGCCATCATGGGAGGCATAAAAGCCAAGCTCGTGCTGCGCGACAAGGTCACCTATGCCGACGGCTGGATCGTACAGGTCATGATCTGGCAGGTGCCGCCGAGCAAGCAGGGGGCCAAGTACCGGCTCTACGCCGGCAAGGACGGGCAACGGATCGTTGGCTTGGACAACGAGCGAGGGGAGGGCGCCCAAATGCACCTGCCCAAAGGCGAGGCCGAGCACGAGTAGCCCTGGATCGAGGTGCTCCTGCGCGACTTCCGCGCGGAGGTGGAGAAACGGAGGGGGAGGCCGATCCTATGAAGCACCTACACATCTACGTTGGCGGCGGCTTCGACGCGACAGAGCGGCGCGTGCTCGACGTGGTTGCGCGGATGGGCCGGGGCGGGGCGGTCGAGGCGGAGGAGCGCCTCACCTTCGAGGCCTAGGAAGTGTTCTTTCGGACCAGAACAGCGAACCGGGTCGCGATCCTTCGCCAAGTGGCGGCCCTGAAGGGCGCCGGGCTGCTTGGGATCACCAAGGCCGGGATCACGACCGATTGCGACGCGGACCACGCCACCATCGATGACGACCTCGTCGCCCGGGCAGGCGGGGCACCCAAGACACGCTTTTCTGAAGGCAGAGGTTCTTATTGGGCTCCGGGGTGGCGAGGTCGGGATCGTGGCAGGGGGCTGAGGACGGCTGGCGCGAAAGCGGAAGTGGGCCTCAACGGCAGCCTCCTTGGAACACAGCCAAGACCAGTTCGTCAGCCTCCTCCGCCAAATCTGTCACAAGGGGAACTGTCTTGTGGGCACGCGATTGCCCCACGCCAAGTTGGTAGGTGCGTACGTTCAAAAAACGAGAGGCTGGAGAAGCAACTTTCATGTAGTCCAAGATTTCAGGCCGAATCTTGGTCCCGTCGTCCGTTCGCATTGAGGACGTCAACCGACGATCTCGAAGGGAGCAGCCGCCCATAGTCATCAACGCGAGCGCATGCAGACTTTCGCAGCGTTCGGAAAAGCTGGAGGAGTTTGCCCTCCATGCTACTGTGCCATCGCCTATTCCAGCGAACGCGAGTTGTTTCGCCA
Source organism: uncultured Acetobacteraceae bacterium (assembly GCA_964251035.1). Lineage (GTDB taxonomy): Bacteria > Pseudomonadota > Alphaproteobacteria > Acetobacterales > Acetobacteraceae > CAHJXG01. Next base: position 1,398 of record CAXUJE010000453.1, read on the forward strand.
GGCGGCCGCATCGAGATCGTGGTAAAGCTTGCTTCCGAACTTATACCAGACCTCCTTGTTTTCGTAGTGAAAGCGATAATTTAATCTCGTCTTGCGGAAAGCAAGACTGTTGTCTTTTCGATTTAGTAGTACTATTTGCGTTGGGTGTGGCACGGCAGAGCATCTCTTCTTGGTATTGCAATCATGATTCGCACCTTGCGCCGTAGCGGCAGCGCATCGACCAGGCCAGTGCGCGGAAGCTCCGGCATCCAGCGTTCGACGGTCTGGTCGGCCGGCGCCTGCACTCTTGGGGCATAGTCGGTGCGGATGCGCGCTCATAGGTCGCCCGCCGTGCGCAGCGCCCACATGCAGGCAAGGGTGGCGCGCATCTCGTCGAGGGCGCGCTGCGCGCCGGTATGTTCGGCATACAGCGGCTATTGGTGCAGGTCCGAAAAGGTGGTGCGCTTGCCAAACAGCGGCCCGGCCCTGCTCCTCCGCGCGCCCTTGCTGGCCGGTGTGGCCAAATTCAATGTCCAGCATGCGCCCGTCGGAGATCAGGTTGTGGCCGCAGCGGATGTCGGCGCGGGCCAGGATGGCTTGAATGGTCGGCGCGAAGTGAGAGAACTCCGGCTGCTGCTCGACATTGGCCTGGCTGATTCCGATCCTCCTCACCGACTTGAGCGGGATCGTCACCGTGGGGTTCACCAGTACGTTCATCGCTTCCGGCTTCTCGCCGTCTTCGTCCAGCGTGACGGTCACGACGGCGAACTCGGTGACGTGTGGCTGCCGGCGCAGGTGGCGCGGCTTGGGGCCGACGGGTTCCGTGGTTTCGGCATCGGAGCAGACGAAGGTTTGCCGCATGGCTTTGGATTAGGCGTGCGCCGAGCGCGGGCAATATCTTTCGCGACCGCCACCTGGTACGAATGCTGGACACGAGCCTGCCCAGCAGCGACCGCGACGACCCGCCCTCCATGCCGTGTTCCGAGGCTTCCGCCTGGGTCGCGGCCAAGCGCGCCGAGATCGGCGTCCAGTTCGACGACCTGCACCACCGGCTGGGGTTCACGGAAGACATCGCGCTCCACCCGCTGTGCAAGGTGAGCACGCGATAGATCGAGCAGCATGGCAACGGGGATCGGCGATATCTCACCTTGCGCCCAGGCATTGCCGAGTGATGCAAGGATGCCACCGGCCCGGAGCAGATCGCCGAAGCCGGCGCGCAAGTCGTGCCTAGGAGGCTGCTGCGCGAGGTGCTGGCGTTCCCCGGCTACGGTGGCTGGGTGCGATGGTGCTGGTGGACGTGCCGTTCGCCCGGCCGCATCTGCGGCCTGCCAGGTGCTGACCGCGCTCACGCCCAGCGAGGCGCGGCCCAGGCACTAAGGACAGTGCCATTACACCCTAACCGAGTGGGCCCGCATGGTGTTGCTGATCTTGAGGCGCCGTGTTGGATTGCTTCAACTGGCGCTGGGCTGTCGAGACCACCTGTGAAGAAACCCGCGCATTTCGGGATGGAAACACAGCGCCAGTGATCCGATCCCGCAATCTTCCGGACAACGCCGTCGCTGCTCGGGTTCTACAGCGTGGTCACCTCTATGTGTACCAGAATTGCGAGCGCCTGGCACTTTCGCCCTGCTGGATCGCCTGGTGTCCCAAGCCGGTCGCGACCTTTGCCGCTGCGATCGGGTGCCTGGACCAGCACCTCCGGTTCAAACATATCGTCATCGCGGCCGGAAGTGCCGACATGAGCCATCCAATCCCACCTACCATGCAAAGCGTCGTCGAGGCCGCCTGTTACGCGCAGTGACGGTTAGCCATGCCTAGAGGTAGCGTCGCGTATGGTGTGGGAATGGCCTGGTTGGGTCGTCTCCGGCGTGGTGATGGTGGCTTGGGTCAGGCGGCGAGGTCAACCGGCATGGGATCGGCCAGCTTCTCGCCAAACGTTTGCCATCCGTCCACCTTGCGCATGGTGATCTCGCGGAAACGCGAAGCGTTTGCCGCTGAGCCGGACGCCATCAGCGCCCAGAACGGCATGGCGGCGGTTTCGGCCGAGGGCAGCACGGTCTGGGTCTTGATGCGGCGCTTGAACTCCTCGTGGAGGCGCTCGATGGCGTTGGTGGTGCGCGCCGACTTCCACTGCGACGGAGGCAGGCGGAGGAAGGCGAACAGACGGTCGCCGGCCTCCTCCAAGCTGGTGGCCACCGCAGGACAGCGCAGCCGCCACTTGCGCAGGAAGGCCTTGTGCCTGGCCTGCACCTCCTTCGCGGTCTCGGCGTAGATCATGTCCGTGTAGTCAGCCGTGACCTCCTCGTGCAGGCTGTCCGGCGCGTGGCCCAGGAGGTTTCTGTGCTTGTGGACCGTGCAGCGCTGCGCGGGCACCTCCGGCCAAAGCGCCGCCAGCGCGCGCTCCAGCCCGGCCGCGCCGTCGATGACGAGGAACTCCGGCGTTTGCAGCCCACGGGCAACCAGGCCATCCAGGACGCCGCGCCAGGCGGCCTCGCTCTCGCCGCCCATGCTGCGGACGGCCAGCAGCACCTTCTGACCGTCGGCGCACCCCCAAGACGACCAGCAAGGAGATGTTCGTGGCCTTGCGGTCCAGCCTGACGCGCACGACGGTGCTGTCCAGGACCAGGCGCACCACGTCCTCCCCGGCCCAGGCGCTTTCGCTACGCGAAACGCCGAGGTCGCGCTTGTTCCACGCGTCCCAGTCCGTGCGGAGCTTGCGCCAGGTGCGGCTCACCACGTCCTTGCCCACCGCGCCCCCGAACAGGGCGGCCAGCGCGCGCTTGACCCGGCGCGTGTTGGTGCCGGACAGGTAGGCGCCCGCGATCAGCGCCTCGACCCGCCGCGTCATCCGGGCGTGGCGCGGCAAGGCAGCGCTCCGCCATTCCTCGGTGCCGCCGTCCGCCGCGGCCATGCGGGCGCGGGGCACCTCCACCTCAACCGGGCCGAAGCTGCCTAGAAGCTGCCGCTCCCGCGTCCCGTTCCGGCAGCCCTTTGGTTCGCCCGCCGCCCGCTCGCAACGCCTGCGGTCCAGCGCCGCGTCCAGTTCCTGCCCGATCAACTCTTGGATGAACCCGCGCACCCGCTCCCGGATGCCCGCCTCAACCGGGTCGAACCAGGCCTCGCCTGCAAACAGCGCCGTGCCGTCCGCATCC
>CAXUJE010000454.1:0-4524 GCA_964251035.1 uncultured Acetobacteraceae bacterium
GTTCTGCGCGTTGTGCGGGCCGGGCAGGGCGGGGGCGCCGCCCATCGCCAGGATCGGCCCGTCGCCGTCGCGCAGGGTGCCGCCGTCGCTCCAGATATCGGCTGGGCGCTGGCCGGACACCGTGACGACGCGGCGGCCGTGCAGGCCGCGTGTCACGCCGGCGCTTTGGCCGTCATCGATGCCGACCGCCGCGATGTCGCCCACGCGCTGCCGATCGAAGACGTGGCGCTTGGCCGCGACGTAGCCGGCCATGTCGCCGTGCCGGTCCAGGTGGTCCGGACTGAGGTTCAGCAGGGCCGCCGCGTCGAAGCGCAACGTGGCCAGACGCTCCAGCATGTAGGACGACATCTCCAGCACATAGACGCCGGCGTCGCCAAGGAGCGGCAGCGCCAGCGCGGGAACCCCCAGGTTGCCCCCCGCCACGGATTCGACGCCAGCGCCGGAAAGGATGTGCGCGAGCAGCGCCGTCGTGGTGCTCTTGCCGTTGGTGCCGGTGATGCCGACGAAGCGCGCCCGGGACCCGGCCGCGCGCACTGCCTGGAACAGCAACTCGGCGTCCGACAGGATCGGGATGCCGGCCCGGCGCGCGGCCAGGGCCGCCGGGTGCGGCGCGGGGAGGGTGTGCGGGATGCCCGGGCTGAGCACCAGAGCCTCGAACCCGGCCAGGCCGAGCGCCGGGTCATGCAACGGCAGGCCGGCAGCGGCGGCGCGCGACTCGGGCCGGTCATCCCATGCGGCGACCTCGGCGCCCATGGCGAGCAAGGCGCGCGCCGCTGGCAGGCCGTTGCGGCCAAGGCCGACCACGGCGAAGCGGCGACCGGCGAACAAAGCGGGGGGGAAGGCGCTCATCGGATCTTCAAGGTGGCGAGGCCCACCAGCGCCAGGATCATCGAGACGATCCAGAAGCGGATCACGATCGTCGGCTCCGACCAGCCCTTCTTCTCGTAATGGTGGTGCAGCGGCGCCATCAGGAACACGCGGCGCCCGGTGCGCTTGAACCAGAACACCTGGACGACCACGCTGACCGTCTCGACGACGAACAGCCCGCCGACGATGGCCAGCACGATCTCATGCTTGGTCGCCACCGCCACCGCGCCCAGCGCGCCGCCGAGCGCCAGGCTGCCGGTGTCGCCCATGAACACCGCGGCCGGCGGGGCGTTGAACCACAAGAAGCCGAGGCCGGAGCCGACCAGCGCCGCCAGGAACACGCCCAGCTCGCCCACGCCCGGCACCGGGTGGAGCTGCAGGTAGTCCGCGAACACCCGGTTGCCGACGAGGTAGGAGATCAGCGCGAACACCGCCGCCGCGATGATCGTCGGCACGATGGCCAAGCCGTCCAGCCCGTCCGTCAGGTTCACCGCGTTGGAGCTGCCGACCATGACCACCATGCCGACCAGCGGGAACAGCAGGCCGAACGGGATCAGCACTTCCTTGAACACCGGCACCGTCAGCGACGTGCCGAGCGGCTCCCGGGTCAGCAGCACGATCCAAACCGCGCAGCCGAGGCCGAGCAGCAGTTGCGCGATCAGCTTGCCACGCGGCGAGACGCCCCGGGTGTTGCGCCGGGTCAGCTTCAGGAAATCGTCGAAGAAGCCGATGGCGCCGTAGCCGAGCGTCAGCAGCAGCACCGCCCAGACATAGCCGTTGCGCAGGTCGGCCCAGAGCAGGGTCGAGGCGGTGAGGGAGGCGAGGATCAGCACGCCGCCCATGGTGGGCGTGCCCTTTTTCTCGATCAGGTGCCGGGCCGGGCCATCTGTGCGGATCGGCTGGCCGCCGCGCTGCACGGAGGTCAGCCAGCGGATCACCTTCGGTCCCAGCAGGAAGCTGATGAACAGGGCGGTCAGGCACGCGGCGCCGGAGCGGAAGGTGATGTAGCGGAACAGGTTCGCCAGGATGAACTGCTCGGAAGACAGGCGGGACAGATAGACCAGCATCAGCCCGGCGCTCCCGGCTGTTCCAGCGCCGCCACGACCAGGCGCATGCGGCTGCCGAGGCTGCCCTTGACCAGCACGGCGTCGCCGGGCCGGACCGCGGCGGCGACCAGGGGCGCCAGCACCGCGCTGTTTGGCGCATGCGCGCCGCGGCGCCGGTCCGGCACGCCGTCGTAAAGGTGCCGCATCAGGGGGCCGCAGGCATACAGCAGGTCGGCGCTGGACGCGACCTCATGGGCCAGGCCTGCATGTTCCGCCGGGCCGAACTTTCCGAGTTCCAGCATGTCGCCCAGCACCGCGACGCGCCGGCCCGGAAGCGCCGCCAGCACGCCCAGCGCCGCCCGGACCGAGGCCGAGGAGGCGTTGTAGCTCTCGTCAAGCAGCAGGACGCCGCCGCGGATCGTCCGCTGCAAGCCGCGGCCTGCGCCCGGCACGAAGGACGAGAGCGCCGCGGCCGCGGCCGAAACGTCCAGTCCCAGCGCCGCGCAGGCCGCAAGGGCGGCGACCGCGTTGAGCGCCATGTGCGTTCCCGGCGCCTCCAACGGGCACTCGACATCCTGGCCGCAGATCCTGGCCCGCATCGGGGCCGTTCGCAGCAGGCGCGCATCGGCGCCGGGCGCCTCGCCAAAGGTGATCACCCGGCCCGGCGCCGCCTCCGCCATGCGCGCGAGGAACGGGCTGTCGCCGGGCAGGACGGCGAGGCCGCCGGGTTCCAGGCCCTGCAGCACCGACGCCTTCTCGTCCGCGATGGCCTCCAGGCTGCCGAGGTGGCCGATATGCGCGCTGGCCACCGCGGTCACGACCGCGACGTGCGGGGCGGCGAGCCGGGCCAACGGCGCGATCTCGCCGGCGTGGTTCATGCCGATCTCGGCCACGCAGAATGCGGCGTCAGGCGGCAGGCGCGCGAGGGTCAGCGGCACGCCCCAATGGTTGTTGTAGGATGCCTCGGCCGCATGGGTGGGGCCGAAGGCGGACAGGGCCGCCCGCAACATCTCCTTCGTCGTGGTCTTGCCGACGCTGCCGGTGACGGCCAGCATCTTCCCCTTGAAGCGCGCCCGGCCCGCCTGCCCCAAGGCGTGCAGCCCGGCCAGCGTATCGCCCACCACCAGCAGCGGCGCGTCGTCCGGCAGGCCGTCCGTGCGGTGCACCATGGCGCCGGCGGCGCCCCGGGCCAGCGCGTCCGCCACGAAGGCATGCCCGTCCGTTTCGCCCTGGAGCGCCACGAACAGGTCGCCGGGCCGCAGGGTGCGGCTGTCGATCGACACACCCGAAGCGTCGAACGCCCGGCGGAACGCACCGCCCGTCCCGGCCCGCAGCGCGCCCTCGGTCCACAACGCCGTCATAGCAGGCCGCGCACGGTGGCCGCGTCATCGAACGGCAGGACGGTGGCGCCCACGGTCTGGCCCTGCTCGTGCCCCTTGCCCGCGACGGCCAGCACGTCGCCGGGAGCCAAGCCCTCCATCGCGGCGGCGATGGCGGCGCGGCGGTCGCCGATCTCGACGGCGCCGGGCAGGGCGGCGAGGATGGCGCGGCGGATCGCGGCCGGGTCCTCGCTGCGCGGGTTGTCGTCGGTGACGACCGCGCGGTCGGCCCGGCGGGCGGCGGCGCCCATCAGCGGGCGCTTGCCGGGGTCCCGGTCGCCGCCGGCGCCGAACACCACGTGCAGCCGTCCGGCGGTGTGCGGGCGCAGCGCCGCGAGCAGCCGGTCCAGCGCATCGGGCGTGTGCGCGTAATCGACGTACACCGCGGCGCCGTTGGGCAAGGTCGCCGCCAGCTCCATCCGCCCGCGCACGCCGCGCAGCGCGGGCAGGCGGTCCAGCGCGTCCGCGGTGCCCGTCGCCATGGCCAGCCCAGCCGCCAGCAGCGCGTTGTCGGCCTGGAACCGCCCCGGCAGCGGAAGGACCAGCTCATGCCGGGCGCCGCCCGCCTCGATCTCCAGCGCCTGCCCGCCCGGCTGCGGGACGGCGCGCAACAGGCGCAGCAGGTTGCCCGCTTCCCCAACCCGGTGCAGCGCGAGGCCACGCCGGGCCGCAATGCTTTCCAGCGCGTCCATGGCGTCCGGCTCCAACGCCGTGCTGGCGACCGCCGGGGCGCCGCGGGGCAGCAGCGCATCGAACAGGCGGAGCTTGGCGGCGCGATAGGCGTCCATCGTCCCGTGATAGTCCAGGTGGTCGCGTGTCAGATTGCTGAACCCGGCCGCGGCCAGCCGCACGCCGTCCAGCCGGAACTGGTCGAGGCCGTGCGACGACGCTTCCAGCGCCACCGCCCGCACGCCGTCGCGCGCCAGCGCCGCCAGCATCTCCGCAAGGGCGACCGGATCGGGCGTGGTGAGGCCGGGGCTGCCCTGTTGGCTCCGTGTGATCAGCCCGAGCGTGCCGAGGCTTGCGGCCTCCACCCCGGCGTCGGCCAGGATCTGCCGCAGGAACTCGGCGGTGCTGGTCTTGCCGTTGGTGCCGGTGATCGCGACGGCCCGCTCCGGCTGCGGGCCGGACCGCAGCGCCGCGAGCCGGGCCAGGGCGCGGCGCGGCTCGGCGTCCAGGATCAGCGGGCGCGGCGGCACGCCGGGCGGCCACTGGGTGCCCTCGGGCGCCAG
>CAXUJE010000455.1:0-1284 GCA_964251035.1 uncultured Acetobacteraceae bacterium
TCGGCAAAGCGTGCTTTGGCCTCGCTTATCGAAAGTTCCACGGCGGGTCTCCAACGGCGCCGACGCCCCGGGTCGGCTGGGACTCTAGCCTAACACGGCCATGGTTTGTGGTCAGCATGTGACCACGCAGCCCATATCACCCCGGCGCCGGATGCACCCGCCGCCAATGCTCCGCAATCTCCCGCCCCGTCGCCACCCAAACCCTGTCATGCCGCCGCACATGCTCCAAGAACCGCACCAGCCCGGCAATCCGCCCAGGCCGCCCGATCAGCCGGTCGTGCACGGCGAGCGACATCAGCCGCGGCCGCTCAACCCCCTCGGCATACAGCACGTCGAAACAGTCGATCATGTAGCGCGCGAAGTCGTCCGCGCTGGAAAACCCGTGGTTCTGGTCGAACCGGTTGTCGTTGGTCTCGAACGAGTAGGGGATCACCAGATGCGGCCGTCCCTCGACCGCGCGCCAATACGGCAGCTCGTCGTTCAGCGCGTCGCGGTCGTAGAGCAGCCGCCCGGTCTCGACCAGCAGCCGGCGGGTGTTGGCGCCGGGCCGCCCGGTCATCCAGCCCACAGGCGCCACCCCGCACACCCGCTCGAAGGTCTCGAAGGCAAGGCGGATGTGCTCGCGTTCCTCGGCTTCCGACATGAGTTGGTAGTCGAGCCAGCGGTAGTGGTGGCTGACGAGCTCATGGCCGTCGTCGAGATAGGCGCGGGCCAGCGCCGGGTTGCGCTCGGCGGCGCGGGCGACGGCCAGGAGGCAGACCTTCATGCCGAAGCGGCGGAACAGCTTGAGCAGCCGCCAGCCGCCGACGCGGGAGCCGTACTCGAACACGCTTTCCACCATCGGGCTGCGCAGGCCCGGCAGGGCAGGGGCGCCGATGTCGGTCAGCACGCCCTCCGACGTGCCGTCGCCGTCCATCACCGAGCGCTCGCCGCCGCCTTCGAAGTTGACGTTGATGTTGAGCGCGATCCGCGCGCCGCCAGGCCACTGCGCGTGCGGCAGGTCGTCGCCATAGCCGACGTAGTCGCGGTCGTCTTGCGTCTCAGGCAAGGCCCAGGCCCGCGCCGACGGCATTGGCGATGCGCTTCTCAAACGAATGGATGCAGGCCTCGTGATAGGGGGAGAACCGCGCATCCACATAGCCCGGCGAGGCCCGGCCGCGCTGCATGGCCTCCACCACGCCCACGTCCTCCAGGTTGATGCTGTGCAGGTTGCGCTCCACGGTCTCGCGGGGCGCCGCCCGCGCCCGCGCCCCGGGCGCGGGGGCCCCGGGGGGGGAGGAAAAC
>CAXUJE010000455.1:1294-4497 GCA_964251035.1 uncultured Acetobacteraceae bacterium
CCATGGCGGCGTCGCCCGCGTAGAAGAAGTAAACCCGCTCCAGCACGCGGCCGGGGCCGATGGGATACAGGCCCCAGACGTTGATGTGGTCGGCATGCACGCCCAGCAGCAGGTTGGGCATCAGCGAGGGATACTCGGCCCGGATCTGCCAATACCCGCCGATGCGCGGGAACATCGGCAGCGCGCCGTGCCCGGCCTTGTCCCGCTCGTATAGGTCGCTGCCCTGCCCGGCAATCGGCTCCTCCACCACGCTGTAATGGTTCGCCATGGAGGATACCGAGTTCAGGAACGGATGCGTCCAGGGCAGGTGGTAGCCCTCGATGAAGTTCTCGATCGGCAGCTTCCAGTTCGCCGCCAGCTCGAACTCGATCACCCGGCCGAGCCGCATATTGGAAAAATCGTGCTCGGGGTAGCGCCGGGCCACGGGCGCCATGTGCTCGGACAGCGGCGGGGCGGCGCCGGACAGGTTGACGAACACCAAGCCGTTCCAGGTGTCGCAGCGGATCGCCTTGAGGTCGAGGCAGTCGCGCTCGATCGGCCCGGTGCTGTGGTTGCCGTCGCCGCCGAAGTGCGGGGTCTTCAGCAGCGTGCCGTCCAGGCCGTAAGCCCAGGCGTGATACGGGCAGACGAGGGTGGGGCGCTGCGTCTGCGCCACCTCCACCAAGACCACGCCCCGGTGGCGGCACACGTTGTGGAAGGCCTTGATGCCGCCGTCCCGCTGTCGCACCACGACGACCGGGCGCCCGATCAGGTCGAGCGGCAAAGCGTCGCCGGGGCCGGGGATGCTCTCGGCCGCGGCCACGAACACCCAGCTCGCGTCGAACACGTGCTCCCGCTCCAGCGCCAGGAAGCCCGGATCGGTGTAGGCCTCCCGCGGCAGCCCGCGCGCCTCAGTCACTGGCTGGTTGATGGCGTGGAGCACTGCGGGCGTGATGATGCTGGGCATGGCGGACATGGCGCGTTCCCGACGTTGCCCAAGACTATGGAAGCTGCTTGCATCATGGGCAAGTCCTGCCGGTTCGAAGCAGGTTAGGGGCGCCGCGGCGCGCGATGCTCAAACGGCGTGCAGAGGAGGCGTGATGGACCCGGTTCTGGTGACGGGCAGCGGCGGGCTGATCGGCCGCTGCGTGGCCGAGCGGCTGCACGAGGCCGGGGTCGATGTGCTAGGGGTGGACCTACGGCCCGGCGACGGGCCGTTCCCCTCCACCGTGGGCGACGCGGCCGACCTGCCGCTCATGCGCCGCCTGGTCGAGGGCCGCCCCAACGTGGTGCATTCCGGCGCGGTGTCGGGACCGATGCTGATGCTCGACAACCCACACGGGATCGCGCAAGCGAACCTGGGCGGCGCCATGGCCGTGTTCGAGGCGTGCCGCCAAGCCGGGGTGCGCCGTCTGGTGTGGCTGTCCTCCATCGCCGTGTACGGCGACCAGCCCACCCTGGACCCAATCCCGGAGGCCGCCACCCTCAACCCGCAGAGCTTCTATGGCCATACCAAGGCGGCCGGCGAACTCCTGCTGCACGGCTACGTCGCGCGGTATGGGCTGAACGCGGTGGCCCTGCGCTTGTCCTCGGTGTTCGGCGTCCGGCGGCAAACGGAGTGCCGGCTGCGGTCGGTGATCGAGGCCGGGCTGGACGGGCGCCCGGCCACGGTCGCCGCGGAGGGCACGAGCTTCCGCCAATACCTGCATGTGGACGACGCGGCGGAGGCGGTCCTGCTCGCCTTGTCCGCGGGCGCCCCCTCGCAGCTCTTCTACAACGTCACGGGCGGGACCTATGTCACGGAGGCCGCGCTCGGGGCGATGCTGCGGGACTTGGTGCCGGGCCTGGTGACGGTGCCGGGTCCCCCGGCCTGGAACGAAGGGCATCTCGGCCCCTTGCTGATGGACGCGGCCCGGCAGGACCTCCGATACGCGCCGAAGGTCAGCCTGCGCGACGGCTTGGCGGAGTTGGTGGCGGGCCTGAACGTTTAGGTTGCGCCGGGACCGCTCAGGCCCAAGGCCTCTCGATCAAGGCCCGCGTTTCCTCGACGGCTACCTGCCAGATCGCTCGCATCTCGTCGTCATTTCGCTGACTGATCCTCCCTTGGTTCCGTGGAGACTGACTGGCAGGGGTGGAGCTGGAGGAGTCCGATGAAGGAGCAGGCCGCGGAGGCGGCGCAGGGATCGAAGCCCCGCACCTACACGGACGAGTGTCGGCACGGACGAGCATCGGCAGGGACGAGTGTCGGCGCCAAGTGGTGGACAGGGTGGTCAGCACGGGCCGCACGGCGATGTCGGTCGCGGCCGAGCTGGGCATCCCCGCGCAATTCTTTCGGAATTCGCTCATCACACCCTGATCTCGCGTTGGGTGCGGCGGCCTGGGCGAACGGGACAGGCGGCGCCGACGCCGGCGTCGCAGCCAGCGCCAGCGTCGCCGCTCAAGCCTGTTCCCGTGCCGCATGCCGACCAGGCGGCCGAGCCAGATGCGGAGCATCTGTCCGGGATGGCGCGGCTGCGGCGCGGGAACGGGCGGCTGCGCATGGAGCGCGGGATCCTGGAAAACTCCCGTGGTCCTGCGTTCCGCCTGCGGGCGTAGAAACGGGGGATGGCAGGGTGGCCTGTGGAGGGGAGCGGCCGGCCCCTCTTTGGTGGCAAGCAACCCCGCGGAAAACGCGGCCCGTGCGGCGGTCCCGGTTGGGAAGTCGATCCCTCGCGCGGCCCATCCCCTCCGCACTCGCGCAGCAGAGGAGCTAGCACGTGCCGGGCCGCAAGGCAGACGTCAGCGGCGCCCTGTGGCTGCAGCGGCTGCGCGGACACGGGCTGTTGCGGGGCAGCTTCCGGCCGCAGGGCGGGCTTGCGGCCCTGCGCGCCTACCTGCGGCCGCGCGAGCGGCTGCTGGACGATGCCGCCTCGCACATCCAGCCCATGCAGAAGGCGCCCATGCAGATGGACGTGCAACTGCACCACGCCGTGTCCGACATCACGGGCGTGACGGGCATGCGCATCATCCGTGCCGTCGTGGACGGCGAGCGCGACCCGGCCGTGCTTGCGGGCCTGCGCGACGTGCGCTGCAAGGCCTCGGACGGGGCGGTCCGCCAGGCGCTGACCGGCCCCTGCCGCGAGGAGCACCTGTTCGCGTTGGCCCAGGTCTTGGAGTCGCATGGCACCTATCATACCAGCGGCCTCAAGCGTTGGCCTGTGCCCATTGTCTGGGTTGCGATGGAT
>CAXUJE010000456.1:0-4487 GCA_964251035.1 uncultured Acetobacteraceae bacterium
GCCCGGGGCGCGGCGGCCGGCCCCCCCCCCCGCGGGCGGCGGCGTCGCTGCCCAGGGCGCGGGTGGTCGCCTCGGTCGCGATCCTGCTGCTGCTGATCTTCTCTAAGTATTTCTACATGGCCAGCTTGAACACGTACTACACCTTCTACCTAATCGAGCATTTCGGCGTGGCGGTCGATACGGCGCAGTTGCTGCTGTTCGTGTTCCTGGGGTCAGTCGCAGTCGGCACGGTGGTCGGCGGCCCCATCGGCGACCGGTTCGGCCGGAAGCGGGTGATCTGGGTGTCCATCCTCGGCGTTTTGCCTTTCACCTTGGCGCTGCCGCACGCGAACCTGCTGTGGACGACGATCCTGACCGTGCCCATCGGCCTGATCCTGGCAAGCGCGTTCTCGGCCATCCTGGTCTATGCGCAGGATCTGCTGCCGGGCCGCGTGGGGCTGGTCGGCGGCTTGTTCTTCGGTTTCGCCTTCGGCATGGGCGGGCTTGGGGCCGCGGTGCTGGGGCGGCTGGCGGACGCGACCAGCATCGAGCATGTTTATGCGTTGTGCGCCTATCTGCCGCTGATCGGGCTGCTGACTGCCTTCTTGCCTGACACGAGGCGGATGGCCATCCGGGCGCAGCGCGCGACGTCCTGAGCCGAAGCTGCCGGTGGATCGCGCGCCCGGTTTGCGATACTCCGCTGGCCCATGGCATTGTTCCAAGGTCTGTCCGCGTTCCCCATCACCCCAGCCGACGAGGAGGGGCGGGTCGATGCCGGCGCGTTGCAGGTGCTGCTCAAGCGCCTGAAGGACGCCAAGGTTGGCTCAATCGGCCTTCTGGGCAGCACCGGGACATACCCATACCTGACGCGCGCCGAGCGGCGCCGGGCCGTCGAGGCCGCCGTGGACCAGGTGGGGGGCCATGTGCCGGTCATGGTCGGGATCGGCGCGCTGCGGACCGACGAGGCGGTGCGCCTCGGGCAGGATGCCAAGGGCGCCGGGGCCGGTGCGGTCCTGCTGGCGCCGGTGTCCTACGCGCCGCTCATCGATGAGGAGGTGTTCACGCACTTCGCAACAGTGGCGGAGGCGGTGGGTCTGCCGCTCTGCATCTACAACAACCCCGGCACCACCCATTTCACCTTCAGCAGCGGCCTGATTGCCCGCCTGAGCCGGGTGCCGCACGTGGTTGCGGTGAAAAACCCGGCCCCGGACGCCGGCGCCCTGCCCGACAGCCTCCGCGACCTGCGCGCCGCGGCGTCTCCGGGCTTTTCCATCGGCTACAGCGTGGACTGGAAGGCGGCGGAGGCGATGCTGGCCGGAGGGGATGCGTGGTACAGCGTCGCGGGCGGGCTGTTCCCGGCCGCCTGCATGCCGATCGTCGCCGCCGTGGAGGCCGGGCACGCGGGCCAGGCCCGGGCGCTGAACGCGCGGTTGCAGCCGCTCTGGGACCTGTTCGTCGAGTTCAGCAGCCTGCGCGTCATGTATGCGGCCGTGAACCTGCTGGGCCTGTGCCGCACAGCGCCGCCCCGCCCGATCCTGCCATTGCCCGAGGACGCGCAGCGCCGCATCGGCCAGGTCATCCGTGCGCTGGACCTGGCCGGAGCGGCGCGGGGTGGAGGGGTCGCCTGCGCCGGGCGATCCGTCGTAGCCTCGCGTCCCATGCACACGGCCGAACCGCTCGCCTGCCAGCGCCACCTGTTCGAGTTGCCGGATGACGTCAGCTACCTGGACGCAGCCGCCTGGGCGCCGCTGCCCCGCTCGGTGCGTGCCGCGGGCGAGGCCGGAATCCTGGCGAAACGCCGGCCCTGGGCGCACTCGCGCGACGCCGACGCGGCCTGGGGGGAGCGGGCGCGGGCGGCGGCGGCCCGGCTGATCGGCGCCGGTGCGGACGATGTCGCCATCGTCGGCTCGGTGAGCCACGCCATCGCCACCGCGGCGCGCAACCTCTCGCTGGCGCCGGTCGGGCGCATCCTGCGCGTCGCCGACGAGTTCCCGTCCCAATGCCACGCCTGGGACCGGTTGGCCACTGAGCGCGGCCTGGTTGTGGAGGCGGTGCCGCGGCCGGGTGACGGAGACTGGACCGCGGCGCTGCTGGACGCCATCGCCCGGCCGGGCGCGCCGCCGCTGGCCGTCGCGACGCTCACGCCGCTGCACTGGTCCGACGGCTCGGTCATCGACCTGGAGCGCCTGGCCCCGGCGGTCCGCGCCGCCGGGGCCGCGCTGGTGGTGGACGCGACGCAGGCGGTGGGTGCCGTGCCGCTCGACGTGTCCCGGCTGCGGCCCGATTTCCTGGCGTTCCCGACCTACAAATGGGCGCTCGGCCCCTACGGCCTCGCCTTCCTCTACGCCGCGCCGCATCGGCAAGGTGGCGTGCCTTTGGAGGAGAACGCCGGCAACCAACCCCCCGCCGCCGGCGCGCGGCGCTACGACAAGGGGGAGTGCCGTGACGGCGTGGCGCTGCCCATGGCCGCGACCGGGATGGAATTGGTGGCTGGCTGGGGCGTGCCGGGCGTGGCGGCGCGGCTGCGGGTGCTGACCGACCTGCTGGCGGACGGCGCCGCGTCCATGGGCCTGCCCGTCCTGCCGCGCGCGCTGCGTTCCCCGCACATCCTGGGCCTGCGCGTGCCCGGCGGCCTGCCCGCGGGCCTGATCGGGCGGCTGCGCGAGGATCGCGTCTTCGCCAGCGACCGCCTGGGCGGGCTGCGGCTCAGCCCGCATGTCTGGGCGGACGAGGCCGATGTGACGCGCTGCCTTGCGGCGTTGCGGGCCGCCTTGTGCTAAGCTGGTGGCTGACCGAGGTGCGACCGCCATGAGGAGCCTGCCATGACCGTCACGCCGGAGGCCGGCACGCTCGATGGGCTGGAGGCGATCTGCCGGCGGCGCGGCGGGCGGATGACGCGGCAGCGCCGGGCCGTGCTGGGCAAGCTGCTGGAAGGCAGACGGCCGCTGTCCGCCTATGAGCTGCGCGACCTGCTGCGGCCGGAGGATGCGTCCGTCACCCCGGCCAGCGTTTACCGCTGCCTCGACTTCCTGGTCGAGCATGGGCTGGTGCACCGGCTGGAAACCACCCGGTCCTTCATCGCCTGCGACCACCCGGAGCATCCCCACGCCGTCCAGTTCCTGATCTGCCGGCAGTGCGGCGCCGTGGTCGAGGCCGAGGACAAGCGGACGGAAGCGGCGACGGAACGCCTGGGCCACCGGCTCGGCTTCGCGCTCGATCAGCGGACGGTCGAGCTGACGGGCATCTGCGGCCCATGTAAAACGGGGGACGGCCGTACCGTTCCGTGCGCTTGAGCGCCGACGGGCGGCGGTTCTCCTGGGCGTGGCAAGGGAGGCCGGTCGAAGCAGCCTACGAGGTTTTGGGCGCCGGCAGGCCGGTGCTGCTGCTGCCGGCGTTCAGCACAGTGTCGAGCCGGGAAGAGATGCGCCCGCTCGCGTCCCGGCTGGCGGCGACGGGCTTCGCCTGCACCCTCCTGGACTGGCCCGGCTTCGGGGCGTCGACCCGAGGCCGGCTCGGCTACGGACCAGCATTTTACGACCGCTTCCTGGCCGACTTCTGCGCGGCTGCCATGCCTGCGGGAACCGCGGTGGTCGCGGCGGGGCACGCGAGCGGCTATGCGCTCGCCCTCGGCCGGCGACGCCCGGGCGTATGGCGCCGGGTGGCGTTGCTGGCGCCCACCTGGCGCGGTCCCCTGCCGACCGCCATGGGACCGCGTCCGCGCGCCTATGCGTTCGCGCGGTCGCTAGTGCGGGCGCCCGTCATCGGCGAGGCGCTTTACCGCCTGAACACCCATTCCCGGGTGATCGGCGCCATGTACGGGAGGCATGTCTACGCGGATGCCGCCCTGGTGACGCCAGCGTTCGTGGCCGCCAAGCAAGGGCTTGCGCGTCAGCCCGGCGCGCGCTTCGCCTCGGTCGCCTTTGTCACCGGCGCGCTCGATCCATTGCCGGACCGGGAAAGCTTCCGTGCCCTGCTGGCGCCGCCGCCGGCACGGACGCTGATCCTTTGCGGCACCGCGACCCCGCCGAAGTCCAAGGCCGAGATGACGGCCATCGCTCCCGGCCCGGACGTTGCGATCGAGTGGGTGCCGGGATCGCTCGGGCTGCACGAAGAAGGGGCAGAGGCCGTAAGCGGACCGGTCGCGGCTTTCCTGGCGGGGTAGGCGGTCCAGGCGGTCTGGCCAAAGGCCGCCGCCGATGGCCTGCGCGTGTCTCACGCGCGTGTCTTGAGACGGCATATCGTCCCGTGCGATGGAACGGGGGAATTTGGAAGCATCCGCATGTCCCATGCTGCCTGGCCCGACCGCCGATCCCGTATGGGCCGCCTCCTTGCGGGATGGCCGGGCCGCGCCGTCGCCCTCGCGCCCCTGCTGCTGGCGTCCCTGGCCACGTGGCCGGCGGGGGCGCAGGAGCCGGCTGCCAAGCCCGCGCCCAGCCTCGCCACTACCAGCCTCGCCACTACCAGCCTGGCCATCACCGGCCGGGTCGAGCATCCGCGCACCGTGACGC
>CAXUJE010000457.1:0-4467 GCA_964251035.1 uncultured Acetobacteraceae bacterium
GCGCGCGCCCGGCCCGCCCCCGCGGGACCCAACCGCGCGCGGGCGCCCCCGCCGGCGAAGGGCGGCGCGGCGGCGGGCGCGCGGGGTGCAGTCTGAGAGGCGGCTTGGGGCGCCTCCGTCAATCGCCGCACCAGCTCGCCCGGCGGCGGCAGGTCGACGACGTAGCACAGCCGGATCAGCACCATCTCCACCGCCGCCCGGCGGTCCGGCGCCTGCTCGGCCTCCTGCGTGCCTTTCAGCAGCATCTGCCAGGCGCGGCCCAGGATGGGCATGGTCAGGCGGTCGGCGAGCGCCGCGCCGCGGGTGCGCTCGGCCTCCGGCAGCTCGTTGCCGTCGCGGAGCGCGGGCACGGATTTCAGCCGGGTCAGGGTGTGGGTGAGGTCCAGCAGGTCGCCCAGCATGAGGCCGAGGTCGGCGCCGCGCTCATGCGCGCGGTCGGTGATCGCCAGCGCCCGGTCCGGGCGGCCGGCCATCACCGCCTCCATCAGGTCGAACACCGCCGAGCGGTCGGCGAGGCCGAGCATGTCTGCGACGGCCGCGCCGTCGCTGGGGGCGCCGCCCGCGCCTTGGGCGATGGCCTGGTCCAGGAGCGACAGCCCGTCCCGCACCGAGCCGTCCGCCGCCCGGGCGATCAGGTCGAGCGCGTCCGGCGCCACGGCGACCCCCTCCTTGGCCGCGATCCGCCCGAACTGGCCCACCAGCTCCGCCACCGAGACCCGGCGCAGGTCGAAGCGCTGGCAGCGGGACAGCACCGTCACCGGCACCTTGCGGATCTCGGTGGTCGCGAAGATGAACTTCACGTGCGGCGGCGGCTCCTCCAGCGTCTTCAGCAGCGCGTTGAAGGCGTTGCGGGACAGCATGTGGACCTCGTCCACGATGAACACCTTGGTGCGGGCCTGCAGCGGGCGATAGCGGGCGGCGTCGATCACCTCCCGCATGTCATCGACGCCGGTGCGGCTCGCGGCGTCCATCTCGACCACGTCGGGGTGCCGGTCGGCGAGGATCGCGACGCAGTTGGGGCACACGCCGCAGGGATCGGCAGTCGGGCCGCCGTTGCCGTCCGGTCCCACGCAGTTCAGCGCGCGGGCGATGATGCGGGCCGTCGTGGTCTTGCCGACGCCGCGCACGCCCGTCAGCATCCAGGCATGCGCCACCCGGTTCTGCGCGAAGGCGTTGCGCAGGACGCGGACCATCGCCTCCTGCCCGATCAGGTCGTCGAAGGTGGTGGGACGATACTTGCGGGCCAGCACGCGATATGGCGTGGGTGCCACGGCAGCAGGCACCTCCGCTTCCCCGAACAGCCCGGGGCCGGAGGGCGGCGGTTCCGGCAAGGTGTCGTCCACAAAGCCAGACATGCGCCCGGTTCCTGCCGCCGACGGGGTGGAGAAGGGTGGGAGGCCGGACACCGACCCGAGCATGAACTCGTTGCGGCTGCTTCCTTCCGGACCTGACCGGGTTGGCGAGGCGCCCGTCCGCCGCCGACCTCCCGCCGTGGCTATACCACGGCACCCCGGGGTTGGCACAAGCCCCCGCGGTTGGGCTCTGGGGGTTGGCACAAGCCTGGCTGCATGCGAAATCCGGCAGGCATGTCAGTCATCCTCGCCAGCCGACCCAACGTTTACACCGGCAGCCCGTTGGACCGCGCGGACGGGCGGCGCACCGACGAGGCCTGGATCGCCGAACGCCTGGCCGACCCGGCCAGCCGCTGGGTCCCGGTCTGGCGTGCCCGCACCCTGTTCCGCGGCCTGGACGAGGGCCGGCCGGAGGCCGTGTTCCTGACCGGGGAAGCGGCCTCCGCGCTGCGCCTGGCCGGCGGGCCGTGGGCATTCCTCGGGCTGCAGGACGGCATCGCGGTGCTCACCGTCGATGTCAGCGCCGTCGAGGACCCGCTGCCGCTGCTGCCGGACGGGATGGCGCGGTTCGAGGACCTGCGGCGGCTCGGCCCCGGCCTCGCGCCCAACGAAGCCGCCATCCTCGCGCATGCCCGCGGCCTGATGCACTGGCGCACCCGGCACGGCTTCTGCGGCGTGTGCGGCGGGCAATGCGAGCCGCGGAACGCCGGGCACGCGATGGCCTGCACCCAATGCCAGGCGCAGCACTTCCCGCGCACTGACCCGGCCGTCATCATGCTGGTGCACCGCGGCGACCGCGCGCTGCTGGGCCATTCGCAGCGTTTTCCCAAAATCAACATGTACTCGACCCTCGCTGGCTTCGTGGAGCCGGGCGAGAGCCTGGAGGAAGCCGTGGCGCGCGAGGTGTTCGAGGAGAGCGCCATCCGCGTGGGCCAAGTGCGCTACCACAGCAGCCAGCCCTGGCCGTTCCCGTCCAGCATCATGCTCGGCTTCTACGCGGAGGGGCTGACGGAGGAGATCACCATCGACCCCAACGAGCTGCGGGACGCCCGCTGGTTCTCCCGCGCCGAGCTGCGCGATCCCGGCGCCCACGGCTTCACCGTGCCGCCCCAGGACAGCATCGCCCGGCGCCTGATCGAGGACTGGGTGGCGCACGGATGAGCCGGGGGGCGGCCCTGGCCCTGCTGGCGCTGCTTGCGGGTTGCGCGCCGGAAAGCCCTGTCGACCGGGTCTGCGACGCGGCGGTGGACAACGATCCCACCGTCAAGCTGATGGTCATGGAGGGCCTCGGCAATCCGTATTTCTACGACACCAGCCTGGACGAGCTGAACGCGGCCAAGCAACAGGCGCGGCTGGCCTGCCTGCGCAGCCGCGGCCTGGCGCCACCGGGCGGGGTCGAGCGGCGGAAGCCCATCACCTGACCGGAGGACGCACCCTGGACACCATCCGCATCGCCTCGGGCAGCTTCGCCTTCACCGCGCGGTTTGAGGACGCCGCGCCGCAGACCTGTGCCCGGTTCCGCGCCCTGCTGCCCTATCGCCAGCGCATCATCCACGTGCGCTGGAGCGGGGAGGCCTGCTGGATTCCACTCGGTGATTTCGACACCGGGCTGCCGTATGAGAACGCCACATCCTACCCGGCGCCGGGCCAGATCCTGCTGCATCCCGGCAGTGTCAGCGAGACCGAGATCCTGCTGAGCTACGGCGCCTGCTGCTTCGCCAGCAAGGCCGGGCAGCTCGCGGGCAACCACTTCCTCACGGTCACGGAAGGGGTGCAGGATTTGGCGACGCTCGGCCGGAAGACGCTTTGGGACGGGGCGCAGGAGATCGTGTTCGGGGCGTAGGCGACCCTGGATGTCCGATCAGGCGCCGCCGGGCGCGGCCTCGCAAATCTCGGACGCGCCTGAGACCGCGGCCCTGCTGCTCGCCACGCTTGCCGAGTTCTACCGTCAGGAGGTTGGGGCGGAAGAGGACGTCCACCGCGCCCTGCCGTTTTTCGGTACCGCATTGGGCATCGTGGTCGGCGCCCTGGCCTACGCCGCCGGGCGTTTGCCGAGGTTGCCGGACATCACGCAGGAGGAGGGCCTGGTCGCGTTCTGGGCCGCGGGCGCGCTCCTTGCCCTGGCGGTCCTTGATGCGGTCTTGGTGCTGGTCTTTCTCGCGCGGGCGATCTCCCGCCGCAATTACCAGCGGATCGGACCGGAGGCGGCGTTGCGCGCACGGGTCGGCGCATTGCGGGACTGGTATGGCGACATGCCCCTCTCGGGACCCCAAAGGGACCGGAGGCTGGCCGGCGACGTACGGCAGTTCCTGCTCGACTCCTATATGGAGGTGACGCCGTTCAACCGTGAATTGAACAGGCGCCGCTACCGATTCAGGGCTTTTGCGTCATCCCATCTGGTTCGAAGCTTGATTTGGGCGCTCGGAGCGACCACCATTATCTTCGTGGCGGATAAAATGGGCTATTTTCCGAGGATGACCCCATGAGCCTGTCGAAGCCTGACGTGGCGCTCAGCCCATCATGGCGCCCTGCTGCGGTGGGCAAGGTGCCGATGCCGTCCATCGTCACGCTGTCGCCTCAGGATGAGGCAAGACCGAAGCCGCACGGTGCCGTGTTCTATGTGGAACCGAGCGGCGCCGATGTCTTTCCGGGCCGGGAACTCATCAAGGCTGTTTTGCGCAAGCTGCGTCGGGCCTAACCCGACTTAATCCCCGCCCATCCGAGACCGGAACAGCGCGCGCGGGTAAACACCCAGAATCCGGGTTTCCGCGGTAAAGAAACCGAGTTCCTCCAGCGCCTCAGCCAAGGCCGGCTGCTCGGGGTGCCCGTCCACGTCGCACAGGAACTGCGTCGCGGTGAACTCGCCGTGCAGCATGTAGCTTTCCAGCCGCGTCATGTTGACGCCGTTGGTGGCGAACCCGCCCAATGCCTTGTACAGCGCCGCCGGCACGTTGCGGACGCGGAACACGAAGGTGGTCATCAGGTCGGTCCGGTCCGGCGGCAGCGCGTGCAGCTGCTGCGCCATGACGTAGAACCGCGTCGTGTTGTGGGGAGCGTCCTCCACGTTGGCGCGCAGCACGTCGAGGCCGTAGATCTCGGCCGCTAGCTTCGACGC
>CAXUJE010000458.1:0-1213 GCA_964251035.1 uncultured Acetobacteraceae bacterium
CAGCAGCGCCGGGTTGAAGCGCAGCGCGCGGTCGAGGCTGCCGATCAGCACGACCGCGGCCAGCCGGGACGCCAGCAGGACGGCGAAGGTGACGAGGCAGAAGTGGATGAGCCGCACATAGCCGTTGCGCAGTTCCGCCGCCCAGACCAGCCAGAGCGCGGCCAGGAAGAAGACGGCGATCAGGTGCCAGATGTCGGCCAGGCGGTTCCGCAGCGATGCCCAAACGCCCTCCGCCAACGGCAGCGCGCGGATGGAAGCCGCCACGTGCGACCGGGATTGCAGCACGGCCACGATCAGGCAGACGTGCAGGACGAGCGCGAACAGCTTGAGCAGCGCGTCATGCGCGGTCTGGTACATGCCGAACAACAGCCCGACCTCCGCCACCACGTAGCCGGTGACGCCGACGGCGAGAATCCGGCGGAGCCATCTGGTCAGGAACCCCGCCGCCCAGTCCGACACGTGCAGCAGCCGCAGCCGAGGCGCGGACGGGGACACCAGCATCGCCGCCACGCTCAGCGCCACCCGGCTGGCGACATAGGCATCGAGCACCTCCTGGATGGCGAGCCGGGTGGTCGCGGGGTCGGCAAGCTCGGTGCCGAGCAGCAGGACGGCGGTCGCGGCGAAGGCGGCGGTCGGCAGCAGATCCAGCAGCAGGCGGCCGGCCAGGTACGGCAGCCGCCGCAGCGTGCCCATCGCACGGCTGAGCTGGCGGTTCTGGGCTTGCTCGGTCTCGCCAGCCTCGGCCGCGGCAAGCCCGGATTCGGGGATCGGCACGGAAGCGTCGATTGGGTCCGCAATGGCGGGGGTCCACTCGCCCAGGACGACGCGCATCCGGCGCAGCAGGCGGATGGCGGCGAGTTCG
Source organism: uncultured Acetobacteraceae bacterium (assembly GCA_964251035.1). Taxonomy (GTDB): domain Bacteria; phylum Pseudomonadota; class Alphaproteobacteria; order Acetobacterales; family Acetobacteraceae; genus CAHJXG01. The sequence goes on from CAXUJE010000458.1 coordinate 863, forward strand.
ACGACCAATCCGCTCCCGACGATCACCGCGAGGCGCCACAGCGCGTCGAGCAGGCGGGCGCGAGAGTCCGGATTTTCGGCCTGGGTCGTGATCCAGCGCCACAGCAGCGGGAAGTCGTTGACCGAGCGGATCACCGTGGCGAGCTGCGACCCTGTCGTGGCAATCGCCGTCGCGGTCTGGTCAACGACCTGCGCGCCCAGGCTATCGGGCTTGAGCGGCAGGATCTGGCTCGGGGCCGGGGTGGCCGGAGCCGCAGGAGGGGCCGGAGCCGCGGAGGCAGGCGTGGGCGCCGCCCCCGGGCGCGGGGGCGGGGGGCGGCGTGGCCGCCGGGCTGCTTGCCGAGGCGGGCAA
>CAXUJE010000458.1:1223-4462 GCA_964251035.1 uncultured Acetobacteraceae bacterium
GCTCTCCAGCACCGTGGTGAACTCGGCCCGGCGCTTGTCGTCCCGCAGCAGATCCAGCACCTGCTGGGCTTGCGCGGGCGCCAGCGGCAGGGCGGCCTGGCCCGGCGCCGCCTGAGAAGCGGCTTGGGCCGGCGTGGCCGGCGTCTGGCTGCGTCCGGACGAGGCGAAGCCCAACACAAGAACCGGCAGCAGGATCATGGGCAGAAGGCGCGGACTCATGCGGAAGGTCGAACACCTGCGCGCAAACCGTGTCAATGCCGGCCCCTTGCCGGCCGCGGCGGCGCCGATGGCCGCATGGCGGGCCGGGGATGACATCGCCGAGAAAACGCCCAGGTCTATGCCATGGTCAGGTGCTGCTGATGACGACTTTGCTGACGATTCTGGTCGGTTTGGCGATGCTGGGGACGGTGGGGGTGCTGTTCGCCGGGCTGATTGGCCTGGCGCGCGGCGGAGAGAACGCGCGCTTGTCCAACACCCTGATGCGTTGGCGCGTCGTCCTGCAGGCCGTGGCGCTGGTCCTGTTCGTTATCCTGCTCTCACTGTTGCGGAGCTGATGGCAGGCCTGGCCAGGTTTGACATTCCGACGGCCTGCCTCATAAGGTCTGGCCGGTTTTTCCGCGCCGTGGAGGGTGGCCTGGCCCCGCCTGGCGCGCCCCTCACCCATAACCCAATGGCAGTTCCATGAAGCTCCTCGTCCCCGTCAAGCGCGTCGTCGATTACAACGTGAAGGTGCGCGTCAAGGCGGACGGCTCCGGCGTCGAGACGGCGGGCGTCAAGATGTCGATGAACCCCTTCGACGAGATCGCCGTCGAGGAGGCGGTGCGCCTGAAGGAGAAGGGCATCGCCACGGAGATCGTCGCGGTCTCCATGGGCATCGCCGCCTGTGCGGAGACGATCCGCACCGCGTTGGCCATGGGCGCCGACCGCGGCATCTTGGTGGAGACGGATGCGGAGCTTCAGCCGCTGGCGGTCGCCAAGCTGCTCAAGGCGCTGGCCGACAAGGAGCAGCCTGGCCTGATCATCATGGGCAAGCAGGCCATCGACGACGACATGAACGCGACTGGGCAGATGCTGGCCGCCTTGCTGGGCTGGCCGCAGGGCACGTTCGCGAGCCGCGTCTCCATCGAGGGCGAGAAGCTGGTGGTGACGCGGGAGATCGACGGCGGGCTTGAAACGCTGGAGCTGAACATGCCCTGCATCGTCACCACGGATCTGCGCTTAAATGAGCCGCGCTATGCCAGCCTGCCGAACATTATGAAGGCGCGCAAGAAGCCGATCGAGACCATCAAGCCCGCCGACCTCGGCGTGGACCCCGCGCCCCGGCTGCGCCTGGTGAAGGTGGCGGAGCCGCCGCGCCGCACCGCGGGCGTCAAGGTGGGCTCGGTCGCCGAGCTTGTGCAGAAACTGCGAACCGAAGCGAAGGTGATCTGACATGGCATCGCTCGTCCTGCTCGACCACGACCACGGCCAGATCAAGCAGCCGTCCCGCAGCGCCGTCGCCGCCGCGGCCCAGCTGGGCGAGGTGCATGTCCTGGTGGCCGGCGAGAACGTCGGCGACGCTGCCGCCGCGGCCGCCAAGCTCCCGGGCGTGACCAAGGTGCATGTGGCCGATGGGCCGGCCTACGCGCACAGCCTGGCGGAGCCGCTGGCGGCGTTGCTGGTTTCGATGGCCGGGCACCACGACCACATCATGGCGGCCAGCACGGCGACCGGCAAGAACGTGATGCCGCGCGTCGCGGCCCTCTTGGACGTGCAGCCGATCAGCGACGTGGCCGGGATCGTCGATGCCGACACCTTTGTCCGCCCGATCTATGCGGGCAACGCCATGGCCACGGTCGCGTCGTCCGACCCCAAGAAGGTGATCACGGTCCGCGCTGCGAGCTTCGACCCTGTGGCGGCGGAGGGCGGCGATGCCGCCATCGAGCCGGTCTCGGCCCCCGAGGCAAAGGCCACGTCGCGCTTCGTCTCGGCGGAGCTGTCCAAGAGCGAGCGGCCGGAACTGACCGCGGCGCGCATCGTGATCTCCGGCGGGCGCGGCATGCAGAACGGCGAGAACTTCAAGCTGCTGGAGCCGATTGCCGATAAGCTGGGCGCAGCCGTGGGCGCATCGCGGGCAGCCGTCGATGCCGGCTACGTGCCGAACGACTACCAGGTGGGGCAGACCGGCAAGATCGTGGCGCCGGACCTTTATGTCGCCATCGGCATCAGCGGCGCGATCCAGCATCTGGCGGGCATGAAGGACAGCAAGGTCATCGTCGCCATCAACAAGGACGAGGACGCGCCGATCTTCCAGGTGGCGGACTACGGCTTCGTCGGCGACCTGTTCACGGCGCTTCCGGAGCTTGAGGCGGAGCTGGGGCGGGCTTCTTGAGCGTCAGCCTGTCCTCGGCGCCGGAGCAGGCAGATCACCAGCCTGCGCCGCCCGACGTGCAGGCGGTGGGGGTCGTGGGCGCCGGGCAGATGGGCAGCGGCATCGCGCATGTCTGTGCGCTGGCCGGGCTGCGGGTCGTGCTGCTGGACCTGAAGCCGGATGCGCTCGGCAGGGCGATGGAGGCTATGGGACGCAACATGGACCGCCAGGTCGCCAAGGGCGCGATCACGGCCGGACAGAAATCGGCCGCGCTGGCGCTGGTCACGCCTAGCGGCGATTACGCGGAATTCGCCGATGCCGACCTGGTGATCGAGGCGGTGACGGAAAAGGAAGAGGTCAAGCGCGCAATTTTCCGTGCCCTGACCCCGCATTTGAAGCCGTCCTGCATCCTGGCGAGCAACACCAGCAGCATCAGCATCACGCGCCTGGCCGCCAGCACCGACCGGCCGGAAAAGTTCATCGGCATGCACTTCATGAACCCGGTCCCGGTCATGAAGCTCATCGAGGTCATCCGCGGCATCGCGACTGACGAACCGACGTTCGGGGCGGTGCAGGCCTTGGCCGCCCGGCTCGACAAGACGACGGCGGTGTCCGAGGACTTCCCGGCTTTCATCGTCAACCGCATCCTGGTGCCGATGATCAACGAGGCGGTCTATGCCTTGTATGAGGGCGTCGGCAGCGTGACCGCGATCGACAGCGCGCTGCGGCTGGGCGCCAACCACAAGATGGGGCCGCTGGAGCTTGCCGACTTCATCGGGCTTGATACGTGCCTCAGCATCATGCAGGTGCTGCACGAGGGGCTGGCGGACAGCAAATACCGCCCCTGCCCGCTGCTGGTGAAGTACGTCGAGGCGGGCTGGCTGGGCCG
>CAXUJE010000459.1:0-4455 GCA_964251035.1 uncultured Acetobacteraceae bacterium
GTCTGCGCGGTGTCCAGCACCCAATGCCGGCCCGCCCAGGCGCCCGGCACGGCTTCGAAGGCGCCCGCCTCGGCGCCGATGGCGTGAAAGCCGCGCTCGACCATGCGATACCAGCTCCGGTCCGGCACCTCCTTGCGGGTGTCCCAACCGCAGACCAGCAGCCGGTCCTCGGCCCGGGTCAGCGCCACATACAGCAGGCGGTTGTACTCGCGGGCCTTGAGGTCCCGCTCCGCCGCCTGCGCCTCATCCACCGCGGCGCAGCGGAACTCCTTGCGCGGCGACCACAGCGGCAGGGTAACGCCGGTCTGCGGGTCGGGCCGCCAGCCGAACGGCTCCTCCTTGGGCGGCAGCGCCGTCGTGTCCGGCAAGATCACCAGCGGCGCCTGCAGGCCCTTCGCGCCGTGCACCGTCATCACGCGCACCGTGCCGCCCGCGCCCTCCGCCTCCCGCTTCACCGTGGCGCCCGAGCGGCGCAGCCAGTAGACGAAGCCTTGCAGCGACGGCGCGTGCTGCGCGGTATGCGCCAGGGCGGCGTTCAGCAGCTCGTCGAGCGGCTCCGCGGCGTCCGGGCCGAGCCGGGCGAGCAGCCGGGCACGTCCGCCGAGCGGCCCCAAGGCCTCGGCCAGCAAGGCGTGCGGGGTCACGAAGTCGGCGCGGGACTGCAAAGTGGACAGCAGGGTCCAGGCCTGGCGCCACGCCGCATGCTCCTTCGCCCGGCCCCGCAGCGCCTCCCACAGCGTCCCCCTCCGCCCGATCGACAGCCGCATCAGGTCGTCATCCGTGAGGCCGCCGAGCGGGCTGGTCAGCACGCAGGCCACGGCCAGGTCGTCCTCCGGCAGCAGCACGGCGTCGCACAGCGCCAGCATGTCCTGCACCGCCGCCTGCTCGCCCAGGATCAGGCGGTCCAGCCCGGCGACCGGCACGCCGCGCGCCTTCAAGGCCCGCACCAGGGACTTGGCGAAGTCGTCGCGCCGGCGCACCAGCACCAGCACGTCCCCCGGCGTCAGCGGCCGGTCCCGGCTTTCCAGCCGCTCCCCGCGGCGCAGCGCGTCGCCGATCCAGCCCGCCAGCGCGTCCGCCAGGCGCTGCGGCGCGGACACCAGGCCCATGTTGCGCTCCGGCACGGTCCACGGCTCGGCCTCCGGCGCCGCGGGCAGCGGCGTGAGCGGCCAAAGCTCGACCCGGCCCGCGGCCCCGGCGCGGTCGGCGAAGTGGTGCAGCGGGCCGTCGTCGGCCACTCCCCGCGCCGCCTCCGGATCGTCGAACACGGCATCCACCAGCGCCAGCACTGGGGGCGTGGAGCGGAACGACACGTCAAGCGTCACGTCCCGCCACGTTTGGTCGCCGACGCGGGCGGCCATCTCGGCGCGGGAGCGTTCGAACTCCGCGGGGTCGGCGCCCTGGAAGGAGTAGATGCTCTGCTTGGGGTCGCCCACCGCGAAAAAGGTGCGCTGTCTCCCCTCCTCCGCCGCGGCGCCCAGCCCGGCGAAGAACTCCTCGGTCAGCCGGTGGGCGATCTGCCACTGCTCCGGCGCGGTGTCCTGCACCTCGTCCAGCAGCAGGTGGTCGATGCCGCCGTCGAGCTTGTACAGCACCCACGCCGCCCCGGGGTCCCGGAGCAGGTCGGAGGTGCGGCCGATCAGGTCGCCGTAGTCCAGCAGCCCGCCCTCCTCCTTGCGTGCGTCGTAGGACCGCAGCACGGGCGCCGCCAGCGATAGAAGCGCCGTGGAAACGAAAGCGACCCGCAGCGCCCGGCGCTCGTCCTCGACGGCCTGCACCCGCGCCTGCTCGGCCCTGATGCGCTCACGGATTTCCGGGTGACGTTCGTCCAACTTCTTGGCGGCGAACTTGTCCCCTCCGACAGGCTTGCCCTCGCCCGTGGTCAGGCCGTCCACCCAATCGCGCCAATGCGCCGGGCGCAAGCTGGCCGGCAGGCTGAGCCAACCAAGCAGGACTTCGGCTCGGCGTCGCGCAGCATCGGTCCCATGGGCCTGAACAAGGCGCAGCGCTTCCGCAACCTCCTCCCGTTCCGGCCACTCGGCCGCGGCGGCCAGCAACACGGCCTCATCCCCTGCCCCGGCGCCTGCCGCGCGCCGCATCGCCGCGGCCCGCTGCGGCTCCGACAGCGCCAGCACCGGCGCCAGAAGCCCGCGCCGCGCATCAAGCGCCGCGACCAACCGCGCGAACCCGTCCGCTGAAGTGAGGCCCGCCAGTTCCAGCAGGGCGTCCGCCGGGAACCCGGCCAGCACGCCCTCCCGCGCCTGGTCCATGGCAGTGCGGGCGTCGGCGTCCTCGACCAGCCGGAAGTGCGGGGAGATCGCAGCCTCCAGCGGGAAGCGGCGCAGCAGCGATTGGCAGAAGGCGTGGATGGTGCCGATCCGCATGCCGCCGGGCAGGTCCAGCACCCGGGCGAACAGCGCGCGGGCCGCCGCCCGGGCCTCCTCCCCGGTCGGCGCCTGCAAGGCCGCGAGGTCCGCGTCCAGCACCGCATCATCGAGCGTCACCCAGCGGCCCAGCCGGTGCTGCAAGCGCAGCGCCATCTCCGCCGCCGCCGCCTTGGTGAAGGTCAGGCACTGGATGCGCGCCGGATCGGCCCCGGCCAGCATGAGCCGCAGCATCCGGTCGGTCAGCAGCTTGGTCTTGCCGGACCCGGCGGAGGCGGCGACGAAGGCGGACACGGCCGGATCGGATGCCTGGCGCTGCTCGTCCTCCGCACGTGCCCGGGCGTCGGTGGGAAGGCCGGCACTGGCCCCGGGACTAGCGACCATGTTCATGCGTCGTCCTCCAGCGCCGCCCACTCCGCGACGCGGGCGAGCTGCGCGTAGTCGGAGAACCGGGGCGCGGCGCCAGGGTGCGGGCGGGACAGGTAGGCGCGGTCCGGGTCGTCGAAGGCGGCAATCAGGGCGGTCAAGGCGCGCTCCGCCGTCTCGGCCTCCTGTGCCGTACGAGCGGCGTCATGCTGGAACAGCCGGGTTTCCTTGCCGGGATCAAGGCCGCCGGACAGGTGCCAATAGGTCAACTCGGCGGTGCGGCCCGCAAGCTCCGGGCCGAACACGCCGGCGGCGGCCATCGCGGCTTCCAGCGGCAGTTGCGGCGCCAGGCCCTGCTCGACCTGCCCCGTCGTGGGCACAGCGCCTGTCTTGTAGTCGAGGATGGCGAGCGTGCCGTCTGCCCGGCGCTCGATGCGGTCGGCCCGGCCGCTGAGCACGAACGGATGATCGCCGGGCACCACGGTCCACTGGCCTTCCACCTCGGACGCCACGTGCGCCATCGGGCCGCGCAGGCGGCGCTGGCGCTCGGCCTCCGCCACCCAGTCGGCGATGCGGGCCAGGCGCGGGCGCCACCAGGCCGTGAGCGCCGGGCGCAGCCCCGCCGCGTCCAGCGCCTTGTTCATGGCGGCGTGCAACCGGGCCTCCGCGTCGCGCGGGTAGGTCGGCGGCAGGTTGGCCAGGAAATCGGCAAGCGCCGCGTGCACGATGCTGCCGTAGTCGGCGGCGTCGGCCGACTGCTCCAGCGGCTGCAGCGCGCGCAGCCGCAGGACGTGCTTGGCGTAGATGGCGTAGGGGTCGCGCAGCCAGGTCTCGATCTCGGTCACGCTCAGCCGGCGCGGCCGGTTGGCGACGGGCGGCCGGGGCTGCGGCGGCGATGCCGGACAGGGTTCGCCGGCGGGCTGGTCCAGCAGGCGCGCCCAGGCGGCGGCGGGATGGGCGGGCAGCGCCATCCGATGCCCGGCGAGATAGGCCTCCAGCCGTACCAGCCAGCGGGCCGGCACCGTTGGCGCCCCATCCCGGCGGCGCGGGCAGGACAGGATGACGGACGGCGCGGCGCAGGCCAGCATCGCGTAGTCGTGCGCCAGCTCGCCCACCCGCTCCTCCGGCGATTCCAGCCCGGCGGCGGCGCGCATCGGCCGGCTCATCCACGGGCCGGGGTCGGTCGCCGGCGGCCACACGCCCTCCGCCAGGCTGCCCAGCACGATCAGGTCCGCCGCCTGCAGCCGCGCTTCTAGCAGGCCCAGGATGGCCACGCGCGGATGCTCCTCCCCGTTCCGCCCGCGCAGCGCCCGGCGGCTGCGCACCACCGCGCCCTCCATCGAGGCGTCCAGCAGGCCCGGCAAGGTGGCGACCGGCTGCGCCGGCAGGACCGGCAGCGCCGGCGCGGGCGCCGGCACGGGGGGGGCCCGCGCCGCCCCGTCCTCCCGCGACCACAGGCGCAGGGCGCCGGAGAGTTCGTCGGTGTCTGCCAGCGCCTCGGCGCACTCGATCAACGCCGCCAGCGCCTCCGCCGGCGTCGCGTCGGCGCGGTTGGCAATGCGGAAGATCGGCTGCAGCATGGTGTGCAGGCGGTCGAGCAGGTCCAGCGCCGCGGGGTCCGCCGCCGTCTGCTGGTCCAGCACCGCGCGCAGCCCCGTGATCCCCGGCGCCGGCGCCGGGCCGCGCAGGCACGCAAGCTCCAGCC
>CAXUJE010000460.1:0-4442 GCA_964251035.1 uncultured Acetobacteraceae bacterium
ACGTGCTGGAGCAAAGGGCGCGGCGGCAGCTTGAAGGCACCAAGGCCGCCAAGGCGCGTGCCATCCACAAGGGACGCAAGCCGGGCATCGACCCGGACGAACTGCGCCGCTGCGGGACGAGGAGAGGATCGGGCCTGCCACCATCGCGCGCCGGCTCGGCATCAGGCGATGCCGGCGCTTGCCGGGTGCTTGGAAAGCAAGCGTCGGCAGTGTAGTGGCCCGGCGCAGGCAAATGGTCCCACGCTGCTTTGAGCCTGGCAGCAGCGGTGTTGACCACCCCCCATTTCGACTGGGCGCCCGCCTTGCCGGCGCCGCGGAGCAGCCTAGATCGGTGTCACACGCACACAGGACCAGGGATCATGTATCTCAAAGCAGCCCTTGCCGCAGCGTGCTTGGCGTCGTCGGCGGTGGTCGCCGCACCCGCGCAGGCACAGCCCTACCCCGGTTTCTACGGCTATCCAGGCTACAGGCCGTTCTATGCTTTCGGGCCGCGGTTCTTCTACGGACCCCGGTTCGCCTACGGGTTCCCGTATGGCTATCCCTTTCGCTTCGGCTACCCGTATGGCTTCCGCCCGGCCTACGGCTATCCGTTCCGGTATGGCTATGGGCCGGGCTTCTACGGCTACCCCTACCGCTGAGCGGCCAGCTTTGCGCAGCACCATCGCCGGTCCTGGAGGGCCGCGGACGATCGGATGCCGTCCGCCTCCCGCTTCCCGGTCGCACCGGCCACTCGCCCCTCGCCTCCCGGTTCCCCCGGCAGGGTAGCCCGGGCGCCCAAGGGGAGGGAAGCCTGCCCGCCGAGGCTCAATCCATCTCCCGCATCAGCCCCAATCCCAGCAGCCCCGCGCCCAGCAGCATCAGGCTCGCCGGCTCCGGCACCGAGACCGGCCCGGCGCTGCCGCCGTCGAGGAAGGCGACGAGGTTCGGCGCATACACCCGGGCCACGTTGTCGCTGGGGTAGCTCAGGAAGAAATTGAGCGGGATCGCCGAGTAGTACACGTGCCCGGCCCCCAGCGCGTAGGAGAACGCCACCACCTGCCCGGGGTCCGTGCTGCTGAGCGGCGCCAAGGCGCCCGGCGGCAGCGTGCCCACCGCCGCGTAGCCCTGCGCCTGCGCGTTGCCGCCGTCCAGCGTCTTGTCGTCGATGGCGCCGCCGGGTCCGCCGGTCAGGGGCGTGCCCGCCAGGCGCACGTTGATGTCGTGGGTCACGGCCTGCGCGAAGGCGACGCCCGCGGCGCCGGGCACGACGGCGGCGGCGCCCGCCGGGTCCTGGTCATGGTAGGCGAAGGTGCCGCCGCCGGACACGAAGCGCGCGATGGCGGCGGCGTTCGTGGACAGCGCCGCAGGCTCCTGCGCCTGGCTGTTGTTCAGCACCCACAGCACGTCGAGGCCGGCCAGGCTCCCGGCGCCGAGGTCCGTCAGCGCCCGGGCGGTGTCGCCCTGGCCTCCGATCAGCGCCAGGGATTCCTTGGCGCTGTCGCCGTACACGCCGTAGACGGTGGCCGAGGCCGGCGCCGCCATGCCCGCCGCCACCGCCGCCAAGAACAAGACGCTCGCCCCGCGCATGACACCCTTCCGGTCCGTCGATGGCCAGAAACATAGCCGATCCGACGTTTTGTTGCAATAATGATATTATCAGGAAGATTGGCGACGCGCGCCGGCCGTGACTGCCAAGTCCCGATCAACGGGAGCGCGGGTTGGCTTGGAAGCCCCGGAACCGCCCGGAGCTGCCCGGCCTGCGCCATGGAACGTTAGGAATTCCAAGGATCAGTTGCTACTACTTGCGGTTGAGTTGAATTGGTGTTTGTATCTGGTTGCGCACGCCAAGACGGCTTGCATCCGTTCGAGCCTTTACCCAAGGCGCTGCCTGCTGCTGGCCGGCCCGGCTCTGGCCTCTGGCGGCGGCGCAGCGCCCGACTTCCTGGCGGAGCCGTCCCTTGTTCCCTTCCCCCCAGACACTTTCTCCCGAGACGCTTCCTCCCGGGACGCTTTCCCCCCAGGCACTGCCGCCGGCCGACGCGCAGCGCAGCGCCTCCCACGGGCGGGCCTGCGCCGCGCCGCACCTCCGCGCCGCGCTGAACGGCACGGATGCCGGCCTGCTGACCTTCAACGAGACGCTGGAGATCCTGTTCGCCAACGACCGGCTGGCGGCCACGCTGGAGATCCAGCCCGTGGTGGTGGGCCGTGCCACGTCGCTGCTCGAGGTGCTCGAAGGCAGCGCGGCGCTCACGCCCGCCGCGGTCCAGCGCGTACACGAGGCCTGCCTGGCCGCCGTGGCCACGGCCAGCGGACACAGGAGCACGGTCCCCGCCTCGTCCGGGCCGGCGTCCCGGTTCTTCGCCCTGCAGGTCGCGCGGCTGGGCGACGGCCACTGGATGGCCTCCTTCGAGGAGGTCACCGCCCGGCACACGGCGGAAGCGAGCGCCATCGAGCTGGCGATGCACGACCCGCTGACCGGCCTGCCGAACCGGGAACTCTTCCAAAGGCGGGTCGTGGCCGCGCTGCTCGAAGCCCCGGACGGCGACGCGGCGGGCGACGGCCCGGGGCCGGCGGCGCTGCTGGTCGACCTCGACCGGTTCAAGGCGGTGAACGACACGCTGGGCCACCCGGTCGGCGACGCGCTGCTCCGCCTGGTGGCGAAACGGCTGCGCTCGGTGCTGCGCCCCTGCGACGTGGTGGCCCGCCTGGGCGGCGACGAGTTCGCCCTGCTGGTCCCGCCGGTCCCCGAGCCGGTGAACCTGGCGCAGCTCGCGAAGCGCATCACCGACGTGCTCGGGCGCCCCTACCTGATCGACGGGCACCTGGTGAACATCGGCGCCAGCGTCGGCGTGGCGCTGGCGCCGCGCGACGGGCGCGAGCACGGCCAGCTTCTGCGCAACGCCGACCTCGCGCTCTACCACGCCAAGGAATCCGGCCGCAGCACGTGGAGCTTCTTCGCGCCGCACATGGACGCCCGCGCGCTGGCGCGACGCGCGCTGGAGATCGACCTGCGCAAGGCGCTGGCGCTGCGCGAGTTCGAGCTGCACTACCAGCCGCAGGTGGACCTGGAGACGGACGCCATCGTCGGCTTCGAGGCGCTGCTGCGCTGGCGGCACCCCGTGCGGGGCCTGGTCCCGCCGGCCGACTTCGTGCCGCTGGCGGAGGAGATCGGCCTCATCGTCCCGCTCGGCGAGTGGGTGCTGCGGGAGGCCTGCCACGAGGCCGCCCGCTGGCCCGACGGGATGTCGGTCGCGGTGAACGTGTCGCCGCACCAGTTCGCGGACCCGGACCGGCTGGTCAGCCTGGTGGCCAGGTCGCTGGCGTCCTCCGGCCTGCCGGGCGGACGGCTGGAGGTCGAGATCACCGAGAGCGTGCTGCTGCGCCACGAGCAGACGGTGCTGGCGGCGCTGCACCGCCTGCGCGCCGTGGGCGTGCGGGTGGCCATGGACGACTTCGGCACCGGGTATTCCTCCCTGAGCCAGCTGCACAGCTTCCCCTTCGACAAGATCAAGATCGACCGTTCCTTCGTGAAGGACCGGGACGACGCCGCCGGGCAGGCCGCGGTCATCCGGGCGATCACGGCGCTTGGGGCCAGCCTCGGCATGTCCACCATCGCGGAGGGGGTCGAGACCCCCGGCCAGCTCGCCCGCATCCGCGCCGAAGGGTGCATGGCGGTGCAGGGCTACCTGTTCAGCCAGCCGGTGCCGGTGGGGGAGGTCGCCCTCCTGATCTCCGAGTTCGCCCGGCGCCGCTCCGCCGCTTCCGCAACCACCGACTGAAAGGACGCCTCCGACCGTGACCCAGCTCCACCGCGTGCTCTACTGCAGCCGGAACCTCATCCCGGGCGGCCCCGAGGCGGTGGCCGCCGGCATCCGCAGCATCCTCGCCGCCTCGCGCCGGAACAACGGCCGCGACGGCATCACCGGGGGGCTGCTGTTCAGCCAGGGCTGCTTCGCCCAGGTGCTGGAAGGGCCGCTCGACGCGGTCGGATGCGCGTTCGAGCGCATCCAGTGCGACGACCGGCACAGCGACGTGACCGTGCTGCAGTCCGAGCCGATCGCGGCGCGCGACTTCCCGGACTGGTGCATGGCCTTCGCCGGCGCGGACGCCGCAAGCCCGTTCGCGGGCGCCCGGGTGGCCGACGCCTTTGCCGGGCAGTCCGACCATGGCGACAAGCTGCTTGGCCTGCTCCGCGCCGTGATCACGCGGGAAACCGAGTGGCTGGCGCCTGCGCCGGAGCTGGCCACCGCCTCGGGCTGAGCCGATGCCGCCCTGGGCCGCGCATGAGGGGCAGGGCCTCCGGAGGCCGGGGCGCGCTGACGGCAGGTGACACCCCCTCCGCACCCCTGGTAAGCTGCGCCGCTATGGATGCACGGCACCCGGTCCCCATGGCGCCGCCCCGCGGCGGCCAGCGGCGCCGCGGGGGCGGAGGACGACCATGCTGAGCGCACACGGCCCATGAC
>CAXUJE010000461.1:0-4415 GCA_964251035.1 uncultured Acetobacteraceae bacterium
GCCTACGAGATGATGCTGTCGGAAAGCCAGGAGCGCATGCTGATGGTGCTGCGCCCGGACCGGCAGGACGTGGCGCGGGCAATCTTCGAAAAGTGGGAGTTGGATTTTGCGGTCATCGGCCACCTGACCGATACTGGACGCATCGTGGTGCGGCACCGCGGCGCCATCGAGGCGGACATCGCGCTCGACCCGCTGGCCGAGCAGGCGCCGCTGTACCACCGGCCCACGGCGGAGACGCCGAAGCAGCCCGCTTTGGGCGAGATCGCCGATCCCGTCGGGCTGGCGCCCGCCTTGCTCACGCTGATCGCCTGCCCCGACCTGTGTTCCCGCGCCTGGGTGTGGAACCAGTATGACAGCACCATCGGCGGCCAGACCGTGCAAAAGCCCGGCGCCGCCGACGCGGCCGTGGTACGGATCGAGGGATCACGCCGCGCCCTGGCGTTGACCACCGATTGCACCCCGCGCTACTGCGCCGCCGACCCGGAAGCCGGCGGGATGCAGGCCGTGGCGGAGGCTTGGCGCAACCTTTCGGCGGTGGGCGCACGCCCACTCGCGATCACCGACAACATGAACTTCGGCAACCCCGAGAAGCCCGAGATCATGGGCCAGTTCGCCGCCAGCATCCGCGGCATGGCGGCAGCGTGCCGGGCGCTCGACTTCCCCGTCGTGAGCGGCAATGTCAGCCTGTACAACGAAACTGACGGCCGTGGCGTCCTGCCCACGCCGGCCATCGGCGGCCTCGGCGTGCTGGAGGACGCGGATCAATGCGTCGGCCTGGCGCTGCGGCCGGGGCTGGATCTGCTGCTGGTCGGCACCGCGTCCGGGTGGCTGGGGCGGTCGCTGTGGCTGCGGGAGGTCGCCGGCCGGGAGGACGGGCCGCCGCCGCCGGTCGATCTCGCCGCCGAGCGCCGCCACGGTGATTTCGTGCGCGGGCTGATCCTGGCCGGCCAGGTGCGCGCCTGCCATGACGTGTCCGATGGCGGCCTGCTGATTGCCGTTGCAGAGATGGCGCTGGGCGGGGATGTCGGCGCGACGCTCTTGGATGCGCCCGACGGGTTGGCGCCGCACGGCTTTTGGTTCGGGGAGGACCAGGCGCGCTACGTGTTGGCTGTGGCCGATGCGGACGCCGTACTGGCCGCTGCCGAAACCGCCGGGGTGCCGACCATGCGGCTTGGCCGGGCCAGTGGCACGCATTTGACACTGCCCGGCGGCGTCGCCATATCGCTTGCGGAGCTGCGGGCGGCGCATGAGCGCTTCTTCCCGGCCTGGATGGGGAGTTAGCCGATGGCGATGGTGGCCAGCGAGATCGAGGCGTTGATCCGGGACGCCCTGCCCGACGCGCAGGTCACGATCCAGGACCTGGCCGGCGACGGCGACCATTACGCCGCCACCGTGGTCAGCGAAGCGTTCCGCGGCCGTTCCCGCGTCCAGCAGCACCAGATGGTTTATGCCGCATTGCAGGGCCGCATGGGCGGCGCGCTGCACGCCCTCGCACTGCAAACCTCACCGCCGCAACAGGAGCCAACGCCATGAGTCCAGTCCACGAGCGCATCCAAGGCGAGATCGCCGCCAACCCCGTCATGCTCTACATGAAGGGCAACGCCATGTTCCCGCAATGCGGGTTCTCGGCCCGGGTCGTCCAGATCCTGACGCATCTCGGCGTGCCGTTCCAGACCGCCAATGTGCTGGAAGACCCGGAGCTGCGGGAGGGCGTGAAGCAGTTCTCAAGCTGGCCGACCGTGCCCCAGCTTTACGTGAAGGGCGAGTTCGTCGGCGGCTGCGACATCGTCACTGAGATGTATCAGTCGGGCGAGCTGGAAAGCCTGCTGACCGAGAAGGGCGTGCCGCATCAGGCAGCCGCATGATGGGCTGATGGGCAGGCGGTCGGACGGCTTTGCGGTCCGACTGCCGGCTGCTTTATCCGGCCATCTCCAACGGTAGCGCCGTCGTTGACTTCACCCGCTCCATGCTGAACCGCGAGCTGACGTTCTTGAGCGGCACCGCGGCGATCAGCCGCTTGTAGAACCCATCGAAGGCCGCGATGTCCCGGGTGATGACCCGCAGCATGTAGTCGATGTCGCCGGCCATCCGGTGCACCTCGACCACCTCCGGAAAGCCTGTCACCGCGTCGGCGAACCGGGCCAGCCAGTCCGGCGAGTGGTCGCCGGCCTCGATCGACACGAACACCGTCAGCCCGAGGCCCAGCTTCTCCGGCGACAGCAGCGCCACCCGGCGCTCGATGACTCCGTCCGCCTCCAACCGCTGGATGCGCTTCCAGCATGGCGTCTGCGACAGCCCGACCTGGTCCGCAAGCTGCGCGATGGATTGGGTGCTGTCCTGCTGCAGGAGCGCCAGCAGCTTGCGGTCAACCCGGTCCATCTCAGGCCGCCACGGCCTCGGCGCGGACGTCCTTGATGTCGCGGAACGTCAGCCCCTCGTGCATCTCGGCGGTGCGCCGCATCATGAAGGCGGAGCTTGCGAGGTACACCGGGTCGCCGTCCACGTCGTCCGCCATGCTGGTCCGCTGCTCCGCGACGAACCGGGCCAGCAGCGCCTTGTCGCCCGTGACCCAGCGCGCCAGGGCGTAGGGTACCGGCTCGAAGCCGATAGCCACGCCGTACTCGCTGCCGAGCCGCGCCACCAGCACGTCGAGCTGCAAGGTGCCGACCACGCCGACGATCGGCTGGCTGCCGTCCTGCGGGCGGAAGAGCTGCACCACCCCCTCCTCCGCCAGTTCCTGCAGCGCCTGGCGCAGCTTTTTCGCCTTCATCGCGTCGTCCAACCGGACCCGGCGCAGGATTTCCGGCGCGAAGTACGGCACGCCGACAAAATTCAGCTCCTCGTCCTCGGTCAACGTGTCGCCGATGCGCAGCGTGCCGTGGTTCGGGATGCCCACCACGTCCCCGGCGAACGCCTCGTCCGCGATCTGGCGGTCCCGGGCAAAGAAGAATTGCGGCGCGTGCAGCGGGATCTGCTTGCCGGTCCGCACCTGCTTGAGCCGCATGCCGCGCATCAACCGGCCGGAACACACCCGGGCAAAGGCGATGCGGTCGCGGTGGTTGGGGTCCATGTTCGCCTGGATCTTGAACACCAGCGCGGTCAGCTTGTCCTCCGTCGCCTCCACGGTGCGGAGATCCGCCGGCTGCGCCCGCGGCGGAGGGCCGAAGCTCACCAGGCCGTCCAGCAGGTCCGAGACGCCGATCTCCTTGATGGCGCTGCCGAAGAACACCGGCGTCAGATGCCCGGCGTTGAAGCTCGCAAGATCAAACTCAGGCAACGCCGCCTGCACCAATTCCAACTCCTCGCCCAACGTGATCATGCGTGGGTCGCTCTGCTCCAGCGGGTCCGTGAGGTGCAGGGCGCGGCTGCGCACGTCGTAGGTGCCGGCAAAGGTCGCCGCGCGCCCCACCGGCCACGTCACCGGCGCGGTGTCCAGGGCCAGGGTACTGGCGACCTCGTCCACGATCTCGAACGGGTCGCGCGCCTCGCGGTCCATCTTGTTGATGAAGGTGACGATGGGGATGTCGCGCAGGCGGCAGATCTCGAACAGCTTGCGGGTCCGCGCTTCGATCCCCTTGGCGGCGTCGATCACCATCACCGCGGAGTCCACGGCGGTCAGCGTGCGGTAGGTGTCCTCGCTGAAATCCTCGTGCCCCGGCGTGTCCAGCAGGTTGAACACGCAGCCGGAGTACTCGAACGTCATCACCGATGTGACCACGGAGATGCCGCGGTCGCGCTCGATCCCCATCCAGTCCGACCGGGTACGGCGCCGCTCGCCCTTGGCGCGCACGTTGCCGGCCAACTGGATGGCGCCGCCGGCGCGCAGCAGCCGCTCGGTCAGCGTCGTCTTGCCGGCGTCAGGGTGCGAGATGATCGCGAAGGTGCGGCGGCGGGCGATCTCTTCTTTGGGTGTCATCGCGGCCCTCAAATGCAAAACGCCGGGCAGGACCCGGCGCATGCATCATCCATATGGGGACGAGTCAGCGAGAATAGAACTCGACGACCAGGTTCGGCTCCATCGACACGGGATACGGCACGTCGGTCAGCTTCGGCGCGCGCCCAAACCGGCCCTTCATGGCGCGGTGGTCCACCTCCAGGTAATCCGGCACGTCCCGCTCGCCGCTCTGCGCCGAGTCCAGAACGACGGCAAGCTGCTTCGACTTCTCCCGCACCTCGATCTCGTCGCCGTCGCGCACCAGGAACGATGGGATGTTCACCTTTTTGCCATTCACCATGACGTGGCCATGGTTGATGAACTGCCGCGAGGCGAAGGGCGTGATGGCGAACTTCAGGCGATACACAACGGCGTCCAGCCGGCGTTCCAGCAGCTCGATCAGGTTCTCGCTGGTGTCGCCCTTGCGGCGCACGGCCTCGTCGTAGTACTTGCGGAACTGCTTCTCGCTGATGTTGCCGTA
>CAXUJE010000462.1:0-4407 GCA_964251035.1 uncultured Acetobacteraceae bacterium
AGCCAGCTCTGTGCCGGGTGAGTAGTCGTCCGTTCGTGCCAGATACTGGCGATGACGAAGCCAGGTATGGTGAGCGGCGGTTCCAGCACCTGTACCCGATCTGACCAGCCTTCTGCGATCCGGCCCGGAACCAGCGCGATCATGTCGGACCGGGACACGATCTCCGGCACGATCAGGAAGCCTGATGTAGACAAGGCGACAGTACGACGGCGGCCGATCGCCTCAAGTGCTGCGTCGGCAGGCCCGGCAAAGCCGCCACCCTGAGGTGAAACGACGACGTGGTCCAGCGCGCAGAACATGTCCAGATCAAGACCACCCTGCATAGCTGGATGACCCCGTCGCGCAATGACCGCATACCCCTCCTCGTAAAGTCGGCGCTGGCGCATCGCAGCCGGCGCATGGTCGGGCGCCGCCAAGGCCAGGTCCACCTCACCACGCTCCAACTGCGTGGGCAGCGCCATCACGTCCAGCGCCCGCCAGGCGATGCGGATCATCGGCGCCTCGGCCCGCAACGCAACCGAGAAGCGCGCCAGCAGCGCGTACTGGACGTAGTCGCTCGCCGCGATCACCAGGGTTGCCTGCATGGTCGCCGGATCGGTCGGCGCACCATCTTCGACGACGCGGCGGACACTCTCCAACGCTTCGTGCAAGGGCTGCTGTAGCTCAAGAGCGCGCTGGGTCAGCACCATTCCACGCTGGGCCGGGATCAGGAGCGGATCGCCGAGCGCCTCTCGAAGCCGCGCCAGCCGTGCCGACAAAGCTGGCTGACTGAGGTTCAGCCGGCGCGCGGCGCGCGTCACGTTTCGCTCCGCCAGCAAAGCTTCGAGCGTGACGAGCAGTCCCAGATCGAGGTTCTTGGTATCCACCTGGTCAATAACTGCACGTAAAAGCTTCGATTTCAATGCCGCGCGCTGCTGCCTCATATACCGTTGAAGCGGGTGGACTCGCGAGACCCAATTGACGACACGGATACCAGATTGCCCGAAGCGAACTCCCTGGCATTGCCGCCCCGCTCATTGATCGCTTTTCCGCTGCTCGCGATCACCCTGTTCCTGTTCTTCGTCTCAGCCAGCGTACCCTCACCCTTGTTCGTGGTGTTTCAGGGGCGGTGGGGGTTCTCCCCGGGCATGCTGACGGTCGCCTTCAGCATCTACTCGCTGGTGCTGCTGGTGACGCTGCTTGTGGCCGGCTCGCTATCCGACCATCTGGGCCGCAAGCCCGTGATCGTCGCCGCGCTGACCATACAGGTCGCGTCCATGGTCCTCTTCCTCATGGCGGACGGCATCGGCGGATTGCTTGCTGCCCGGATCGTTCAAGGCCTGTCCATGGGTGTGGTCAACGGTGCGTTGTCCGCCGCGGTGATCGAGGCGGCGCCCCCGGCCCGAAAGGCGCTCGGCAGCCTGCTGACCAGCATCTCGCCCCTGGCCGGGCTCGCGACGGGTGCTTTCGTCACCGGCGCCCTGCTCGGAGTGACGAGCCAGGCGGAAGTCTGGGCATTCGGCTTCCTGGGCGGAGTGTTCTGCCTGGGGGCGATATCGGTGGCCCTGATCCCCGAAACGGCGAGCCCGGTACCCGGGCTGCTGCGGTCGATGGTGCCGAGCGTGCATGTCGCCCGCGCGGCGCGGAGCGGCTTCACGCGTGCCTTGCCCCTGCTGCTGTCCATCTGGGCCTTGTGCGGCTTCGTCATCGCGCTTGGGCCGTCGCTGCTGCGCACCGTCTTCTCGGTCAGCAGCGGGCTGCTGAACGGCGCCACCGTGGCCGTGCTCTGCGGAGCAGGTGCCGTATCGCCGCTCTTGATGCGCGGCCAGCAACCCAGGCGCATGGCCGCGCTGGGCATGGCGGCGGTAACGGCCGGGGTCGGCGTGCTCCTCGTGTCGATCGGCACGGGCACTCTGGCGCTGTTCTTCGTCGGCAGTGCGGTGGCCGGTGCCGGGCTGGGTGCATCCTTCAGCGGCCTCATCCAGTCGCTCGTGCCGCTCACCCCGGTGCATGAGCGCGCCGAACTCTTCGCGGCGATCTTCCTGGTCACCTACCTTTCCCTGGCCGTCCCGCCCATCGCCGCCGGCTTCGCCGTTCCGATCACTGGATTCCTGGGCACGACCCAGGTCTACCTCGGTGCCGTCCTGGTCGTCTCGGCGACCGCAACCGTCCTGCAATGGCTGCCCTCGCGCAGCCTAGGAGCACCCGCATGAAGGCTATCCACGCTCATCCGCAGCAAGGGCTCGACGGCTTGACGTTGGTGGACCTCCCCGATCCCGGGGATCCCGGACACAACGCCATCCGCGTGCGCGTGCATGCCACATCCCTGAACTTCCACGATCTGGGGGTGGTGACGGGACGGCTGCCGGCCGCCGATGGACGCATCCCCATGGCGGATGGTGCCGGGGTGGTGGAGGCGGTCGGTCCCGAGGTCACGGAGTTCAAGCCCGGCGACCATGTCGTATCCACCTTCTTCCCGACCTGGCTGGACGGTGAGGCCACCCTTGCCGACTTCGCCACCACGCCGGGCGACGGGATCGACGGCTACGCCCGGGAAGTGGTGGTGGCACCAGTCACCTCCTTCACGCGTGCGCCGGCCGGCTGGAGCCACGCCGCCGCGGCGACCCTGACCACGGCCGGGGTGACCGCCTGGCGCGCCCTGGTGGTCAACGGCGGCCTCAAGGTCGGAGACAGCGTGCTGGTCCTCGGCACGGGCGGCGTTTCCGTCTTCGCGTTGCAAATCGCGCGGGCCATGGGAGCTACGGTCATCGCGACCTCCTCCTCCGATGAGAAGCTGGAGCGGCTTCGCACGATGGGCGCCGCCCACGGCATCAACTATCGCCGAGACGAGAGCTGGGGCGACCGGGTGCGGGAGCTGACCGGCGGCATCGGCGTCGATCACGTCGTCGAGGTGGGTGGCCCGGGCACGCTGGCACAATCGATCAAGGCTGCGCGCGTGGGGGGCCACATCTCGCTGATCGGCGTACTGACCGGGAGGGCGGGCGCTGTGCCAACGGCCATGCTCATGGCCCGGCAGCAGCGTCTTCAAGGTCTGCTCGTCGGCAGTCGCCGCCACCAGATGGACCTGATCCGCGGCATCGACGCGGTCCATGGTCACCCGGTGATCGACCGCTCCTTTCCGCTTGACGCGATCGCAGACGCCTTCCGCCTCCAAGAGTCCGGCAGCCATTTCGGCAAGATCGTCATCGAGTTCTGACAAACCCCGATCATCAGGAACAGACCGCTATGAAGGTTCTCCTCGTTTTCGCCCATCCGGAACGCCACTCCTTGAACGGCGCGCTGCGCGACGTTGCCGTGGCTGAATTGCAGGCACAGGGGCATGAGGTCCGGGTCAGCGACCTCTACGCCGATGGATGGAAGGCGGCCGTCGATCGCTCGGACTTTCCCGGTGTGGGACCCGACGAGCGGCTGCGGGTGGCTGGCGCGTCAGGCCGGGCGTTCGCGGCGGATGCACTGACGGCGGACGTGAAGGCCGAGCAGGAGAAGCTGCTCTGGGCCGATACGCTGATCCTGCAGTTCCCACTGTGGTGGTATTCGATGCCGGCCATCCTCAAGGGGTGGGTGGACCGGGTCTATGCCTTCGGGTTCGCCTACGGGGTCGGCGAACGGAGCGACACGCATTGGGGGGACCGCTTCGGCGAAGGCACGCTGGCCGGCAAGCGTGCCATGCTGATCGTGACCGTGGGCGGCTGGGCGACGCACTATGCCCCGCGCGGCGTGAACGGCCCGATCGAGGACATCCTGTTCCCGATCAACCACGGCATCCTCTACTACCCTGGATACACCGTCCTGCCGCCCTTCGTGGCCTACCGTGTGGACCGGATGGACGAGGCTGGCTTCCAACTGGTGGCGGACGAGTTGAAGGAGCGGATGCGAACCATCGAAACCGCCGCCCCTATTCCATACCGAATGCAGAACGGTGGCGACTACCAGGTTCCCAGCCTGGAGCTGTGCCCCGAATTAGGCGACCCCGGCGTGTCCGGCTTCGCCTTGCACGTGGACCAGGGGCGGGTAGGGTAATTCGT
Organism: uncultured Acetobacteraceae bacterium; assembly: GCA_964251035.1. Classification (GTDB taxonomy): domain Bacteria; phylum Pseudomonadota; class Alphaproteobacteria; order Acetobacterales; family Acetobacteraceae; genus CAHJXG01. The sequence goes on from CAXUJE010000462.1 coordinate 4,026, forward strand.
CCCGCATCTCCTCAAAGGCACCCTCTCATTCGCTGGGCCTGAGCGGCGGGCGTACCCACCCGTCGCTGCCTTCCCGAAAACGAACCCGTTGCGGGAAAACGTGCTGATAAGGCTGGCGGGGAAATCGCAAAGGACCCCGCTTTCCCGAAACCTGTTCCCAATCGGCCTTTCCCGAAATTGGCTGATGCACATGGAGAAACGGGAAAAAGTGCGCCGCGTCCGAATGGCTGGTTTTGGGACGCCGGACAACGCGGCGGAATGGCGTAGAGGGGTCGAGGCTGTGTCAAAACCCTGAGGAACGGGTACCCGGCTCGGGCTGAAGCTGCTAAGATCGCTCCGTTGCGGTGGGCGGAGGTCAGTGGCTTTCATGGCGCGCTACATA
>CAXUJE010000463.1:0-4402 GCA_964251035.1 uncultured Acetobacteraceae bacterium
GGCGACGCCCCAACGGCCCGGCGCGTCCGGCGCCTGGCGCGCGAGATCCGCCATCCGCGCGCCGCGCAGGCCGCGCCCGGGCTGCAGCAGGGACACGGCTTCCAGAAGGTTGGTCTTGCCCGACCCGTTCGGACCCGTCACCACGGCGATCCGCGCGCCGGGCCGCCAGGTCAGGGCCGGGTAGTTGCGGAACTGCGTCAGCGTCAGGCGCGTGAGCCGCAGCAACTAGACGCGCATCGGCATCAGCACATAGAGGGCGCTGCCATCGGAGGCGTCCCGCACGATCGTGGGCGCCGAGCCGTCGGAGAAGTGGAACTCGACGTGGTCGGAAATCTGGTCGGTGATGTCGTTGAGGTATCGCGCCTGGAAGCCGATCTCCAGGGGGCCGGCGGAGTACTGCACCCGGTCGCCGTCCAGCTCCTCGCTCGCGGTGCCCTGCTCGGGGCTTGCGGCGGACAGCGTCAGCAGGTCGCGGTCCAGCGCCATCTTCACCGGGCGCGACCGCTCGCTGCTGATGGCGGCCACCCGGGCCACGGCGTCGGAGAAGTCCTTCTTGCCGACGCGCAGCACCTTGTCGTTGTCCTTGGGGATCACCCGCTCGTATTCCGGGAAGGTGCCGTCGATCAGCTTGCTGGTCAGCGTGACCGTCCCGGCCTTGAACTGGATTCGCGTGTCGGACAGGCCGACCTCGACCTCGCCGCTTTCCTCGTCCAGCAGCTTGCGCAGCTCGCCCACCGTCTTGCGCGGGATGATGACGCCGGGCATGCCGGCGGCGCCCTCCGGGATCGGCTCCTCGACGCGCGCGAGGCGGTGCCCGTCGGTCGCGACCGCGCGCAGCACCGGGCCGCCATCCCCCTCGGCGGCATGGAGGTAGATGCCGTTCAGGTAGTAGCGCGTTTCTTCCGTGCTGATAGCGAACCGGGTGCGGTCGATCAGGCCGCGCAAGGCGAGGCCGGAAAGCTGGAACCGATGCGGCAACTGCCCGGCCGTCATGCTGGGGAAGTCGTCGGTCGGCAGCGTCACCAGGCTGGTGCCGTAGCGCCCGGCCCGCAAGGTGAGCTGCGCGCCGCCTTCCGCTACCTCGAACTCCAGCTCGGCCGCTTCGGGCAGCTTGCGCACGATCTCGTACAGCGTCGCGGCCGGGGCGGTGATGGCACCCTCACGCGATACGCTGGCCGCGACCTCCTCGACGATGGCGATCTCCATGTCGGTCGCGGTGAAGCTGAGCGTGCCGCCACGGGCGACGATCAGGGCGTTCGCCAGGATGGGGATGGTGTTGCGCTTCTCAGCGACGCTCTGGATATGGGCCAGCGCCTTGAGCAGCGTGGCGCGTTCGGCCTTGAACTTCATGCGACCATTCCTGTTGGGCGCCGAGTCCGGCGCCGCGGCAGGCCAGTGTAGCCGATCACGGCCTACGCGCAAACCCGCACGCAAACAGGGGCAGTCAGCTTTCCAGCATCCTCCGCAGCAGCTCGACCCGCTCGCCGAAATCGGCGTCCTGCTCGATCAGTTCGGCGATCCGGCTCACCGCGTGCATGACGGTGGTGTGGTCGCGGTTGCCGAACTTGCGGCCGATCTCCGGCAGCGACCGGCTGGTGAGCTGCTTGGCCAGGTACATCGCGACCTGCCGCGGGCGCGCCACCGCACGCGCCCGCCGCGCGCTGCTCATGTCGGTCAGGCGGATGTTCCAGTGCTCGGCCACGCGCTTCTGGATCTCCTCGATGGTGACCCGGCGGTCATGCGCCTTCAGGATGTCGTGCAACACCTCCTGGGTGCTTTCCAACGTGATCGGCCGGCCGAACAGGTTCGCGTGGGCAATCAGCCGGTTCAGGCTGCCTTCCAGCTCGCGCACGTTGCTGGTGATCTTGTGGGCCAGGAACTCCAGCACCTTGGGCGGCACCTGTGCCGCCGCCCGCAACGCCTTCGCCTCCAGGATGGAGATCCGCAGCTCAAAGGTCGTCGCGTGCAGGTCGGCGACCATTCCGCAGCCGAGCCGGGTGCGCAACCGGTCCTCCAGCCCCGACAGGTCTGACGGCGACTTGTCCGCCGACACCACGATCTGCTTGCCGGCATCGACCAGGGCGTTGAAGGTATGGAAGAACTCTTCCTGCGTGTTGTCCTTGCCGATCAGGAACTGCAGGTCATCGACCATCAGCACATCGACGCTGCGGAGCTGCTCCTTGAACTCCATGGTCGATTGGTTGCGGATGGCCGCGATGAAGCGGTACATGAACTTCTCGGCCGACATGTAGGCGACGTGGATCGGCGCGGCGTCGCGGCGGGACAGCTCGATCCCGATGGCGTGCATCAGGTGCGTCTTGCCAAGGCCGACGCCGCCGTACAGGAACAACGGGTTGAACCCCGGGCTTGACGGCCGTTCCGCCACGCGCCGGGCGCAGGCGTAGGCGAACTCGTTGGGCTTGCCGACCACGAAGCTGTCGAACTCGAACCGGGTGTCGAGGGCTGCGGCCATCTCGGGCCGTGCCGGGTCGGAGCGGGGGTCCTCCGTCCGGTCCAGCCCCAGCAAGTCGGGCGCTTCGCCCGGCAGGGCCGACCCGTCGCGCTCCGCGTCGGACGCTTCGGCCAAAGCTCCGCCCACGCGGATGTCCACCCGGCGGATGCGCTTGTTCTCCGATTGCCACAGCGCGTTCAGCTTGTCGGCGTAGTGGCCGCGTACCCAGTCCCGCAGGAACCGGCTCGGCAGGTGGACCGTCACCTCGTCGCCATCGACGTTGCCCAGGGTCATCTGGCGCAGCCAGGTGCGGTACTCGACGTCGCCCACGTCCTGCTGCAAGCGGCTGCGGACGCGCGCCCATTGCTCACGGAGCTGTTCCGCGGTGTCGAGCGGCGACGCACGGTCAATGGCCGAGCGGACCGGGGCCGGGTTGAGCGGAAAACCATCCAGGACGCCCGACTTGAGTTCCGTATCGCCCGGGTTGGATTCCATCGAGACCTGCCTGGGTTCAACGGCGCAGAGCCGCCACGAAGATGGGAACGCGCCGACCGCCGCAGCGGGCGCCAGAAGCAGGCCCCGCTGAAGCAAGTAAGCAGTCACGTCACTGCAACCGCATTTCACCTCTAAGTCAAAGCGTTACTGAACGCAATACATATTCCGCTGGAAGCAGAACAATGGAACAAGACATCTAAAGCGGACACGACAAGATGCCCGCTTTCCCAAACGACACCAGCGAAGCGATGACGCGGAGCAATCCGCCAGCCGAACTTAAGCTGGAGCGAGCGCCTTGACCCGGGCAGCAAGGCGCGAAATCTTGCGTGATACGGTGTTCGGGTGAATGACGCCCTTGCCCGCCGCGCGCTGCATCTCCGGCTGCGCCAGCCGCAACGCCTCCGCCGCGACGGCCTTGTCGCCGGACGCGCAGGCCGCTTCGACCTTCTTCACGAAGGTTCGCATACGGCTCTTGCGCGCTTGGTTGCGCTCGGTGCGCTTGGCCGCCTGACGGATGCGCTTGCGCGCCGATGCTGTGTTCGCCATGATTCTTCTCAAGCAATGCAATGCGGGGCACGCCAAGGCGCGCCGGAAGCGCACGGTTCTATGGAGGCGGGGCGACCAAGTCAAGCATGACCGCTCCGCCACACGGCTGGGATCATGCCGCGCCGGCCTCACCTTCAGGCGGCGAAGGCCGGCTTGCGCTTCTCGGCGAACGCCGCCATGCCCTCCCGCTGGTCCGGCGTGCCGAACAGCGACAGGAACAGCGCGCGCTCCGCCCGCACGCCCTCGGTCAGCGTCGTCTCGAAGGCCGCGTTCACCGCGCGCTTGGCCATCGCGACTGCCACCGGCGACAGGGCCGCGATCTTCTCAGCGGTCTTGAGCGCCTCGGCCACCAGGTCGGCGGCCGGGAGCACGCGGCTCACCAGGCTGCACCGCTCGGCCTCCGCCGCGTCCATCATGCGGGCGGTGAGGCACATCTCCATCGCCTTGGACTTGCCGACGGCCCGGGTCAGCCGCTGCGTGCCGCCGGCGCCGGGAATCACGCCAAGGTTGATCTCCGGCTGGCCGAACCGGGCGCCGTCGCCGGCCAGGATCATGTCGCACATCATCGCCAGCTCGCAGCCGCCGCCTAGGGCGAAGCCGTTCACCGCGGCGATGACCGGCTTCTGCACCCGCAGCACCGTTTCCCAACGCGCGCCGATGAAGTCGTGCAGGAACACGTCGGGATAGCTGCGGTCCTTCATCTCCTTGATGTCGGCGCCGGCAGCGAACGCCTTGTCCGACCCGGTCAGCACGATGGCTCCGACCGCCGGGTCCGCGTCGAAGGCCAGGAACTGGCGGCCCAGCTCGTCCATCAACTGGTCGCACAGCGCGTTCAGCGCCTGCGGCCGGTTCAGGCGGATCAGGCCGACGCGGCCGTGCGTCTCGACCAGAATCATTTCGAGGGGGGGC
>CAXUJE010000464.1:0-4388 GCA_964251035.1 uncultured Acetobacteraceae bacterium
AAGGAAAACGACGGCATGGCGGCCCGCATGGCGCCGCCGGGCTTCCCCGTCAAGCCGGGCGGCGGCAGAATGCGCGCCATGGCCCAACCGTCCCGTCCCGCCCTCCGCCGCCCGACTGGCCCGCCGAAGCCGCGGGTCCCCAACCTATTGATGCGGGTCTGGGACGCGCCGACCCGGCTGTTCCATTGGGCGGTCGTGGTGCTGATGACGTTCAGCTACGTTTGCGCGATGCGCGAGTGGAACCAGCTCCATTTCCTGTCCGGCTACGCCGTGCTGGCCCTGCTGCTGTTCCGCCTGGCCTGGGGCTTCGTCGGCAGCGAGACCTCGCGCTTCCGGCAGTTCCTGCGCAGCCCGGCCGCAGGCCTCGCCCACCTCGCCGCGTTCGGAAAGCGGGAGCCGGACACCGAGGTCGGGCACAACGCGGCCGGCGGCTGGATGGTGCTGGCGATGCTCCTGGCGCTGTTCGTCCAGGTCGGCACCGGGCTGTTCAGCAACAACGACATCGACGCGAAGGGGCCGCTGGCGCACCGGGTCAGCAAGGGCACCAGCGACTGGCTGTCCGGCGTGCACGCAACCTCGTTCTACGTGCTGCTGGCCCTCGTCGTGCTGCACATCCTGGCGATCATCGCCTATGCGGCCGTGAAGCGGCACGACCTGGTGCGGGCGATGGTGACGGGCAAGAAGCGCCTGCCCGCCAACCTCCGCCAGCCCCGCTTCGCCAGCCCGCTGCTCGCCGCCGGCATCCTGGCGGTGGCGGCAGGGGCGGTGTGGGTGCTGGTGCGCTTCGCTTGAAGGGTCAGTTGGTCCGCACGCGGTAGGCGCGGTGGCAGGCGCCGCAGGCCTGCGTGGTCGTGGTGTACTGCGCGGCGAAGCCCCCCTTGTCGTTGGCGTCCGCCAGCGTCGCGAGCTTGTCGGCCTCGGTCCAGAACTTCTCCGCCGCCTTCTCGAAGCCCGCGCGGTCGGACCAGACCTCTGGGCGGGCCTTGGTGTTGTGCCCAGACTGCGTGCCGTCCGGGAACACGGCCGGGATGGTGTGGCCCCAGGACGACAGGCCCTTGGCGCCGTCCACCAAGCCCTTCACGTCGCCGCCGCCGTCGATCACCGTCTTCATGCTGGCGGCAACGCCTGCCTGCAGGTCAAAACCTGCCTGCCGCGTGGCGATCAGCGTGTCCGCCGGAAACGGCAGGCTCGGCCCGGCCGGCAGCGTCTGCGCCGCCGCCATGCCGCCCACGCCCGCCGCCGCCAGCGCGGCCAACAAAGTCTTCCGCATCCAATATCCCCGGTTTTTGTTATGCTGGCGAGCCTCGCACCCCATCGCCGCCCGCGCCATCCACATTCCGCGTTTGGCCGCCAGAATTAGTAGGATTTGCTATGCCGCCACAGCCCATCCGCTCCGTCGCCGTGTTCTGCGGCTCCCGCGTCGGGTCCGACCCCATTTACGCGGAGGCGTCGGCGGCGCTGGGCAGGGGGCTGGCGGCGGCGGGCCTGCGCCTGGTGTATGGCGGGGGCGGCGTCGGGCTGATGGGCATCGTCGCCGACGCGGCCATCGGCGCCGGGGGCGAGGTGCTGGGCATCATCCCAGAGTTCCTGCAGCGGCGGGAGGTGGCCCCCGCCGGCGGGGGAGAGCTCATCGTCACCGACAGCATGCACGACCGCAAGCGCCGCATGTTCGACGCCGCCGACGCCTTCGTCACCATGCCCGGCGGCCTCGGCACCTTTGACGAGACCATCGAGATCACCACCTGGCGGCAACTCGCGCTGCACGACAAGCCGATCCTGATCTGCGACGTGGCCGGCTGGGCGCAGCCCTACCTCGCCAGCATCCAGGCGGCGGTGGACCAGGGGTTCGCTGGCGCCGAGTGCCTGCGCTTGTATGAGGTGCTGCCGGACGTGGACGCCGTGCTGGCCCGCTTGGCCACCCTCCCCTCGCCCGGCGCCGGGCAGCCGGGGCGCGTTTAGCGAGAGGAAGATATTCGAACGGGCAAATACGGTCATCCTGACGCTATCGACGGGCGAGGCGATGGATGCCGTGCTGGCGCGCGGCGCGCCAGCCTTTGCGAGGCTGGTCAAGGATCGGACGGTCGTCCACATGGGCACGACCTCGACCAGTTCGTCTCGCTGCTGGGCGCCGGCCCGTTGTCGAGCGACCTGTTGCGCACGAAGGCGCCGAAGCTTGTCGCCCGCGACTTTGCCGTCCAGGCGTCCATCGCAAACGTGCTTGAGAGCCACCGCCTGATCACCGACATGGCGCGGGAAGCGGACATCGCCTTGCCGCTGCTCGCCACCTGCCATGCCCTCTACAAGGAGGCTTCCAGTCTCGGCCCGGGCGAAGCGGATGTCGTGGCCGTGCTGCGCGCCATCGAGGAACGGTCCAGCCGGCGCCAGTCCTAAACTGGCCCTTTCTCATACCGTTCGCTGCAAGCCGTCCCATCCGGCCCGTTCTGTGGCGTCCCCGTTCAGCGCCTTGCCCTGGCCCAGCGCCCGGTCTATATGCGCGGCTCAGTCGGGGCGTAGTACAGCCTGGTAGTACGCTTGCTTCGGGAGCAAGAGGCCGGAGGTTCGAATCCTCTCGCCCCGACCAATCCTTTCAAATGCGTTTCCCGCTCGCGGCATCGAAGCAGGTGCAAGATGTCGGGCGCCAATGCGACTGCGACCCGCTCGCCGACCGGGACCGCGCCGGGCAGCTTCGCCGCCGGCAGGAAGTTCATCGAGGGCGCACCGATGAAGCCTGCGACTACACGTTGGCCGGGCGCGCGAACACCTCCATGGGCGTCCCATCCGCGAGCAGGAGGTCGATGCCGGCCAGGACCGACGCCGCCCCGAACCGCTTGGCGGTCCCGTGCAGTTGCAGCACCGCCACCTTACTTGCCCCCTTCCGCCAGGCCCTTGACGAACCAGCGCTGCATCAGCGGCACCACCGCGACGGGGGGCAGCAGCGCCAGCACAGCGGCGGCCATGACGCGGTTCCACTCGGTCTGCATTTCCGAACCGATATCTTGACGATGCCGATCACCACGGTGTCGAGCCGCAGGTCGGTCGCGACCAGCAGCGGCCACAGGCACTGGTTCAGCCATACACGAACAGGATGACGAACAGCGCCGCGAGGTTCGGCCCGGACATCGGCAGCAGGATGTCGCGCAGGAACCGCAACGGCCCGGCGCCGTCCATGCGCGCGGCCTCCGTCACCGTGCGCGGGATGGCCTGCAAGCCCGCGAGAAAGAAGACGAGGTCGTAGCTCACCTGCTTCCACGCGCTGGCCAGCACCGCGACGCCCATCGCCTGCGCGTCCTGTGCAGCCGGTGGTCCCGATCCACGCCGTGCCGGTTCAGCCAGCGGCCCAGGAAGCCGACCTGCGGGTGCAGCACCAGCATCCACAGCACCGCCGCAACGGCCGGGGCGATGGCGTAGGGCCAGATCAGCAAGGTGCGGCAGGCCGCACGTCCCCTGATCTCCCGGTCGGCGAACACGGCGGTCAGCGCCAGTTCGCGGACGTCAGGCCGTGCATGGCGGCGAACTGCTCAAGCTGAGTCAGGGAAGCCAACTGCTGGTGCATGCCGTGGGCGCCGCGGACTTGGCGCGGACCGCCTGCGCCGCCGCGACCACCTCCGGCCAGGTCGCGGGCGGCTTTGCGGGATGCGGTGGAAACGCGCCCTTACCGCTTGTGCACCGACCAAAGCATCAGCCAGCGCACCGGGAACACCCAGACGATGCCGGCCACGCACCAGTACAGCGCCTCCAGCGTCCAGTGCAGCCGCGGCGCCAGGTCCGGCAGGGTAATCGCCGCGACGATATAGGCCAGGATGAACAGCACCCCGGCGATGGTGGCGATGGCGGGCCTCGACATCCATGCTGCCTAGCCCGGCGGGTCGGTTGCCGCAATGGCCGGGAGGCGGTACAGGCCGTCCCAAAGCATCCAAGGCAGCACCATGGACCTCAAGGACCACATCCGCGGCATCCCCGACTTCCCGAAGCCGGGCATCCTGTTCTACGACATCTCCACCCTGCTGCGGGACCCCGATGCGTGGCAGGTCGCCATGGGCAGGCTCGCCAACATCGTGCGCGGGCATCAGCCGCACCTGCTGGCCGGCGTCGAATCGCGCGGCTTCCTGCTGGCGGCGCCCTTGGCGCTGAAGCTCGGCTGCGGCTTCGTCATGCTGCGCAAGCGCGGCAAGCTGCCGGGCGCGGTGGTCGGGCTGGACTACGACCTGGAATACGGCGCGGACCGGATCGAGATCCAGGCGGACGCCGTGGCGCCCGGCACCCGGGTGGTGGTGGTGGACGACCTGCTGGCGACCGGCGGCACCATGGCGGCGGGCATCGCGCTGCTCCGCCGGGTGGGCGCGGAGGTGCCGGCGGCGGCGGCGCTGATCGAGCTGACGTTCCTGGGC
>CAXUJE010000465.1:0-4378 GCA_964251035.1 uncultured Acetobacteraceae bacterium
GGCGGCGCGGAGCTGGGCCGCGCGCTCGCGCCGGGCGGCGTCGGGGACGGCGGGCATGCGGGCGGCGGGGGTGCCGAGGCGCTCGCTGTAGGCGAAGACGTGGAGGTAGGGCAGCGCCGCCTCGTCCACGAAGGCGAGGGTGTCCCGGAACAGCGCGTCGGTCTCGGTCGGGAAGCCGGCGATCAGGTCGGCGCCGATTGCGATGCCGGGGCGGAGGGTGCGGGCACGGTCGATCACCGCCAGCGCCGCGTCCCGGCCATGCCGCCGCCGCATCCGCTTGAGGATCAGGTCGGCGCCGGCCTGGACCGACAGGTGCAGGTGCGGCATCAGCCGCGGCTCGTCGGCGACCAGGTCCCACAAGGCCGGGTCGATGGCGGCCGGGTCGAGCGAGGACAGGCGCAGCCGCGGCAATTCCGGCACCAAGGCCAGCAGCCGGCGCGCCATGGACCCCAGCGACGGCCCGCCCGGCAGGTCCGCGCCATAGGAAGAAATATCGACGCCGGTCAGCACGACTTCCTTGTAGCCCGCGGCGGCGAGGATGCGGACCTGCTGCACGATGCCACCCAACGGCACGCTGCGGCTGGGGCCGCGGGCGAAGGGGATGATGCAGAAGGTGCAGCGGTGGTCACAGCCCTGCTGGATTTCCACGAACGCCCGGGCGCGTCCATCGAAGCCGGTGGCGAGGTGCGGCGCGTGCTCGCGCACCGCCATGATGTCGGACACGCGGGGGGACGCGCCGGGCGCCCAGCTTTCCGGCCGCAGCTTCTCGGCGTTGCCCAGCACGCGGTCCACGCCGGGCAGCGCGGCCCAGGCGGCGGGATCAAGCTGCACGGCGCAGCCGGTGGCGACGATGCGGACGCCGGGCCGGTCGCGGTGGAGGCGGCGGATAGCCTTGCGGCACTGGCGCTCCGCCTCCGCGGTGACGGCGCAGGTGTTCACGACGACCGTGTCGGGCTGCCCGGCCGCGAGGTCCCGGATGACGGCGCTCTCGTAGGCGTTCAGCCGGCAGCCGAAGGTGAGGACCTCGGCCGTCATAGTGCCACGGTGCCGTGGAAGCTGGTCGCGGCCGGGCCGGCCATCAGCACGCGGCCGGCTTGTGTCCACTCGACCTCCAGCGCGCCGCCGTCCGCCAGCACCGTGGCCCGACGCCCAATCAGGCCCCGGCGGTGCGCGTTGACCAGCGCCGCGCAGGCGCCCGAGCCGCAGGCCAGCGTCAGCCCGGCGCCCCGCTCCCACACCCGCAGCCGGATGCGGTCCGGCGCCAGCACCTGGACGAAGCCGATGTTGGCGCGGTCGGGGAACAGCGGGTCATGTTCCAGCGCCGGGCCAAGCGTCGCGATGGGGGCGTCCGCAAGGTCCGGGACGAACAAGGTGGCGTGCGGGTTGCCCATGCTGCACGCGGCCGGGTCGCCCGGCAGCGGCAGATGCAGCGTGTCCACCGCACGGGCCAATGGCACCTCCGCCCAACCGAGGCGGGCCGGCCCCATGTCCACCCGCTGCCGCCCATCGGGGAGGCGCTCCGCCGGCAGGTCCCCGGCGACGGTGCGGATGACCTGGTAGGGCCGCCCGTTCTCCTCGAACAGCAGCTCGGCGACGCAGCGCGTGGCGTTGCCGCAGGCCCCGGCCTCCGACCCGTCGGGGTTGCGGATGCGCATCAGCAGGTCGGCGTCGGTGCCCGGCGGCGGCGGGTGCAGGGTGATGAACTGGTCGCAGCCGATGCCGGTGCGGCGGTCGGACAGGGCACGGACCGCGGCGGCCGGCAGGTCGAGCCGCCGGGTGCGCTCATCGATGATGACGAAGTCGTTGCCGGCGCCGTGGGCTTTGATGAACGGGGTCATGCCGGATGGGATATAGGCGCGCAGGCCGGGCTGGGCTATGGCCCCAAAGCGCGCCTCAGACCGCCGCCATCGCGAGGTACCAGAGCGGCAAGGTCAGGAACGACAGCGCGATGCCGATGCCGACCATCAGCGTGATGAGCGCCGGGTTGAGGCCGTACTGCATGGCGACGATGGCGCCGCCGATCTGCGGGCCCATCGCCGCCTCGAACAGCGTGACCCGCGTCGTTTCCCCATCGCGCGACAGCAGGCCGACGTACAGCAGGGCGAGCAGCAGCGGCCCCAGCACCAGCTTGAAGCCCAGCCCCAGGCCGAGCGGCACCCGGTTGCCGCGCAACTGGTCCAGCCGGAGCTGCAAGCCCACCGAGACGAGCGCCAGCGGCGCCACGGTGTCGCCCAGCCGGCGCAGCATGCCCCCGAGCCAGGCGGGGTAGTCGAACGGCGACAACAGGACGGCGAGCACGAGCGCGATGAGCGGCGGGAAGGTCACGACCCGCAGCAGGACCTCCCGCCGCGACGCCGTGCCGGAGGAGAACAGGCAGGCGACGGCGATGCCCGCAGTGCTCAGCACCAGGTAGGTGCCGAGCTGGTCGATGAGGATGCCGGTCGGCAGGTCCTGCGTGCCGTAGAACGCCTCGATCATCGGCAGCCCGACGAACGACGTGTTGGCGAGGCCTGCGGTCATGATCAGCGCGCCCGTGGTGGCGCGCGGCAGCCGCATGACCCGGGCCAGCAGGACGAAGGTCACGGCGCTGAGCGCGAACAGCAGCCAGGGCATCGAAACCGGCCAGAGCAGGTTGCTGGTGAGGCGCAGGCCGTGGATCTGCCCGAGGATCAAGGCGGGGAGCGCCACGTGGATGATGAAGCCGTTCAGCGCGGCATGCGCGTTGTCCGGCACGCGCCGGGCGATGCGCAGCAGCACGCCGGCCAGCAGGCAGGCGGCAAGCATGGAGATGTTGGTCATAACCTGGCTCCTGGTTGGCGTGGAGCGAGGCATGACGTGCGGGGCCGGCCGTTGTCTGTGACCTGCGTTACAGGATAGGGGTTACAGGGTGGCGGCTACTTCCACTTCGCCGTCCGCCCGCGCGCCCGGCGCGTGGGGGCATGGAAGTCGTCGGGCTTGGTGCGGACCCAGGCGACGAAGCGCGCCAGCTCCGGGTCGTCGCGCAGCGCCGCCGGGTCGGCGAGGCGCCGGGCGATCTCGGCCTCGGTGTAGCGGGCGTGGATGGCGGAGTGGCAGATCTGGTGCAGCCGGACGGTGCCCCGGTGGGTGCCGCCCTTGAGCTTGGGGGTCAGGTGATGGAGGGAGGAGCGCGCCTGCGGCGGGATGGCCCGGCCGCACAGGGCGCAGCATGTGGGGGCGTCGTCGGGCGGGTGCGCGGCGTGCGGTGCGACATGGTGTTGGCGTCCCATGCGGGTAAGATAAGGGTGGGGTTGCGGGTTTGAAGCGGCGGCCGTTGACAGCCTCCACCTTCACCGGTCTGCTCGGCTGTGATTGAAGGAGGGCAACACCTATGATCTTGCGTGTTCCACTTTCATTGGCCATAATTATCGGTTTCACTTTGACTATTGTCACTGTTGACGCAGCGGCCGAGCAGCCGTGGAAAGTGCTGCCGCCGATGCCGGACCTGCCGGCCGCGACCGTGTCAGGCCCGGTCCACGTCAACGACATCGACATGTGGCGGGCCGAGTTCGGTCCGCGGGACGGCAAGCCCGTCATCATGGTGCATGGCGGGCTGGCGAACGCCAACTACTTCGGCGAGGTCATCCCCCTGCTGGTGGCCGAAGGCTTCCACGTCGTCGCGATGGACAGCCGCGGGCACGGCCGCAGCACGCGGTCGGCGCAGCCGTACAGCTACGAGCTGATGGCGTCCGACGTGGTGGCGATGATGGACGCGCTGCGCATCCCGAAGGCGGACCTGGTCGGCTGGAGCGACGGCGGCATCATCGGCATCGTCATGGCCATCCACCACCCGGAGCGCCTGAACCGGGTGTTCGCCTTCGGCGCCAACACGGTCCCGGACGGGCTGATCCCTGACTTCGACAAGCAGGGCGTGTTCGCGGAGTTCGAGAAGCGGGCCGGCGACGAGTACAGGCAACTGTCGCCGACGCCCGGCCAGTACGACAGCTTCAAGCAGCAGATCAGCAAGATGTGGGCGACGGAGCCGCAGATCACCGGCAGGCAGCTCAAGGCGATCCGCACGCCGACCGCCATTGCCGACGGCCGGTATGACGAGGGCATCAAGCAGAGCCACGACCGCTACATGGCCAGGACGATCCCGGACGCGCGCCTGGTGATCCTGCCGGGCGTTTCGCATTTCGCGATGATCCAGAACCCGCCCTTGTTCGCCCGCGCCGTGCTGGACGCGCTGACGGCGTCTTGGGACAACTGAGCCTTGGCTCCACTTGCTACGGCGGCAGGAGGGCGTCCACCAGGGCCTCCATCTCGGCGGCCACCCCGTCGGCGGCCAAGGCCTCGCGGATGGCGCGGCGCTTGGCGGTGAAGTGCTGCGCGTCGGTCAGCGGCACGGCGGCGGCGATGG
>CAXUJE010000466.1:0-4346 GCA_964251035.1 uncultured Acetobacteraceae bacterium
CCCGCCATCCGACCCACCCTCGTGGCCCAGCAGGTCGAACGCGTACAGCAGCAGGGCCAGCGCCAGGCCGTTCAGCGCGAAGCCGATCCCGTCGAAGGGCCGGCGTTCGTGCTCCCCCGTGCCGCGGATGAGGACTGCTGCGAGGGCCAGGCCGGCCACGCCGAGCGGCACGTTGAGGAAGAAGATCCAGCGCCAGGACGCATAGGTGGCGATGAAGCCGCCCACCGGCGGCCCGAGCACGGGCGCCACCAGCGCCGGCCAGGTGAGCGTCGCGAAGGCCCGCATCAGGTCCGGCTTGGCCGTGCCCCGCAGCACCACCAGCCGCCCCACCGGCACCATCAGCGCGCCGCCGCCGCCTTGCAGGATGCGCGCCGCCGTGAACTCCCACCGCCCCTGGCTCAGCCCGCACAGCACGGAGGCGAAGGTGAACAGCGCCATGGCCGCCATGAACACCCGGCGCGCCCCGAACCGGTCGGCGGCCCAGCCGCTGGCCGGGATGAACACCGCGAGCGTCAGCAGGTAGGCGGTCATGCCGATGGCCAGCGCCGGCGGCGTGGTGCGGAAGGACTGCGCCATCTGCGGCAAGGCGGTCGCGATCACGGTGCCGTCCAGGTTCTCCATGAAGAACGCCCCGGCGACGAGCAGGGCGACGGGGGACAGTCGGTGGGACGGAACGGACGCGGTCACTCGGGAACCCCAAGGCGAAGCCAGGCCCGCCCCTTACCACCGCCCGCGCCGATCAAGAACCGGAGGACGGTTCCAACACGGAGGCGGATCGGACCGCCTTGCCAGCGCCCCGGCGCTCTGCCTAACTCCCGAACGTGCGAAAAGCACGGACGAGGGGAAACGACGATGCCGATGATGAAGCGCCATCTCCGATGGCTCGCGGCCATGCTGTGCGCGGCGCTGCTGCTGGCCAGCCCGCTTGTCGCGTCGGCGCAGACCACGGCGGAGATCGTGAAGCGCGGCAAGGTGCGCATCGGCGTGCTGACCGGGTCGCCGCCGATGGGCATGGTGGACGGCACCGGCAACCCCATCGGCTACGACGTGGACATGGCCAACCTGATCGCCAAGTACATGGGCGTGCCGGCGGAGCTGACGCCGCTCACGCCCCCGGCGCGCATCCCGGCGCTGCAATCGGGCAAGGTGGATTTCCTGGTATCCACGCTGGCGCCCACCCCGGCCCGGGCGCTGACGGTCGATTTCACCCAGCCCTACAATGCGTTCCAGATGGCGGTCATCGCCAAGAAAAGCCTGGCCGTGCACGGGCTGGACGACCTCAAGGGCAAGACGATCGGCGTGAACCGCGGCTCCAGCCAGGAAAGCGCGCTGCAGCGGGTGGCGGTGCCGGGCCTGAAGATCACGCGGTTCGAGGATGACAGCACGGTGGTGCAGGCGCTCGTCGCGGGCCAGATCGACACCGCCGCGGTGCCGGACACGGTGCAGGCGGACTACCTGAAGAACCGGCCGGACGCCGACATCGAGGGCAAGTTCATCTTCTTCCAGCAGCCCAACAGCATCGCGGTGCGCAAAGGCTCGGACGAGCTGCTGCGCTGGCTCAACAACACGATCTACTTCGTGAAGGTCAGCGGCGAGCTGGACGAGATCTGCCGCAAGTGGACCGGCAACCCGCTTCCCACCCTGCCGACCTTCTGACCTCCGGGGCGGCCGGTGCCGTTCGTCTTTGATTTCGGCCCGGTCATCGCCCATGCGGACGTCATCGCCGATGGGGTGTGGCTGACGCTCTATCTGTCCGCCGCCGGGATCGTGCTCGGCCTCGGCCTCGGCGTGCTGCTCGCCATGTCGCGCGGCCTGATCCCGCGCCCGGTGCAGTGGGTGCTCGACGCCTACATCGAGGTGATCCGCAACACGCCGTTCCTGATCCAGCTCTTCATCATCTTCTTCGGCCTGCCGGTGCTCGGCCTGCGCCTCGACGCGATGCAGGCGGCGGTCCTGACCATCATGGTCAACCTCGGCGCCTATGCGACCGAGATCATCCGGGCCGGGATCGACAACATCCACCCGTCGCAGATCGAGGCCGGGGCGTCGCTCGCCATGACCCGGCTGCAGGTGTTCCGCCACGTCGTGCTGATGCCGGCGCTGGCCCGGGTGTGGCCGTCGCTGACCAGCCAGTTCGTCCTGACGCTCCTCAGCACCTCCATCTGCTCCTTCATCTCGGTGCAGGAGCTGTCGGGATCGGCGGCGCAGGTCGAGAGCGACACCTTCCGCTCGTTCGAGACCTACATCGTCGTCACCGCCATCTACCTCCTGCTGTCCTTGCTGCTGCGGCTCGTGCTCCTGCTGCTGGGCGAGGCCCTGTTCCCGCGCGGCTCCGGGCTGCGCCGGCAGATGGGGGGTGGGCGGTGATCCACACCTTGGGCGCGGACCAGGTCCTGTTCATCGTCGGCGCGCTGCGCTGGACGGTGGCGCTGGCGGCGCTGTCGCTCCTGCTCGGCGGCGTGGCCGGGTTCGCGGTCGCCCTCGCGCGGGTCAGCCTGCTGCGCGGCCTGCGTTGGCTGGCGGCGGGCTACGTGGGCGTGATCCAGGGCGTGCCGGCGCTCATGCTGCTGTTCCTGGCGTATTACGGCCTGTCGCTCGCCGGGCTGGAGCTGCCGCCGCTGGCCGCCGCATCCATCTCGCTCGCCTTCTACGTCAGCGGCTATCTCGCCGACATCTGGCGCGGCGCGATCCAGTCCGTGCCGTGGCAGCAATGGGAGGCGTCGGGCAGCCTGGGCCTGACGCGGGCGCAGCAGTTCCGCTACGTCGTGCTGCCGCAGGCGGTGCGGATCGCGACGCCTCCCACCGTGGGCTTCGCCGTGCAGGCGGTGAAGAACACCTCCATCGTGTCCATTGTCAACGTGGTCGAGGTCGCCCGCGCCGGGCAGCTCGTCAACAACACCACCTACGAGCCGTTCCGGGTATACGGCCTCGTGGCGCTGCTCTACTTCGCGATCTGCTGGCCGATGTCGCTGCTGGCGTCCCGGCTGGAAAGGAGACTCGATGTCCGCAGTCCACGTTGAGGGCGTGGTCAAGCGCTACGGCCCGCTCGAGGTGCTCCGTGGCGTGTCGCTGCAGGTGGAGGCCGGCCAGGTGGTCGCGATCATCGGGCGCAGCGGCTCCGGCAAGAGCACGCTGCTGCGCTGCCTGAACGGGCTGGAGGCGATCCAGGGCGGGCGCATCACGGTCGCGGGCCATGCCCTGGACGGCACGGCCCGGCACCTGCGCGCCTTGCGCCAGGACGTCGGCATCGTGTTCCAGTCCTACAACCTGTTCCCGCACCTGAAGGTGGGCGAGAACATCATGCTCGCCCCGCGCGTGGTGAAGAAGCTGCCGGCCAAGGAGGCGGCGGGCGTGGCCCGGGCCGTGCTGGCGGAGGTCGGCCTGCCGGACAAGTGGGACAGCTACCCGGACAACCTTTCGGGCGGGCAGCAGCAGCGCGTCGCCATCGCCCGGTCGCTGGCGATGCAGCCCAAGGTGATGCTGTTCGACGAGGTCACGTCGGCCCTCGACCCGGAGCTGACGCTCGAGGTGCTGGCGACGCTGGAGCGGCTGGCCGGGGCCGGCATGACGATGCTGCTGGTGACGCACGAGATGGAGTTCGCGCGCCGCATCGCCGACCTGGTCGTGTTCATGCACCAGGGCAAGATCTGGGAGGCCGGGCCGCCGGCCGAGCTGTTCGGCCGGCCGCAAACCCCGGAGCTGCGGCAGTTCATCCGCTCGGAAGCGGCGCCGGGCCACCCGGCGTCCCTGCCGCCCGGTGCCGCCCCGGCTTGACGCCTTGCGCCAGGGACGCCGGCCCATGGCGGCGAAGGTCTTGCCTTTCGCAAGGCGGCGGGCCGTGCGGATCAAGGACGCCTTAGTCACGTCGAATCCATCGTCGGCCTCCATGATCCGGGGGTGGGCGATGCGGATTGTCCCGGGAATGAACGCCGCGGCGGCCACGCAACTGCTGTCCGTCGCCTGGTAGGATTTGTGGGCCATCGGGTCGAGCAAGGAGAAGGCGTGGAACCGGCCAGCACGATGAACGGGTCGGCGCCCCCAAGCTCCAGCAGCGACTTCTTGATCAGCTTGCCGGCTGGCGCCGCCACGGCAGACCCGGCGCGCAGGCTTCACGATAAGTCCGTCTGCCCGTCAAGCTGGCACCCGCGACCCAGCGGTCTCCCACGCGTCCCGCAGCAGGTAGGCGCAGCGCATGGTGCTCGGGGCGGCCTTCCGGATGAGGCCGTTGCCCGACAGCGTGACGGGCACGGACGCGCGGATCGCCTGCCGCAGCGGGAAAATCCATGGCATGATGCCGAGGTGGGACTGACCCGGTCTGGTGGACGGTTTGCGGGCTTGGGGCCATG
>CAXUJE010000467.1:0-4345 GCA_964251035.1 uncultured Acetobacteraceae bacterium
CGCGCCGCCACCGCAGGGTCGATCACCACCTCGTGCCGCATTCCTTCCAGCGCCCGGCGGATGCCCGGCAGGGTGATGCGCTTCATGTGCGGGCACAGGTTGCACGGGCGCACGAAGTCGATCTCCGGGTGCTGCACGGCAACGTTGTCGCTCATCGAGCACTCCGTCAGCAGCAGCACCCGCGGCGGGCGGTGCCGCGCCACCCAGTCCTGCATCGCGGCCGTGGACCCGGCGAAGTCCGCCTCCGCCACCACGTCCGGCGGGCATTCCGGGTGGGCCAGCACGACGGCGCCGGGGTGCCCGTCCCGCACCTGCCGCACGTCGGCCGGGGTGAACCGCTCGTGCACCTCGCAATGCCCGGTCCAGGCGATGATCCGCACCTCCGTCTCCTTCGCGACGTTCTGCGCCAGGTACTCGTCGGGCAGCATGATCACCTCCGGCACGCCGAGCGACTCCACCACGGCGCGGGCATTGCCGGAGGTGCAGCAGACGTCGGACTCCGCCTTCACCGCCGCCGATGTGTTCACGTAGGTCACCACCGGGACGCCCGGGTGGCGGTTGCGCATCGTCCGCACGTCTGCGGCCGTGATGGAGGAGGCCAGGGAGCAGCCGGCCATCAGGTCCGGGATCAGCACGGTCTTGCCCGGGTTCAGCAGCTTCGCCGTCTCGGCCATGAAGTGGACCCCGGCCATCAGGATCACGTCGGCGTCCACGTCCATCGCGCGGCGGGCCAGGGCCAGGCTGTCGCCGACGATGTCTGCGACGCAGTGGAAGATCTCGGGCGTCTGGTAGTTGTGCGCCAGGATCACGGCACGGCGCTCGCGCTTCAGGGCCAGGATGGCGTCGATGTCGCCGGCGAAGCTCGGCCACTCGGCGGGCAGCACGACATGCCGGACCCGGTCATAGAGCGGCGCCATACGGCGAAGGGCGGCAGGCGAGACGGCGGCAGATGAGGCAGGCATGTTATACTCTCCGTGAGCATTCCTCATCATATGCTGGGGTTGAGCATAAGTCGGATCAAGGCCGGGTGATCGGCAGCTTGGTCCCGGCTGCCGCGCGTTCGGCCAGGACCTCGCGGCGGAAGCGGAACAGCTTGGCCGGGCGGCCTCCGGTGCCGGCCTCCATGGCGCCGGTCTCCTCGACCAGTTCCTGCTGCTCGACCAGACGGCGGAAGTTCTGCTTGTGCAGCGGCCGGCCGGCGATGCCCTCCACGCTGCGCTGCAGGTGCAGCAGGGTGAAGTCCGGCGGCATCAGCTCGAACACCACGGGGCGGTACTTGATCTTCGCCCGCAGCCGGGCAATGCCGGTGGCGAGGATGCGCCGGTGGTCGAGGTGCATGGGCCGGCCGGGGACCCCGGGTGCGCGTCCGGCGCGGCGCGCTTCCGGAACCAGCCCGGCTTCATGCAGCAGCTCGTAGCGTTGCAGGACCAGCTCCTCGTTCCAGGCCCGGCCGTCCAACCCGAACGTGATCACGGCGCGCTGCCACCGGCTGGCGCAGTCCCCGGCCGCGCCGGCCCACTGCCGCATCCCCGGCGCGATGGTGTCCGCGATCACCCTGGGCGGCCCGGCCCGGTGGTCCTCCCAGGGAAAGTAGTCATACCAGCCGTGCCAACCCTCCTCGTGCCCGCCGGGCACCCGCGCTTCCCTCGTCAGGGCAAGATAGCTGACCGAGATCGCCCGCACTGCGCCCCGCGCCCGGTCCCGGTCGGCGAAGGTGTAGAGCTGCTCGACATAACCCAGCGGGTGCCGGGTCTGCTGCTCCACCCATGCACGCAAGCCCGATTGCAACGAGCGGTGGCCCGGCTCGAACGGGCCGGACGGCAGCGCCCGTCCGTCCTGAATCGTGAGGATGCGCGGCTCTCCAGCCGTGACGGCGACCAGGACCGCAACCAGGTCGGCGGAGAACACCTGCACGGCATCCATGCTTCATCACCTCGCCTGCACTGCCGGGCGTCGGACTCGGACGCCACCGTTGCCGCCCCTGATTGCCACGCCGTCACGCGTTGCACCAATGCGGCAACCAACATGATGGAACGTCCACGGCAACGCGCCATCGCATCAAGGACGCCACCCCTCCCCACGGCCTGTTCATACGGTTCTCCCACCCTTTGCATGAATCGTATCGGTTTGACACCGACGTGTGCGGCTGGCAGCGGCCGTGTTCGTAAAACAAGGTTTGAACGAGCTTTGTCCCATGCCGGGCTGTCGCGTCGAGGCGATCACGCCGGACGGTCCCAACCTGCGTCATATCGCCGCCCACGGCATCCGGTCCGGAGCGCTTCCGCAGTGTTGGTCGGCAGCCGAGGCGGTATGGAGCCGGCCGCGGCAGCGTAGTTCCGTGCGGCGGCGTTCACAGCAACTTCCGCCCGTGTCCCCGGTGAAGTAAGGGTCCTTGCATCCCGCGACCGCCCGGCCGCATCCACGAGGGCAGGCCATGACCCCTGAACAAGCCATCGCCAGGCTGATCGAGCTCCACTCCGGCGCGACCGGCGCGATGCGGCGTGCCCTTGATCGGTTCGTGCGCACGGGAACGCCGCCCACCGACGAGGAGCGCGCCGCCTTCTGCTACCCGGAGCTGCAGGCCACCTGGACCCGGCCGCCGCACGGCCCGCAGCCCTTCACTCGGCGGGCCTGGGCCAAGTTTCAGTCGCCGGGCACCTACGCGACCACGATCACCCAGCCCGAGGCGTTCGCCCCCTACCTGCTGGAGCAGCTCCGGCCTCTGGTGGAGGAGTTCGACGCGGCGCTCTCGGTGGAGGTCGGCACTCAGGGCATCCCCTACCCCTACGTGCTCGACGGCACCGAGGCCGCCGGCGGCGAGGTGGCGCCCGCGGAGATCGCGCGGCACTTCCCCATCCCCATGCTGTCCGCGATCGGCGACGAAGTCGCGGACGGCGCTTGGGAGTTCCGGGACGGCGAGCCGCGGCCGCTCGCCCTCTTCGACGCAGCAAGGGTGGACTACTCCCTGCGCCGCCTCGTGCACTACACCGGCACGGACTGGCGCGCCGTGCAGCCCTGGATCCTGCTGACCAACTACCAGCGCTACGTGGACCAGTTCGTGCGGCTGGGCTTGGCCGCGCTCGCCCAGCCCGACGGCCCCTATGGCGCCCTCGTCCTGCCCGGGGGCGCCGTCGTGCGGCGGGGCGCCCCCCCCCATGCCCCCGCCCCACAGGGAGCGCCGGCCCCCAGGCCCCCGCCCCCCCAGCCGGCCGACCCCCAGCGGGGGCCCGGGCAAGAGGCCGGGTGCGGCGGCCAGGTCGGGGCAGCCGACGGGCTGACCATCGTCAACATCGGGGTCGGCCCCTCGAACGCGAAGAACATCACGGACCACCTTGCGGTGCTGCGCCCGCATTGCTGGCTCATGGTCGGCCACTGCGGCGGGCTGCGGCAGAGCCAGGCCATTGGCGATTACGTGCTGGCGCACGGCTACTTGCGGCGCGACCGCATCCTCGACGACCTGGTGCCGCCCGAGGTGCCCGTCCCCGCGCTGGCCGAGGTGCAGGTGGCCTTGCAGGAGGCGGCGGCCCAGGTCACGGGCGAGCGGGGCGACGCGCTCAAGCGGCGGCTGCGCACGGGCACCGTCGTGACCTACGACGACCGCAACTGGGAGCTTCGCTGGTCCCAGGAGCGGCGGCGCATCAACCTGTCCCGGGCGATCGCGGTGGACATGGAGAGCGGGACGCTCGCAACCCAGGGCTACCGCCTGCGGGTGCCCTACGGCGCGCTGCTGTGCGTGTCCGACAAGCCGCTGCACGGCGAGATCAAGCTGCCGGGTGCGGCCAGCGTCTTCTACCAGCGCGCCGTGGGCGAGCACCTCGCCATCGGGATCGCAACCTTCGAGCTGCTGCGCCGTCAGCTCGCCGCGCTGCACTCGCGCAAGCTGCGCTCCTTCGACGAGCCGCCGTTCCGCTGAAGGGGCGCGGGCCGGCCTGACGAAGAGGCATTGCGACTCGCCGAACCGAGCCTCACTTCGTTGCAAAAGACGGCGACGCCAAGAAGGTCGGTGCGCAGCGGCAGCTTGTGTCAGGCGAACAGGGGGTGAGCCAACATTCGCGATGCCAGCCACGCGGAGTAAAGACAGACGCTTCCGCCCACTCTGTACCACTTCGTCAAAAACGGGACACCGTTGGCGAAGTCGAGGTTGGTTGTTTGTCCACGCCGTGGCAGCCTCGGCAAGCCCTCTCCCCTCAAGCTGCTGGGTCCGAGTGGACAACAGGCGTGTAGCCCGCGAGCAGCTCGGTCGCGCGCGCAAGGACAGGGGCCGGCAAGCCCGCAAGTGCCGCCACCTTGAGCCCGTGCGACCGCCCGGCCCGGCCGGGGCCGATCCGGTAGGTGAACACGTCCC